>NZ_PIOG01000172.1:0-554 GCF_002810545.1 Klebsiella sp. A-Nf5 | reverse complement strand
GCCAAACCAGCTGAGAATGTGGTTAACCACGCCGTTGGGCGTCGGGTTGAATAAAATACGCCACATTTCGGCGACGATCGCCGCGCTGGTGACGGCGGGTAAAAAGATGGCGGTGCGAATAAAACGCAGGTGGCGCGCCGGGCCTTCCAGCAGCATCGCGAGGAAGAACGCCAGGATAGCCGCAGCGAACATCGTGACTACCACGTACAGCAGCGTATTCACCACCGCCGCGTGCAACTCGACGTCGGCAAAAGCACGGGTAAAGTTATCGAGTCCTACCCACTCGTTCGGCTGATTAAAGTTGACCTTGTAAAAGCTCATCACCAGACCCTGAATCATCGGGATGAACTTAAACCAGCTAAAAATAATGAGCGCAGGCGCTAAAAACAGCCACGGGATCAGCGCCCGCTTACGCTTTGCGCTCAGCCATCCGATCGAGTCAGGCGACGCGGCCTGCTTCATCGGCGAGGACTTCGTCTCATGCAGCGTCATCACGGTTGTCCTCAGTTAGCCAGCACATTTTGTTTTTTCAGCTCAGCGTTCATCTTGCCGTC
>NZ_PIOG01000221.1:0-1078 GCF_002810545.1 Klebsiella sp. A-Nf5 | reverse complement strand
ACTTTTGAGGCTCTTTTCCATGGTGACGATGATTTCAATTTTGATGCCGACCCCGGCGCAGTTGTAATCTGGTTTAGCGACGATCCATTATTGAACGAGCAGACTCGCTTTCGCTTCATCGAGGCCAGCGATCGCATCAACTATACTGACCTCGTAGTTGTGGGAAATACTTTCAGCAGACCGAAATTTCAGGCGGGAAAAATTTATTTTCTTAACACTCAGAAGTTGAGTAAGAACAGTTTGCTGGTGCGTGGTTACGATCCTGAGGAAATGTCGGCCAAAATTGATGCAACATTCCCTGAAATGAGACCTGACCTGCGAGCCTATACGATTTGGGACACGATTCAAAATACCATTGAAGACCCTGATTTGACGCTTTATCTTGTGTTGGATGAGGCGCATAGAGGCATGGGCCTCCAGACTGCGGCCAGTCAGAATGTCAAGAGCACTATCGTCCAGCGCCTTATCAATGGTGTGGGCAGTGTGCCCGGTATTCCTGTGGTATGGGGAATATCCGCCACGGTCGAACGTTTCAACAAGGCTATTGAGTCTGCAGGCAAGCATATAAAATTGCCGAATGTAGAAGTGGATGTATCCAAAGTTCAGGAGTCAGGCCTTATCAAAGATACTATCCTGCTGGAGATTCCCGAGAATGTTGGTGATTTCGATACAGTGCTAGTACGGCGTGCGACCGATAAATTGAAAGAATCCAGTTTGGCTTGGAGTGCATACTCCAGGCAGCAACAGGAAGCCCATATTGTTGTTCCATTAATGGTCTTGCAGGTTCCAAACACACCGGATCCAGATGAAATTGGGCGGGCTTTAGATATAATTTTCGAACGTTACCCGGAACTAACCTCTTCAAGTGTGGCGCATGTTTTCGGGGAGCGTACCACACAGCGATTTGGAAACCGTGACGTACTTTATATCGAGCCGCAGCGAGTTGAGGATTCGACGTGGGTACGGATATTGATTGCAAAGGATGCTATAAGTACAGGGTGGGACTGTCCTCGCGCCGAGGTAATGGTTTCTTTCCGTGCGGCCAGCGATAAGACTCACATCACGCAGTTGCTAGGTC
>NZ_PIOG01000038.1:0-798 GCF_002810545.1 Klebsiella sp. A-Nf5 | reverse complement strand
ATATAATCATGAGAGAACACATTCATCATTAAATGACATGACTCCGGCTGAATTCATCCGAAGTCTCCGGAAAGACGAAGATCTCTGATTTAGCACTGCACTGAATTTGGGCCAGGGTCAATGTTCTTTTGAGTTTTTGTGAATCCCTTCAATCCCGTCTGCGATCTGCCCAGCAAACCCAGCTCCGCCTGGCAGATGCCCTTACCGACGCAGCATTAAACTAAGGATCAGACGATGCCGGTACATCATGCAATCTGGCGGATAGGGGAGAACCCTCAGCCGCTAACCATCAGCAAACTTGCCAGCGAGCAACTGCTGGAAAAGATGATTTTAAACGACCCTACTATCCTTTCCGATCAGTGGATGATTATCGGCCATCAGGAAAATACGCTCGACAAAGGGCGTATCGATCTGCTGGCTATCGCGCCGGATGCCTCGTTGATCCTGATTGAGCTAAAACGCGATCGCACGCCGCGTGAAGTCGTTGCCCAAGCACTGGATTACGCCTCATGGGTGGATGATTTAAGTGCCGAGCGTCTGTCGCAGATTTACGATAGATTCTCTGGTGGTGGAAATTTGGGCGACGCATTTAGACAACGCTTCAACGCCGAGCTGGAAGACGATTCCATCAACAAGTCACATCAAATTATTATTGTTGCAGCGGAGCTGGATCCCTCCACCGAACGCATCGTCGACTATCTGAGTAAGAACGGCATCTCGATTAACGTACTGTTCTTTAAAGTATTCCAGCACGGTGACGAACAGTTCTTAAGTCGCGCCTGGCTTATCGATCCGAGC
>NZ_PIOG01000135.1:0-993 GCF_002810545.1 Klebsiella sp. A-Nf5 | reverse complement strand
TTCATAACGTTGTCTAGGCAGAGCCTGAGTTTTTGTCCCGGATGCCCCATCTGGAGGGCATCAAGCGTATCTGCAACCAGTCAGATATCGTGCGTGTTCGCCGCTGCAACAACCAGCGACAGAGGAAGCCCGTTGGCATCCGTCATCAGGCCGCGCTTTACGCTTTGTTTCACTCTGTCCGCGGGATTGCGGCCTGTTTTTTTGTTCTTGACAGCGGTGATTTGGTCATGCTGCCGTCCAGATGTTCGCAGGCAAGCAAACCGTTCTGCCAAAAGCGCTCGAAGACTCTAGCATCACGCCATTCTTGGAAGCGCCGGTGTGCAGAACTCGATGAACATATCCTGGTGGCATTCAGCGTGTTCCACTGGCAACCGGTCCTGAGGACGAAAAATATGGCATTCATGGCCGCACGGTTATCAACGCGTTTACGGTGAGCACCGAACGGATGGCTGGTTTTGTGCTCAGGGATAAGCGGTGTCATTTTTTCACAAAGCTCATCGCTGATCCGCCATTTCTGCCTGTCATATTTTCGCCTTCATAAATTACCAGTTACGACATTCTGACATTCCCTTCTGGGATAGGCTCTTAATCGGATAACCTAAATGCGATACCGTAAGAGCTACAACTTAAAAGCGATAACCGCTGACGTAAAATCAATCCGTTACGCATCGAGATTTGTTAAATAATGCGCTTAACGTACAAAAATTTCCGATCTCCAAACTGACTCCTCTAAGGGCGCTATTGTTCAACTTCGTCAGAATACGCAGGAGTGAGTAGGAGGACTTAATTTAGGATGAAGTCCTCCTCATAGTGATTCTAAAAATCACTAAATCTAAATGAATTTATTCGTTTCATCATTAATAATGTCCAGTTCTTATCATTTGATGATATAAGGTATAATATGTTCGATACTATTATATTCTCTAATAGTTCTTTGTATTGAAAGAGGTCCTTTGCTAATTCAGTGTTGAGTTCTTTGTCTCCTCTATTAGG
>NZ_PIOG01000085.1:0-933 GCF_002810545.1 Klebsiella sp. A-Nf5 | reverse complement strand
CCCGCCAGCAGCGCTGGAACTGGCTCTCTACCGCAACCCTGAAGACGGCGCCCGGCTCGCAGGCCGCCTACTCCAACCTGGCCTTCGATTTACTGGCGGACGCCCTCTCCAACGCCGCCGGTGATCGACAGCTGAAGGCCGATATCTGAGAGCGCTTTCATCCGCGCCAGATCGACGTCACTCCACTGTTGTCCGCTGGCCTGGGCGTCGCGGCCGCGATGGTAAATCGCCTGGCGGACGCCGGTGCGGTACCAGGCGCGAGCGTCATCCAGCGTCCAGTTGCCAAACAACTCCATCTGTATTTCACCGCCGCAGCTTTGCGCGACGGCGTGGCCCTTTTCCACCGTGGCGAGGGGCGCGGCGCAGATGATGGTCATCCAGTTGGCGCCAGCGGCAAAGGCCTGCTGAGCCAGCGTTTCTCCCGCATCGGCAACCTTCCAGTCGGCGACGATGATTTTATCCGGACACTGGGCGCGCAGGGCTTTCACCGCGCTAAGGCCTTCTGTTAAGCAGAGGATGGTGCCGGCTTCAACGATATCGACGTGGTCCTGTAGCAGGGTGACATCGCGGCTGGCCGCTTCAAGGCTGGTATGGTCGAGCGCCAGTTGCAGTAATGGTCGGCTCATAATGCATGCTCCTTAATACGGGCGTGGTAGCCCTGTAGTGCTTCAATCAAATGTTGGTAATGGCAATATTTTTGCTGGTAGCGCGCGTGGGCGGCCATGTCAGGCAGCAGCGTGCGCACCGGGTGCTGAAGGTGGCGGCAGGCATCGTTGAAATCGCGATAAACGCCAGTGCCGACCCGGGCGGCGAGCGCGGCGCCAAAGCAGCCGGTCTCCTCTACCTGCGGCAGCTCGACGCGCAGGCCGCTGACGTCCGCCAGCATCTGCATCCAGACGTCGGAGTGCGCCGGGCCGCCGGTGACGCGCAGGG
>NZ_PIOG01000018.1:0-676 GCF_002810545.1 Klebsiella sp. A-Nf5 | reverse complement strand
CGGGCAGGTCTGCGGTGTGCTCAAAGCGTGCTGGATTTACCGGGGATGGGAGGCCTCGCGTGCATCGACTATAGTGTCCATTCTGCTGATTATCCCTGCATTCCTGGTATTTTGGCTGGCGCTTTATGTCGGGGGGCCGATTCTGGTGTGCTCTGTCAGTATGGCGTTGTTTCTTGGTGTTGGCGTCGTGGTTAACGTATGGATCAAAGATCCTGTGGGGCTGTTCTGGTCGCTGTACAGCTATATCCCTTTATATGCCATCATCTATATGTGATTGAATGATGATGAAAATATCAAACATGTATGATTGTGACCCTGTAAATGAATTCGCTTATGTTCGTGAGAGGTTAAATGGCATTTTTCTTCGCCTCTCGGAAGAACCCTTTATCCGACTGAGTAAAACAAGAATCATGCAACGTCATCTCTCGGACATACAGTGGATGTTGAACCACAACCATTACCCTACACCAGGACAGGTCGATTTTTTTATCAGCCTGTTGCGGGATGATAAATTCAGTGTGGTCAGAGAGGAAGGGCGATACACAAAAGGTGCAGCAGATATTCAGCTGATGATCGATGCACTAAAGGATATCCGGGATTTTTTAAAACTGATTACCCGGTATGAAACAGAGGGGGATATTATCAGGCTCACATCGTGTTCAGCCTGGAAAAATAC
>NZ_PIOG01000134.1:0-874 GCF_002810545.1 Klebsiella sp. A-Nf5 | reverse complement strand
GAAAGAGCAGACGATTTATCGGCCTGAAGTGCCGGCCAAAAATGAAAAGCGACTATCTGATGATTTTTACATCCTTCTTAAATCAAAACTTCGGTCCCGCTATGGCCTGCTCTGGCGACATAAAGTCCGCCTGCTATTGGTGATGGGTGAATCGACGCAGGTGGAAGCGATTGCACCAGGATTAACGGCGCAGCGCTGGCAGGAAGGCGAGTACACAGTGTTAATATACGGAGGCTCCGCGTCGGCAGCCCCGGATACGACACTTTTGACATCCCTGAAAAGACTGCGCCATTTCCGTCCGCTGGACGGCATTATCTGGCCGCTGACGGAAAAACAATGTTGCCAGACGGCGCAAGTGGATAAAGGTTGGCGTGAGCTGGCTACCTGCGGAAAATTGCTCGGTTTTCAGGCCCCGTTATATCTGTGGCAAGTTTGTGATGACGGTGGTTATCAGGCTGGGCGTACGCTACAAAGCGTCGGTTGCCTGTTGCCTGAACGCTGCGTGCCGGAACAACTGGCGTCGCTGCTGGAAGCGCGGACACTGCAGTTGACCGCACAGGGAGTACAGCAGTTACTGAATAACGACCACCACGATTTCCTGTTACGGCTTGCCCATCAGCTCGCTGAAGGCGGTATTGTTAAATGGAAGACGGCGCTAAAACCGCTCCTTGCCGGTGGCGCGTTTTCTTGCATGCAACTGCGTGGTCTGATGTTCAGCCCTCCGCTTCCCCCCGCGCCAGAGGCCGCGATCCACGCATGGTTGCCATCGCCGGTATGGTTGGGCGTGACTGGCGATAATGAGCGGGGGCGCAGAGTGGGTTTTCCGTGGTGGCGCACTATGTTAGCGATCTGCGCCTGTGTGCTGGCGGTATGG
>NZ_PIOG01000188.1:0-518 GCF_002810545.1 Klebsiella sp. A-Nf5 | reverse complement strand
GAACATCATCTTCTTCTGCATCAGCCTCATCATCTTGAGGTTCATCATTTTCTGATGGCTCTTCATGTAATACTATTTGCCAATCAAGTATTGTAACATCAGATTTCTTTGCAATTAAAGTTAAATAATCCAAATCACTTACAACTTCAGGTTTATAAACGGCACAAATCTTCCCTTTTTTGGAAAAAATTTTTGTTACTTCTTGGGCATCAAATTCGTGCTGATCTGCAGGACCATTATTATAAGCTTTGTCATCAATAAAAATAATATTCTGAATAAAATTATTCGTAACGGTTTCCGAGAGCTCAGTAAATGTATTCATTTTATTCTTCCACCATGGAAATTTTGAACGTCACTGTTGAACCATCTCTAGGCTCATCCAAAGTCAAATGATATCCTATTGTTTCAAGAACTTCATTGCTGATGTGCAATCCCATTCCACGGCCATTATTTTTTCTGGAAAATCCTAGGCCAAATATTCTATCTCTATCGCGTTCATCAATCTGCGAACCGTTGTT
>NZ_PIOG01000212.1:0-1125 GCF_002810545.1 Klebsiella sp. A-Nf5 | reverse complement strand
ATCCGCGCTCTGCCAGGGTCTGAGCATAAAGACCTGAAGCCTGCTCTTTTACCGCGCCAAATGGCCCGGAAATCACAAGCGCAGCAAGCTTCTTGTTCCCGCGATCTTTAGGAAGATATACATCAGCGGCCAGCGTAATGCCGTAACGGTTCTTAAAAGTAACTTTTTGATGATCCACTTTTTCGCTCCTTGGGAAAGTTTTATCCCACGTCTGAACCAGACGGACTGAAGAATCTGCTGTGCCTGGTGCAGGCTGGGCGACTGCAGCTTCTGTTGAAATCAGAGCCATCGCCCCGGCAAGGAGTGCGCCATTAAAAAAGCGCGTTGAAGATTTTAGCGTCATGATATTAAAACCTTTCATTGGATATTGAGGGATATGTTTCAGACAGCATGCATGAGTATTTCAGTTACAACTTCCGGCGGGTAATCACTGGCGATACCAAACGCTTTGACATTGATCTGGACGTTCTCAACGATAGCGGGCAGATCTGCTTCCCTGATGTTCAGCTGTTCAAGACGTGTTGGCGTACCAATTTCTTCGAACCACTTCTCAAGCGCTGCGATGCCGTCGTCTGCCGAACTGAGTCCGAACACATATTTTGCGAAACGCTCAAACTGCGGTGTACTTCGGTTTTTGTACCACTTCATCCAGGCGGGCATAACAACGGACAACCCTGCCCCATGCGGAACGTTGAAAAGTGCGGATAAAGAGTGCTCGATTGCATGATTCGGATAACTAAATCCGGCACAGCCTGACAGGATCAAACCGTTTTGAGCAAGGGTTGCAGCCCAGGCAAATTCCCCACGCGCAGCCTCATCATCCGGACTGGCGATGAGCGTTTGTGTGGTTTCAATTACCGTATTTAGGAGTGCTTCAACCAGTCGCGACTGAATTGCAGGCTGAACGGTTGCGGTGAAGTACACTTCGATAAGGTGTGAAATGATATCAGCGGCAGAATAGACGAGGTAATCGCGGGAGACGCCCGCCATCAGTGCCGGACTCAGTACGGATACCACCGGACGCGTGTAGTCGTTACCGATCGATAATTTTTCATGTGTTTCTTCATTGGTGACAACGGCATACGGGTTCATTTCGCTTCCCGTTGCGGCCAGGGTCAGAATGGC
>NZ_PIOG01000182.1:0-779 GCF_002810545.1 Klebsiella sp. A-Nf5 | reverse complement strand
AACGAGCCAAACAGCGTCAGTGCAATATAGCTATCCATTAATTTGCTCCTGCTTCTGAATGTTTCATGCTTTTTAGACCGTTGCTGATAAAACACAACGCGTAAAACATCATCATGATGCCGGTGAGCGGCAGGATCAGATACACATAGCCCATCGGGATCTGCATCGCGGCTGAGACCTGGGCGGTCGACAGCGTTTTTTCAATCAGTTTTACGCCGCCGGTAACAATCACTGAGCCAGCAAACAGAAAGATAAGCAGATTGATAATGACGCTGAGCAGTGCCTGCTTGCGGGAAGAGAGCATCAGTGTAAGTAAATCGATCGCCAGATGACGCTGGGCGCCGACGGTATAGGCCGCACCCAGTAGCCCGACCCAGATCATTAAGAAACGCGCCAGTTCGTCGGTCAGGGTGCTAGGCTGGTTGAGCACGTAGCGGCTGAACACCTGCCAGACGACGCAGACAACCAGCGCAATCATTACGACGACAGAGAATGCGGCGATGGTGCGGTCCACCGCTAGCTTTATGCGGTTAAGTATCATCATTGATTTCCTGGTGAAGCGGGCCAGGGGCTGGCCCGTTAAAGGTTATTCAGCGGCAGCGTCAAATTTGGCCAGCAGAGCGGCCTGTTTTGGATCTTTCTTAAAGTCATCAAATAGCGGCTGCACGGCGGCGCGGAACGGCGCTTTATCCACTTTGATAATTTCGCCCCCCAGGGCTTTGGCCTGCGCGCGGGTATCGGCGTCGATCTTCTGCCACAGCTGTTGCTGATAAACCTCT
>NZ_PIOG01000098.1:0-1079 GCF_002810545.1 Klebsiella sp. A-Nf5 | reverse complement strand
ATTATCCTTGGATCAGCCTGTTTCACGTTGGCTGCCAGCGTTTCCGAAAATTGCTGATGAACTAACTCTACGTCAGCTTTTATCTCAGACTTCAGGTCTTGCCGGTACGTAAGAGGAGTTCTATGAGTTTGCTCAGGATCATCGCATTACGTTAGTACAGTCGGCGCAGGAGTTTATGCAGCGCCCTCTGATTAGCCGTCCTGGAAAAGTTTTTGCCTATGGTGATCCGGGTTTTCAGGTAGTTGGCGCTGTTGTTGAGGTGATTACAGGGAAATGCTAGAGTCAGGTATTCCAGGAGAAATTAGCCGGACCGTTGGGGATGATGCGAACCCAATGGATGCATCCGCGAAGGGATCGAGCTAATGATGTGCCTGTGGAGGAGATCCTGAATCCAGTTTTGAAGGGCGGGGCGGTCAGTACGGCGGAGGATTATCTCAATTTTCTGAGTATGATCGCTCAGAATGGGATGTTTGCGGGTTAACGTATTCTCTCGCCAGATTCCATCAATGAAATGTTGGCAGATCAAACTCCTGGTGTAGTAATGACATCGACGGGGAATAATATTCTGGTTGATGTCCATTACGCGCTGGGTAACTGGTGTGAGTCTGGGATACGAGAGGAACGGCTCCCGCAATTCGGGTCTCGGCTTTTTTGGCGTTTATTCCTGGGTTGAGAGAACAACGGGGCATTTTGGTATTATTTGTCCATTTATTCGTGATGATGCATTTCGGTTTTGGTCGGAAATGGAAGGTATCCGTGACGCTGTCTCTGTGGATTAAAGCGACTCGTTGGAACCGTTGCTAGATCACAAAACAGAAAACTTTTTGTCTACGGTAAAAAAGACGGTATGGGTTTCTAAGGGTAAGAAAAAACCACTATCAGACATGATGTTACATGGTGAGTATATAACCAAGCACTAACCGGTCGTGGTTGCCTGATGATGTCAGGCAACCCTTGCTACGCCGGTAGCGAAAAGCCCATCAGGTCTGCCGAAGAGGAGTAATACCGAGCCGTTTCCTCCTCCATCACGCTCGTAAGCAGTTCGTTAACCTTTATCTTATGTCCGGGCAAATTTCGCC
>NZ_PIOG01000001.1:0-1151 GCF_002810545.1 Klebsiella sp. A-Nf5 | reverse complement strand
CGTTACCTGATTGCACGGCAGTACGGTTTGCGTACCGGGATTGACGTGGCGTTCAGTGAGCATGAGCAGGCGGATTTTTACCTTTCTGTTCGCTCCTCGCTGCCGACGCACGTCGTTCTGCAACAGTTACCACGGCTCTGCAAAATCGGGGCGCCAGATGACGTTACGTTGTTGGTTAATGTTGCGCTGAACGGTGTCCCTGTTGTTCCGCTGACGCAGGTTCCGGCTGCATTGCCATTACGGCTGGAGAATCAGTATTTTGCGCTGGATATGCAGAGCGCTCCGGCTAAAGCCATGCTGGATGCTGGGTGCTGCATGATTTACGCGCCGGGTACGCTGGGTGATCTGAAACCCGAGCTTTTTGCGGTACTGCGGTCATGACACAGGAACGGAAAATCGACATTAACGTACTACTTCGCGACACCTTTCTGACGGTGGTGGAACTGCGTCAGGACACTTCTGCAAGACACGGACAGGAACTATATCGCCATTGTCTGCAGCAGGTGGAAGGGGTACGCGAGCGTCTGACAGCGGCCGGATTCAGCCAGCAGGACATAGAACATATCACTTACGCTCAGTGCGCGCTGCTGGACGAAACCGTTCTCAGCCGGGACGGGATGGATGATGGCCAGATGGTCTGGCTAAAAAACCCTCTCCAGTCGCATTTTTTCAATACCCTTCAGGCGGGCGAACTACTGTATGAGCGTATGAAGCGGGTTTTACAGGAGCCAGCCCCCACGCCGGCGGTCCTGACCTGTTTTCATCGCGTGCTGTTGCTGGGGTTTCGCGGGCGCTATCAGGACCCCGAATCTGATGAACGGCAGCATCTCATTGCGATGTTCAGCAAGCGGGTTGAGCCATTCAGGGTGCAAGAAGATTCGGCAGTGCTGAACGTGCCTTTGACCAAGCGTCAGCATTACCTGTGGCAGTCTCCTTTTTGCTGGCTGCTACTGCTAATGCTTGTGCTGGTTGGCGTCTGGTGGGGGTTGCATAGCTGGCTGAATGTACTGGTGGATGAACTGCTGCCAACAGGCAAGTCTTGAAGATGAGCCGGGTGAGTAACACGCTGAAACAGGCGCTTTTGCTGTGGGGCATGCTGCTGGTGCTGGCGCTATGGCTGGGGTTCAATCAGGCCTCTACGGCGATGAAAT
>NZ_PIOG01000244.1:0-1162 GCF_002810545.1 Klebsiella sp. A-Nf5 | reverse complement strand
TCCTGGCTACGCGACCTGATTTACTGGTATCTGCCAACCTCCCTTCTTAAAGGTTTCTTTCATGATGTTCCGGACTCCTGTTTCCGGCAGTGGATTAAATAAATCAACGGGGAAATAACATATGGAACATGGTGCCAGACAAAATACCACCCGCGTTATCGCTGTGGGATTTATCAGTCTGGGGACGCTCCTGACCCTCAGTCTTGCGACCAATATTATCCAGGGCATAAATAATTACCGTCTTCAGACAGAACAGAAAGTGGCGGTGACACCGATGTTATTCAGTGCCCCCTTTGCGGTGTCTCAGAACCAGGCTGACGCCTCTTATATTGAGCAGCTGGGCCTGTCCTTTATTGCCCTGCGTCTGAATGTCACACCGGAAACGGTTGATGCCCAGCATCAGCAGCTACTCCGGTATGTATTACCCGCCTCGCAGAACAGCCTTAAGGTCCAGCTGGCTGAAGATGCGAAACGCATTAAAGACAATAACGTTAATGCCACCTTTTATATGACGTCGATCCGTGCCTGGCCGGCAGAGAACCGCGTGGATATCCGGGGTGAGCTGAAAACGTGGATTGGGGATTCCAAACCCTACAGTGAAATTAAAAGCTATGTCATTCAGTTCAGTCGTGTCGATGGTGTCAGCTGGCTGGCGCGTTTTGGAGAAATAAATAATGAAAAAAATTAACCCGTTATTTATTTCAGGCTGTCTGCTGTTGGTCGCCCCCGCGATGTCCGCGACCCTCAGCGGTACGCTGGCGCCGACAGTGGTCCCCCTGACTAATGGCGGTCAGGCAAATATTGCCGTGAGTAACACCGATCCGAATCTGTTCACAGTACCTGGCGATCGCATCACGGCGATAAACAGCCTGGACGGTGGCCTGACAAACCAGGAGCAGACCGACAGCGGCGGCGCCATTCTGGCGACCGTCAGTAAAAAACCGTTCACCTTCATTGTGGAAACCGAACGCGGGCTGAACTTCTCCATTCGTGCCGTGCCCCGTGCGGGCTCAGGCCGGACAATTCAGCTGGTCAGCGAGCTGGCGGGGACACCCGGTCCGGCAAAAGCCTGGGAAGAGTCGAACCCCTATGAATCGTTACTGGTTTCGCTGAATCGCGCCGTGCGCCAGGGCAGCGTACCCGATGAGTATCAGTCTGTCCC
>NZ_PIOG01000137.1:0-643 GCF_002810545.1 Klebsiella sp. A-Nf5 | reverse complement strand
TGGAAACCAGACACAATTACGACGCAAAAGGAAAAATTCTAAGCCACACAATGATATTCCGAGAACCCAGTAAATATGTCATGTTTGGCAACCTGACTTTTTCACAGTATGTTCATAAACGCGAGCAGGAGATAGCTCATGACGATCCGCCCATAATTCACTGCTGTTATCGTTTTTTACCCAACTATGCTTATGGACTGGGGTTGCAGATGATTATTGACGCTCCGTCGTTAAGCCAACAGATCATTGAAGCAGCTATTTCTGATTTTCGTTTACGCGGTGAGTGTGAATGGCATTCACCCAAGCCTGTTTCGGTTGAAATGCTGAGGTTGTTTGACAGAGAGGAAGGAATCTGAAATTGCGATAAACGGGCGGCATCGTTTCATCTTTCCGCCCGGAGCCCTCCTCTGTCTGACAAGTTGCGCGCTGACGATTTGCTGCAAACTTTTGCCTGTGTATCTCTCACGTTTTTTCCAGACCTTTCATCATCCCCGCGTCACGCTCAATTAAGTCGGGGTATTTCTGACGTGCGTCTGGCCAAGCTTCCACCTCATCCCGGTTCCAGGCAACAACGCGTGGCGTCAGTGAGAAGCGTTTAGGAAAATCGCCATCTTTTCCCTGCTTATCAATAGTATAAAAAGAC
>NZ_PIOG01000210.1:0-817 GCF_002810545.1 Klebsiella sp. A-Nf5 | reverse complement strand
CTTTGAAATAAACAGTATGATTGAACACAAAATTAAAAGAGCTCGATTTATTTTTTTAACAGTATTTTCTTGCAGCCTTGACATGCATAAAAAATAATAATTCCAAAACAGTAATGAGAAACAAATTGCCGGAACACCAAGCAGGAAAATACCATAATTGAAACCAACACCTGAAATCGCCGTCGCCGCCGCGATAAAAAATATTACGATTAACGTACTTGAAGCACTAATGATTCCTTTCAGTTTACCTTTTCGTCCAGGAAATACACCTCTGAGGCGTTTTCTCTCTGTGCTTGCAAAGGTAGCAGAAGAAAAAAATCTGATAATATATCCGGATATCAACACCATGCTGATAAATGTTATGATAATGAGTAGATCAGTACTTGTACGCTTTCTGGCATAAGCCAGACTGAACATAATGGCTGGCCACCAAATAAAACTTATCCAGAACACAACAGGGACTGAACGAAAAAACTTTCCTATCATTAATTTTCTGCCTTTCCATATGATAATTCAGGTAGTTATAACAGGTGTATCTCCTACACGTCTATCACCCAGACAACAGATAAGTAAAAAGGCTGTGTTAGTCACCACATGGCTAAAAACGACTATCCACTTCCCCCTATTTTCGGCTGTCCGATAGTCACGCAACTGGCAGGATGAGCTCAATTTCCTGTCGGACGCCTCGCCATGAAGAATGACGCTCTGTGTTTACTGTATATTTTTTCACTGTTTATTAGCGGCTGCGCCGTACGCCAGAAACCGTTGCCTGTTTCCGCCAATATCGGTGTAGTCCCCACTACGCCGCAATTTACCG
>NZ_PIOG01000173.1:0-1174 GCF_002810545.1 Klebsiella sp. A-Nf5 | reverse complement strand
CCCCACGCCGGCCCGGCGCTGGAGCAGGCAGTATGCGCTTATCGCCCCGCATCCCTTTTACCTCGCGCTCCCGGCCTATGGTTCCGCGCTCATCACTGCCCCGGGACAGCCCGCCAGCGTCGAGAGTGAGTCGCCGCTGTGGATTGCGGCTGAAAAAGAAGAACTGAGTGTTTCACCGCAGCAAATCGACACGTTTATTCGCGAACTGGAACAACGGCCGCCGCCTCATTTTTCAGGCTTCGTCTGGTTCCGTCTGCCGCTGGATAACGATACCCGCGCCTGGTCGCTCAGCACGCTGGCGGCCGTCATTCACCACCCGCAGGCTGTGGCTGGCGTTTCCTGACAAGGCCAGTATCCGCTGGTGACGCTCATGTTGAAAAATGCCAAAGAAGACGGGCTTACCGCCTGGGTGAGAGCCAAAATGGCGCTGCGGGCGGGTGATGCCATAACAGCGGCGGCATGGTTCGCCCAAGCGGCTGCGTCATTCCTGCCAAACGAAGCATGGGGCTTCCAGCAGTCTAGTGATGACATTATCAGCGAGGAGTTTGTGACGCTGGTCTGCCGTATTCACGCCCAGCAGGCGATACTCGCGCTCAACCGCGACGACTATCTGCAGGCGATGTGGTTGATGTATCAGGCGAAAGAAAATTACTGGCCGGATGTCGCGCACATTGCCGAACGGGAGCTAACGGTCAATGAGCTCATTGCTTTCGTGGATAAAAATGTCCCGGCACCTTCTCCTTCTGATCTTAATATGCCGAAAAATGCCGGGCGCGAAAGCGCCGACGCCAGGCTACGCAATCTGCTCGCACGACGCCTGATGCGCACGGGCCAGTAGCAAAAGCTCTGGCCTATTTTGCGCTAACTGAGGATAGAGACACCGCCCAGGCGTTTATCAATACCTTGCCGACAAAAGGACACAAAAAAGCTCAGGCGCAGGGCTGGTGGCAAGCGGTGCTGATCCTGCGCCATCAAACAGCCTATGAGATGGCGCCTGATTGTTAGTTGCGGGCTTATCCCCGTGAATGCGGGGAACACGCATACATCACCATCACGCAGAACATCGTCGATGGTTTATCCCCGCTGGCGCGGGGAACACGAAAGGCATACCGCCACCATACTGACGGGCATCGGTTTATCCCCGCTGGCGCGGGGAACACGACGCATTGCACCT
>NZ_PIOG01000004.1:0-1186 GCF_002810545.1 Klebsiella sp. A-Nf5 | reverse complement strand
GCGGTATGGTTTTACATGTAGCGTTCAAACTGCCACGCAGCGATTGCCACCAGCATGAACAGAACGACGAGGACTACCCCCAGCACCCTACGCCTCATATAGAATGCTACTCCTGCAGAGAGACCAAGTAACGCCAGTGTGGCTGGCCAGGCTGCAATAGCTGTAAGATAGGCTACGATCAGGTAGTCCTTTATCACGGAGATCTCCTCTGGTTTGGTTTCTTCAAATTATAGGCTGATCGAAAAGCTGCTCCATAGAGTGGGGACTGCTACCCCACTTTTTTAGTAGGAGCATAATGGAAAAACTGAAAAGTAGCAGAGGAGTTCGGTTGATTGCCGGGAACCCTGATAAATATCCAGGTATACCTATTCATTTTTCTGATCTAAGATTCATCCTAAAAATATTCTATACCCTATATACAGTAAGAAAAGGATGAAAGATGACAGAAGATAATAATGAAGATGTAGCCCCACCAAGCAAAACTAAAAAGGTCACTCTTCGGGCTTTTCAAATTAAAAATGACAGTCTTTCAAAAGCATCAAGTGATGCAAAATCACAATTGTTAGCAAAGCTCAATGAAATAAAAACAGCGAAAGAAAGGTGTATGTTGCTAAGTACAGATGACCCAAATAAAGAGAGGGATGTGTTATCTTATTTTAAAGAGTCATCGGTTAGCAAGTCTATTTTTTGTACAATGTTGAGAATCACATCAGACAAGGACGTCCAGCACATAACTGAAACCCTTTTTGAGAAAGATGTTTTCACCATTGATGACATAGAAACTTCCCATATTGATGCTTCTGCCATCTGTAAACAGCACTATTACTTTTCAATGAATGATGACTTTTTAGTCACAAATCTGCCTTTAAACAAAACTGTGATCCGCTTACAAACTTACCTAAGTTGGTTTACTAACAACGAATTGCTGGAGTTTACTCCGATGATTTCGGCAAAAGGGAAGACCAAGTTAAGTGACCTGAAAGCAATAGTAGTAAAAGACCCTGAACCAATTAGTAGCGAATCCCTATCAGGGCACAATTCAAGCAAAACACCTGAGGACATTCAAAGCCAGAAGTCCATCAGCCTTTCAAAAAAGGTTATAGATATTATTAGAAACTCAATGTCAGATACAGAGCAACTTAATGATATTGCTTTAAGTCAGATGATTTCTGCTGAGTTACTGATT
>NZ_PIOG01000071.1:0-1014 GCF_002810545.1 Klebsiella sp. A-Nf5 | reverse complement strand
AGAATTGAACTTTGATAGTCGTGATTACATTATTTTGTCATCAATTTATACATTAAGTTATGGAAGGTTTGTTTCGAACGTACTGGGTATATTGAAAGCTGGTGTTAATGATTTGTTAAATCAATAGTACCATTGGTACTGTTGATTTGTGAAAATAATTTACTCAATATTTCTCCTTAGTTTGTTTACTTTTAAATCCTCCAATGTAAGATTTATTAAAGGTTGGTAATCTTACTTTGGAGGTCGATTGGAAAGAGCGATTAGGAGCAACGCACGACCTGCGCCTGGAAAAAATGTGCTTTTAAAATTAGATGAAGAAACTAATCGTCGACTCATCAAAGCAAAAGACAGAAGCAGAAGAAGTAAAACAGCTGAAGCTTATTTGAGACTGAAAGATCATCTAGAACGTTTTCCGGACTTTTATAACTCGGAACTAACCATACCAGGAGGTGAAAAGGAAGAGTGATTTAACATCATAGTCATAAATCTGTTTTATATATCAACCATTCTTTTTAAAGGAAATAAATATGAATGCTGTATTAAGTGTTCAGGGCTCAGCTGTCTCTGAAAAAACCAAACCGTCTTTTATGTCCCGCGTTTTCAATAAAAAGAAAGCCCTGAAAGTCGCTAAAGTTGCGCTGCCGGTTGCTGCTGTGGCGGCGTTCTTCCCGGATGCTGCGATGGCCACCACCACGGCAACCGACCTGATGAAGTCCGGAGATGCGACCGTTAAAGGCACGTTTGGTAAGCAGTCCAGTGTCGTCAAATGGGTGGTTCTGGCAGAAGTCGTCGCCGGCGGCATCATGTACATGATGACCAAAAACGTGAAGTTCCTGTTTGGCTTCGCGATTATTTCCACCTTTATCACCATCGGTATGTCGGTCGCCGGTTACTGACAGGAAGCACGTGATGACGGGAGACGAATTAAAGCGATACCGTTTCCCGGAAACACTGACTAACCAGTCCCGCTGGTTTGGCTTATATCTCGATGAACTTATCCCGGCCGTGATTTGT
>NZ_PIOG01000041.1:0-1065 GCF_002810545.1 Klebsiella sp. A-Nf5 | reverse complement strand
AAAAGTACTTGGCCACTGACTATCAGCCTCGGCTACAGGCAACTGCCATGCGAAACGTACAGAACATTCGGCAATTTCGTTCCAGACAAGATGCTCATCTTTCGGGTTCTTGAAATCCTCAAGCTGTTGCAGCTTAGGGTGCCATCCGCGAAGAGTCGGGTTCCCACATTGCAGCCCGGGTTGTCCTGTATTAGCTACAGCAACCAAGGTTGTAGTCGGCTCCCCATTTTTCTTAGGCTTACCAGGTCTTTCTTCAACTGGATCGATATCAGTAATAATTACAGTTGGAATACGGAGTCTTTCAACGAGAGACCTTAGCCGATGAGCATGGCTACCTCCAATATCAAGGAAGGACAGATAGCGACTGTTGAGTATTGCAAAATCTCTTTCAATGAAAAGAGGTAAGAGCATTCGCTCAGCAACCCCCTCGACAAAGATTGCAGCATTGGCAAATAAAAGATCTGTGTGTTGAACGCGAAAATAACGCTCAGCGAATTGACGGGTCGTTTTATCATCACCAAAAACTTGCCCAAGATTGACCACCTCAGTGGCAGGCATGTTTTGTTCTTCACTCTTAGCAATGCGGCGAACATAACGCAGCCGGTCAAAACTCTCAGCATGTGCTAGATGACTAGAATGAGTACTGATAATCAATTGGCTTTTAAGACCAGACTCATCGCTACCGTTAGGACTGATTAACTTATGTGCCTTACCCGGGAAAATACGTTGTACCTGTACGTGCAAATGAGCCTCGGGTTCCTCAATCATAACCAGATGAACAGGTGCAGGAGCGCCCTTTTCAGGATTTAGTCGAGCAGCTTTGAAAGAAACTAGTTGGTAACTAAGGGACTGTAAATTCTGATAACCGAGTCCAATGGAATATTCCGGTAGAAGCTCTTCTAATGAATCCTTCTGCATACTGTATTGAACAGCTGTCCCATGGTCGAGTAATTCGGCTGTCTGTATGCGCGTGCGGAAACGAATCTCTTGGGGATCATGCAAGCCGGGGTACCCAAGCTCTTTAACCTCTTCTACCGATGGTCCAATAGCCTCATGAATCTTTTT
>NZ_PIOG01000222.1:0-321027 GCF_002810545.1 Klebsiella sp. A-Nf5 | reverse complement strand
CGCCCGCTTAATCACATCGTCCAGCAGACTGCTGGCCTTACTTAATGAATCGACATCGCCCTTCATTAGCAGCTGATGCGACTGGTAGAAGTAGGTTAACGCCACGCTTTGCGACGGCTGATACTGCCTGAGCATCGCCTGCATCCGCGCCGGCCACGGCTGCGTCAGGGCATCCGACAGGCTGTTCATCAGATCGTTCTGAATGGTCAGCTGGTTGTCATTGGTCACAAAGTAGCGTTTATCCAGCATCGTCGAGCTGTCAGCGTTATCCACCAGCTGGACCGACATAAAGCACTGCTGTGCCCGGTAGTGGCGCTGATTGACGAACTCAATGGTCAGCGTTTTCCCGGAACTGCTCGGCTCATTGATGTTGTAGTCCGTTTTGTCATGCACCATAAAGGTCGAGAAGGTGTTTAGCGAGGTGGTGATCAGACTGGCCAGGCCGACCGCGTAGGAGTGCTGCGACGACCAGTTGGTGCAGGAGTTACCATTGACCAGGTGGATATCGATATCACGCGGATTGAGCAACAGGCGCGCCTTGTTAACCGGCGGCCGCGACTCTATGCTCGACAGCGCCACCAGCGCCACGCAGGTGCCCAGCGCCAGCAGAAACAGCCCCCACACCAGAGCGGTAGTGAGACGTTTGCGGGTTGACGGCGCGCTGGCGACGGCAGGCGCCGGTGCGGCGAGATCCGCAGGGGGTTCCGGCGTGTCGGGCGGCGCAGCTGCCGCCGGTGGCATGGGCATGTCAGCCGACGGTGAAGACGTCAGCGCCTCCATCTGCGGGGCGAGTTCCTCCCCCTCCTCGGTGCACCAGATCACCGGCACCGTGAGCTTATACCCCCGTTTGGGTACCGTCGCGATGTACTCAAGGCTAACGTCATCGCCGTCTTTGAGCGACTTGCGCAGTTCGGAAATACTCTGCGTGACGACGTGGCTGGTCACAACGTTACGGGTCCAGACGTTTTCGATAAGCTCGTCCCGGCTAAGCACTTCCCCCGGATGGCGAGCAAAAAAGACCAGAAGGTCGATTAAACGCGGTTCAAGGGTAAGCTGGCGCCCCTTCCTGCTGATTTGGTTTACAGAGGGGGTTACCAGCCATTCACCGACGCGAACAACAGGTTGTAGCATACAAGAAAGCCCCAGACAAAAAGGGAAAGGCGCGATGATAACACATTTGTCCTACCTATTTTTGCCAGGGGTCACTCCCTCAGGCATTAGGTCGGAATTCGCTTTTTGCGACAATGAAAAGCAATATTTCATTAACATCGTGATCATGAAATTTATATATAGCGATAAAAACGCGTTTTCGCTGGCGAGATTGCCGGTGGAAATTCCCGTCGCAGATAAAAAAATAAGCCTGGAGGCTTAACGCGCTCCAGGCTCAGTCTGTCGCGCGCCGCGATGGCACGCTTTAAAAAGGTTATTTATACACTTCCGCTGTGGCTTCGAAGTTAGGACCATGCTCGCGCGCAGCGGTAATCACGTAATATTTTCCGCCTTTCTCATCGGCCAGCTTAGAAAGCTGATCGTGCAGATCGGAAGGCGAAGAGAACTCGCCACCAGACGGCCCTACCGAGATCGGTCCGACCTTGGTCAGTTTGAAGTGTTTCACTTCTTCTTTGGTGATCAACTGCGCGGCGGACGCGCCAAATGCAACGGCGGAAAGGGCTAACGCGACTATCACTTTTTTCATCCTGCAATCTCCTTGGAATTAGCCTTCAGTCAGGCTCTTTCAGTATAGACGGCGATTTACTGAGCGTGCTACCGATGCGCTTATTTTTTGGCCGAAGCGTTCAGTAACGCGGCGGTACCCCTTCCGGACGGGTCTTAAAACGCCGGTGTAGCCACATATATTGCTCGGGCGCCATCAGGATGCACTGTTCGATGATCTGATTCATCCATGCCGCCGTGACCTCTGCACTCGCCAGCGGCGGCGTGCGCTCCGGCGTCAGGGAGATCAGCTCATACCCCATGCCGTTGGGCTTGCGCCGCGGAACAAACGGCACAATTGTCGCCCCGGACATTTTCGCCAGCATCCAGGTGCCGGTGGTGGTCGCCGCCTGCTCGACGGCAAACAGCGGCGCAAAAACGCTGCTGGCCGGACCGTAATCGTGATCTGGCGCATACCAGAGGATCTCCCCCTCCTTTAGCGCCCTGACCATCCCTTTCAGATTTTTTCGATCCAGCATGGTCTTGTTAGAGCGCAAGCGTCCCCAGGTCTGCAGCCAGTCAATCAGCGGATTGTCATTGGGCCGATAGACGCCAATGCCTGGGGTAAACATGCCATACATCCGCGCTCCCATTTCGAGGGTCAGAAAATGGATACCGATCAGTAAGATGCCCTGTTTTTGTTCGAGGAGTTCGATCACCTCGTTAACGCCGCTGGTCTCGGTCCAGCGCGCCACCCGGTGCGTCGGCCAGAACCAGGCCATGCCGGTCTCCATCAGCCCCATGCCCAGCGATTCAAAGTTTTTCACCAGCAGCGCCTCGCGGTCGGCGGCGCTCATCTCGGGAAAGCAGAGTTCGAGATTACGTCTGGCAATCCGCGCGCGGCTTTTCATCACCCGCATCGCCAGCCGCCCAAGCGCCGTCCCCAGACGGTAGATCACCGGATACGGTAATTGCACCAGCAGCCATAAAAAGCCAATTCCCAGCCATAACAGCCAGTAACGCGGGTGCAACAGCGCGCGGGAAAATTTGGGTAAATTTGACATAGTAATCCTGTTAATTCACTCAATAATAGCTGAGAAAAAACCGCGAAATAAAGTAGCGGATCCTGCATGTTATATTTTTCCAATTCGTGCGGTAATACTCAGACACAAAGCGCGTTATTATAAGCCGATTTTAGGATAATTTCAGCCCTTGCGCTTGGGGCTACTCTAGTATTAGACACATTGCGTAAAATTTCCTGATTTATGCATAAATAAATAAACCTAACCTCTACGGCGCGGCCGATTGTCGATAAAATCGCCAGTACATTTGCCTCAGCCTCTCGACCAGTACCTCGTTTACTCACGCTTTATTAGGGCGATAGCAAACGCAAACAGGCCGTTCAGCCCGGTCTGATATGGCCAGCATGCGGTTATTTGTGACTGGGGCAATGGTTAAGCATCGACATTGCTGATCCTTTTCCCAGATATGCTACGTTTACAGCGCTCATTCGACGCAAGTGCCTTTGCCGACGTCGCCGCTTTCAGAAGCCATAGTGAGAAGGAACTATGACAATGAATTATCAATTAGTGAAGCAAGTCAGAGAAAATAACCCATTAAGAAAAAGCTTCATTGACCTTGCCGTTAAGACTTTTGACCTGTCTTTTGAAGAGTGGTATCAGCAAGGTTACTGGACCGACGCCTATATCCCCTACGCCTTTGTCGAACGCAATAAAGTTATCGCTAACGCCTCGGCCAATATCATCGACCTGCGCTGGCAGGGAGAGCCCCGGCGTTATATTCAGATTGGCACCGTGATGACCGAACCGGACCACCGTAATAAGGGATTAGCCGGCCAGCTTATCCATCATATCCTGCAGGACTGGCAGCAGGAGGCGGATGCCTTCTTTTTATTCGCCAATCCCACTACGGTGGATTTTTACCCCAAATTTGGCTTCACCCGCAGCGAAGAGCATCAATATATTATGCCGGTCTCCCCGCGAGCTGGCGATTTTCGCAAACTGAATATGGACAGCGCTGACGATGTCGCCCTGCTCCGTCATTACTATGAAAAATCCAACCCGTTCTCACCGCTGCGGGTGGAGCATAACTTTGGCCTGCTGATGTTTTACTGCTCAGCCTTTATGAAGCATTTCGTCTATTACTCGGCAAAAAATGAGGCGGTGGTTATCGCCATGCAAAACGGTCCGGTGCTGATCTGCTTTGACCTCTTCTGCGAGGAGGGTAAGAGCCTGTCGACGCTGGTCAACGAACTGGCCGATGACCATGTTTACCAGGCCATCCTCGGTTTTACCCCCAATGAAGACCGGCTCGGCGAGTACGAGAAGATTGAGGGAGAAGATATCCTCTTCGTCTATGACCAGAAGGAAAACCTGTTTAAAGACAGGAAGTTGATGTTTCCTTTACTGGCGCATGCCTGACGACGCCACGCCGTCAGGCCGATCAGTGATAAGTCACCACGAAGGTCGCGCTGGCGTTCGCCTCGCCCGCAGTCACTGCGGGCTGCGTCTGGATATAGCGGGCCTGATAGGATAAACGGTAGTTCGTCTGACTGCCTTTATTCCCGGACCAGATCTGGCTCACCTGGTTTAGCGGCACCAGCGCGCCGCCGGCACTGAGGATTTGCACGCCAAGTCCGGATGCGCCTTCAGGTTGGTCATCAATTTTAATCACCTCGTTGGCAGCCATGGCGCTGTCCGCCGTCGCGTTAAACTGCATAAACACGCTGCCGACATTTTCACAGTTCGTCAGGTTGATGTTAAAAGGGACCGGGGCGGTGGTGCTGTTGAGCCCGGTAAACGCGGTTTTGTTATGCCGCCCAAGGAAGACGTTAATGTTTTTACTGTCGTCAGTAATCTTGCAGGTGGGTGATTTGACCTGAATACAGAGCCCACTGACGCTGAAGCGCATCGCCTGTACTCCGCCAAGATAAA
Source organism: Klebsiella sp. A-Nf5 (assembly GCF_002810545.1). Taxonomy (NCBI): domain Bacteria; kingdom Pseudomonadati; phylum Pseudomonadota; class Gammaproteobacteria; order Enterobacterales; family Enterobacteriaceae; genus Klebsiella; species Klebsiella sp. A-Nf5. The sequence goes on along the minus strand of NZ_PIOG01000222.1, from coordinate 316,420 downwards.
TATCGCCAAGGTAATCGTTAAGGCAATACTCGCCCGGCGGCGGTAGACCGCCGTTGTCGGCAATCCGCCAGAAATAGATGGTCGGTTTTTTATTTTCCGCCTGAAATGCGCGCTGGCCGGAAAATACCGGCGCTGAGGGCCAGGCCGTGAACAGGGGATCGAAATTAATGCCATCCTGTTCCCCCATCTGGAAGCTGTAGCCAATGCCCGGCAGGCGGTCGATGCTGTAGATATCCCCGGGCTTGCCGTCTCCCGCCGGGCCGACCCGTGAGCCGCCGATACTCTGAAACCCGCCGGGCTCGCTGCCGCTGCAGGCGATCTCCCAGCGTTCGTTATTAGTGATAATCATCCCTCCGTAGCTGTATAGCAGGGAGCCGATGGGGCGATTGCTGACGTCAAGGTTGATACTGGCCTGGCTGACGTTCACTGAATACTCGATAGTTTTGCCACTGACCATCTGGCACGCTGCCGACAGCGAGGCGCAGTATCCGCCGGCCAGCAGAAGCGGTACCCCTGATGCGATGATTTTTTTCATATTACTTCTCCTTTATTCCCGGCCGGCAGACCTGATGCGGCGTACCGCGGCTAACCTGTTGCGCCGCGTCGCCGCGGATGGCATAGGCCAACCGGCAGCGTTGCCCGCTGCGTTCGCCCCATACTACCGAGACGCTGCCGTCGGCCTGCGGCACCCGGGCATACAGCAGCCCGCCCTGACCGACGGCGCCAACCGCCCGACCGCTCTCGTCAAACACCTCCGCGCCCAGCGGGGGCGCCGCGCCATCCGGCAGCGTGACATGGGCAAACCAGGGATAGCCGGTACGCGTGATAAATTTGACCTTCACCGCCGCACCCGAATCGGGCACCACCGTCGTGCTACTGGAGACAATCTCCACATGGTCGTTCAGACCCTGCGGATCGAGATCCAGCCAGTTATCGGTAAAGGGATCGAGGTAAGGGATGATCGTAAAACCCTGGCGGTTTATTGGCTGTCCGAGGCGGTTTGCCACCCGAGCGCCCGCCGCGCCGGGCGCTTCCACAATGGCGAAGGTTTCCCCCAGTTCGGGGGTGGCGGTCATTCCGCCCTGATGCGCCACCAGGGCGCCCGATGCCCCCAGCGAGTACTGCTGCTGGTGGCGACCGGCGCTGGCGCTGGCATTCAGGTACGCATAATCCGTACGCAGGCTACCGTTGCCCCCAACGCTGGCCTCGTGCGGGTTCTCCCGTGGCATGTCGTAGCTGGCGGTCAGGCCATAGCTAAAGGCATTTTTCTCGCCAGCGCTGCCGGTATAGCTGGACTGCAGCTGGCTGCCGTAGTTCTTATCATGGTTAAAGCGGGTGGTCAGGCTGCCCGCCTGCCCGACCGGTAGCGAAAAGGAGACACCCACCACCTGATTATTACGGTGATGAATATCCTGACTCTGCTGGGCGTACAGGTAGTAATTGAGCTGACCATAGCGGTTGGCGTACCCCAGCTGATAGGAGCGCCAGCGGTGGTGGCGGACATCCTCACTCCAGATTCCGTTAAACGACAGGCTGCCGCTGCCGGCCTGCTGAGACAACGTCGCGCTGTAGCGGGTCATCTCCCGCCAGTCGTTGGGGTAACGGTCGTGCTCCCGGACGGCGTCGCGAATGGAACGATAGTTGCCGTCGTTGCTGTGGCTCATCGAGACCAGCATCCGCGTATCGGACGCGAAGGATTTTGATGCGGATACCCGCCAGCGATACCCCTCCTGCCAGCCGCGTTCCCTGCCCTTCGCCGCAGAACGGGAAAGATCGACCGCCAGCGCCCCCCAGTAGGTATTGAAGGCGCTGCCGACCAGCGTCGAGTAATAATCCGTCGTCGCGTTGGCGCCGGTATAGCCACTGACATAGTCATTGAAGCCGTACTGCAGCGTGGCTTCGCCAAATCCTGGCCGCCCGGCGATCCCATCCTCATCCAGATAGCCCAGCGACAGGTCATAGTAGACCGCTCCTGCTCGCACCAGGCCAGGCAGCGCGGCGTACGGCACGGTAAAGGTCTCCTGACTGCCGTCCGCCTCATGGATCGTTACCTGTAAATCGCCGCCGGCGTTGGTGGGATAGAGATCGTCAAAGGTGAATTTGCCCGGCGGAACCGTTGCCTCGTACAACAGGGCGCCGTTCTGGGTGACCGTCACGCGGGCATTGGTGCGCGCCACGCCGCTCACCGACGGTGCAAAGCCGCGGCGGGAGCCCGGCAGCATGCGCACATCGGTGGCCAGCCTGCCGCCGATAAAACTGACGCTGTCAAAGAAGGTTCCTTCGGTCCATCCCTGACCCAGCCGTAACGTGGACGCCCAGTTCACTACACTTCTCTCAGCCCAGGTGGCAATGCTATCCCAGTGTGTATTCCCCTCCTGCGCCTGGTAGCTAGACTGGTGATGTAACCGCCAGCCAAAGGCGCGCAGGCTGGCATCCAGCCCGAGATAATGATGGCTGCTGCTATCCCCGTCGACGATGCTCTGATAGCTGTTGGCCTGATAGCGCAGCACTGCGGCGGGCACGCCGCTATCCACCTTCTTCAGGTTCACCGCCCCCCGATAATGGGGTTGCAGTAGCGCCTGGGACATATTCACCCGCAGGACGTTTTCCCCGCTGTCATACTCCCAGCCGATCGCCTTATTGATCTGCGAGAAGCGCAGGCAGGTGGCCGCCGCCGGCCACTGGGCGTCCTTCAGCTGCAGGGCGTCGAACAGCGAGGGCGAGATGCAGGGCTCAAGCTGGCCATCGTGTTCCTGGATAACAAACGTTTCTTCCGCCAGGTCCCGGCCATTCACGGAGAGCGTGCTGCGATACTGTCCGGCGTGCAGCGGATTACCGTATTGATATTTCTGGAGATCAACCTGCGCGGCGCCGTGCAAATGGGCGCGGTTAAAACTAAACGCCTCCGCCGCCCATGCCTCTTGCCAGGGGAGGAACAGCATTAACCCAAACTTGATCTCCCTGAGTTTCATAATAATGTCCTTACTGAGGATAATTATGATTCACTACCGCGCCGTAATCATTGATGGTGGTGAAGCTGAATCTCGCTGGCAGCGTGCGCAGCGCGACCCCTTTAGGCGCGATCTCCAGCGAGGAAAAAGGGGCGACCATGCCAGCGGACTGTTTTTGTCCGTTAAGGGTGATGCTGTCGATGGTGATATAGCGCGCTGAGGCATTGCTCACCCGCAGCCCATTGCCCGTGGGAGCCAACGCCCAGCGCAGGGCATTCTCCGGCGCCATTTTTTCCGCCGCCACGCCTGCCGGACGGTAAAACAGCTTGATACGCGACCGTATCGCGAGCTGCAGATAATTGATTGCCGTGCCGTTTTTCGGCTCTGGCGGAATGTCCAGCAGATTGAACCAGAACAGCGATTCCCGATCCTGCGGCAGGCGACTGCCATTGAACACCAGGCGCCAGCTCTGACCTTTTCCCGGCTCGATACGCACAATCGGCGGCAGCACAATAAACGGCGCCGCATCTTTTTCCGGTTGATTTTGCACGCGGCCATCGTCGACCCAGACCTGCGTCAGAGAGGGGGTCTCCCCCATATTGGTGGCCCGGATGGCGATCTCTTTTTTATCGCCGGGAAAAATAATCCGTGTGCCGTCAATAACCATGCTGGCGTCCGCCGAGGGTAAAATGCTGGACAGCAGCCATGCCAGAACCATACGCCGCATATTCACCTCCTCCTTGCCGGGTGGATAAACGGCCCCTGAGCGGGGCCGTGGACAGGGTTTACGGATAGACCACCGTAAAGTTGACGTAGGTGGCGACTTTTCCAGCCGAAGCGGCGTCGGTCGCATAGTAGCGGGCATAGAAAGGCAGCGAGGCGGAACCATCCTGCTCAGCCACCGCCACTGGGATCACGTCCGGGCGAGCAATGGTGCCGTCTGCAGCGACCACCGGGGTCTCCGCGAGGTTAATCGGCGTAAACCGGGTGTTCAGCAGTTCCACATCGACGTTTTCTGCTTCCGTGCCGTCAGACAGGGTATTTTTTAGTCGGCCCTCCGTGGAAACGTATTGATCTTTCTCGAAGTACACCGAGACATCAGCCCCTGGGGTGCAGCTCGTCAGATCGATGGTGAAGGGAACCACGCCCGCCGTCTCACCCGCGCTGCTGAGCGCCGAACGCTGGACCGTCGGCAGGGTCACTGTCTTGTCTTTATTCACTACCGTACAAGTATTTTCGATGACTTCACCATTAAAGGTGACTTTGCCATCAGCAGCCTGCGCCGCTACCGGAGAAAGCATCATCATCACCACGAAAGATGCCATTCCATTGCTGTATTTTTTCATATTCACTCCTCATCACCACGCTTATGGAGAATCGTTCAGGAAATACCCTGGCGTACTTTATACGTACAATTTATTAATGCTCAGTCCATTGGATTAGCCTGTTATCTTTTAACCCCTTCCCTGCACTGACATCCTACTCACTTCATTGTTTATTATTCAAATTCGCTACCAGGACCATTTCTACTTTTTATAGAAAAGTCTTAGCGCCACTCTGAAAAAGAAATAAAACAAACGCAAAATAAAAACATAAACCATTGTAAATAAATGATAATTTTTATTTTTTGCTTTCCATAAAACATTCGTAAAATGCGATCTAAATATCTCACCCTCATTATTAACCACCTCCTCCCACGTTCTCCCCCCTCGATTGAAAGCGCAGGGAGTATGTTATTTCAGGTGGGTATTCTCTACAGTAAATTGTCGAATCAGGCAGGACAGCATGCACAGCGTATTTATGCCAGGAGGTCATTATGTTGATCTGCATTGCGGATTCAGAATATTTTAATATTGCGCTGAAGGCGTATATTAATGAACCAAACAGCAAGCCTCTGGATATTAAAGAAATGCTCTGTTACCCGTTTAGCGGACAGAGTGAGATGTTCTATACTTTTTTTGCGACCGATGCTGGAGCCCGGTTAAGCACTATCCTTATTGATTACAGCAGCGCTAACATCGAAGTACTGCAGGTCGCGCTCAGTTTAAAATCGTTTAATCCCCTGATCCGGATCTTTATTTTTGCCAAATCAGGCTACCCGTTGAGCGAGCTCGAAAGCAGCCTCGCCATTGTGCTCGGCGCAGAGTTCATCACCAGTTTTGCCGGACTCAGTACGGCCCTTGCCCGCGGTCCGCGCTGGACGTCGCCCCCCGCCGACAAGCTCTATATCGCCATACCTGACAGCTATAACCTGACCCGTAAGGAAACTTTTTTAATCAGCCTGCTGATGGGGGGAATGCCGTTGTGTCACGTGGCCAGCACCATGCAGCTCACGATCAAACGGGTCTACTACTACCGTTCACGCGTCCTTAGCAAGCTGGCGGTGAAAAATAACGTGGAACTGATGAACAAAGTTCAGGGGATGGTGTTGCGCCACTACCGACAGGAGACAGGCCATGAAATCGTATCTCTACGCTAAAAATCGCCTCATGTTGATTATCCTGAGCTGGCTAAGTGCAGACGAGGCGTTACCATCTCGTCACGATTTCCAGCAGACTGAAGCCATCCTCAGCACCCTGCATATACCGTATGTGCTGAAGCCTGACCTTGATCAACTGAGAGCTACGCTACAGCCATTACTCGCCACGCCCGGGCCGCAGGCCTGTGAGGTAGGCGCTTTTCTCAGCGCCCTGTTGGCGCTGTATACCCGGTTAACCGAATATACCGCCGTCGAGCACTATCTGCTCTCCCGGCATCTCTAAGTAGCAACCCGCCTGGGCAGGAAGACGCAGCGCGCCTCCTGCCCGTAAGGCATTACCTTGGGCCAGCAGGCTGCTCGTCGCGTCGGGAGACGTAATCCCGATAGCCCTCGCCAACGTAAATCTGCCGTGGGCGGTAGATGGTCAGCGGCGCCTGGTGCATCTCATTCCAGTGCGCTACCCAGCCGACCGTCCGACCGACCGCGGTGACCACCGCAAACATCGACGAAGGCAGATTCATCGCCTTGAGGATCACCGCGGTATAGAAATCCACGCTCGGCGACAGGCCATTTTCCACAAAGTAGGGGTCGGTCAGCGCCACGTCCTCAAGGGCCATCGCCACCTGCAGCAAACGGTCGGACATGCCTACCTCCGCCAGTACCCGATGGCTGGTTTCACGCAGGATCCCGGCGCGCGGATCGCGGTGACGGTAGCGCGAGTTGCCAAAACCCAGCCGGCGAAATGCCTGCGGATCGCGCTTCGCCTGGCGCAGAAACGCCGGAACCTGATCGACGCTTTCAATCTCCTCCAGCATTCGCATGCTCGATTCATTGGCGCCGCCGTGCATTGGCCCCCACAGCGACGCCAGCCCGGCGGCGATGCAGGCGAATAAATTCGCCCCGGAGGAGCCCGCCGCACGCACCGTGGTGGTCGAGGCGCACTGCCCGTGATCGGCATGGAGCACCAGGATCTGGTTCATCGCCTGCTCGATGACCGGATTCAGAACATATTTCTCCGCCGGGATAGCAAACAGCATCTGCAGGAAATTTCCGGCATAGGAGAGATCGTTGCGCGGATACGCGGCGGGTTGTTCAATGGTGTACTTGTAGCTCATGGCGGCGATGGTGGGCATTTTCGACAATAACCGGGTGGCGGCCAGTGCCCGGTGCTGCGGATTTTCCACATCCAGGACATCATGATAAAACGCCGCCAGCGCCCCCACCAGAGCGCACATCAGCGCCATCGGGTGCGAGTCACGCCGAAAGCCGCTGCACATGCGGGCTATCTGCTCGTGGACCAGAGTATGGCGGGTGATGGTCTCGCGAAAGGTTTGATAGCTTGCCTCATCTGGCGCGTCACCGTTCAGCATGATGTAGGCCACTTCGAGAAAATCGCACTGGCGAGCCAGCTGATCGACGGGATAGCCGCGGTGCAGCAGCACGCTGTTTTCCGTATCGATCCACGAGATCGCCGACTGGCATCCGGCGGTATTGGCGAAGCCGGGGTCATAGCTGCAGAATCCGGACTGATTTAGTCCGCGCATGTCGACTCCCACCGGCCCCCGCGTTCCCGGCACCTGCGGCAGGGCGATGGGCGGTTGTTGCCCGGCAAAAGAAAGCGTTAACGGTGTAGTGCTCATCCTGTTAGTCCCCCAGCAAGCTTATCAGCGACCTGAAGTCATTCTTCAGGCGGAAAGACCAACATAACCAATGTGATGCAGCTTATTCATTGATGTCATCACTATAACCCTGACAAAGAGAATATTTTGCTGGCCTTCACGGGGAAACAGGCCGTCTTTCCCCACCCCACCGCCGGATAGCGGCACAAATCGCCAAGGATAAAGGCGATCATCGCTGTCAAAATTTACGCTGAGTAAAGATAGGATGAAGAAGAGCTACCATGAATTTTGTGCTGTCGATGACCCTCATCTGCATTACCATCGCCTGGTTGATGATGAGCCAGCTGCCGGTGTAGACGTACCGCTAACCGCCACGCCAGTGGCCTGGATAACCCCCTCCTTCAGTTGACTTCCGCCGTGGTCTTCGCCTCTGAGGTTTCACAAGAGCCATACAAAGTACTGGTTGCATATCAGGCTGTTGCGGTTTCCCGCCGAGGGGTAGGCTAAAGGCCCACTGTTAAGGAGGTAATATGTCTGGACTGATCAATCCGCATGCAGCCCCGGAAGAAGCAGCCTATGCGCTGCTGATTGAGCTCGTTCGCGCCCAGCGCGTGCCGCAATATGAGGGCGATATTTCCGGTCTGCTGGCGATGTACGACGAAGCTGTTAAACACTTTAAAGAGAAAGAGACCGAGCGTTAGGCGTGGAGGTCGTGGTGCGAGGAAAGCGTGACGCCTGCGGGAGACGCGCAGGCGTTGGCTGGATAGCGGCTTGCGTCATCAGCTGCCGCGGTAGGTAGAGTATCCGTACTGACTGAGCAGCAGCGGGATATGCAGTTTTTGATTTTGCTTTGTGACATTGAAAATAACCGGGACCACCGGGAAGAACGTATTCATGTTTTGGCTTTTAAAATAGTCACCGGTTTTAAACGTCACTTTATAAACCCCCGGCTCCATATTCTCCGCCTGCGGATAGAGCGATTTAATCCGCCCATCGGCATCCGTTTTACCGGTGGCGATATGCTGCCAGCTATCCCCCTGCTGTTTATCCAGCTCAATCTGCACCCCCGGTGAAGGGAGCCCGGTTTGCTGATTAAGAATGTGAACGCTGAGCGTCCCCTTTGGCGCCGCCAGCGCGCTGAAGCTGAGCAGAGAAATTACGGAGGCGATAACTAATTTCATAATCGTGACCTTATTGGGCAAGTGAAAGTGCCCTAACTATAGTCAGCGCGGCGGGGAAAAAAATTAAACTTTTTGTTATCAAAATATAGACATATAGAGGATATGTCTGCTGAGAAGGCTATCCGCAAGCAAAAGATTTGCGACCAGAGCATGGCTCTATCGCACGCCTCACAGCCCATGGTCGTGTTTCTGACTACGTTGCCTACTTATTTTCATGCAATATGATTAGCCTGTTACGCTCAAGCTCACCACTATTCCTGAAACTGATAAGAATGGTGAGCGACTTGACGCCTGATATATTCCAGCTTTTAAAAGACATCATTGTTATTAGGGTATCGTTCTTCTGCAGTATCGGATTGCTTTATTCCAGCCATCGATCAAGATGCTATCTCTGTTATCAAAACGAACGCGTAAGTCTGTACCGTTTAAACTTTCCGTGACCATAATCGAAATGGCTGAGTTCATATCTTGTTTCGTTAAGAAAAGCTTACCCTCATCAGTTAACTGACTATCATCAAGAATAAAACCGTTAATTTTCGCACCGGTTTTAAGGCATCGAACGGTTGTCTGCGAGTTTGAAACAAAATTGACATTCATCGTTTGCGAGTTTCCAATACCCGTCATAAACACAGAGCAACCAGCGATAAGTGTTCCTGAAAAAAAGAGGCAAATTACCTTTAAAAAATAAGATGGTTTTTTCATAAAACACCCTAATTTTGAGATATTCCATTTTTACCATGCCAGCCTTAAAGCGTAGCTGGCATTAGGTATTTATGTTATTAACTTTTAAAATTAGCGTGGGGATACTGTCGTTTGCCCACCTACGGATGAAATGGCAACACGTTGCCCTACCGAGAATCGCGTTGGCCCCTGACGTTGTACGACCATGAACGTTCTTCCATCATCTAAGCGTATTTCAAGCTCGACCCCTTGAACAAGATTCATTCTTGCCTGAACCGCCTGACCTGCTAAACCTCCCGCAACAGCACCAGTCGCCGTCGCCAGTCTTTGGCCTGAACCGCCACCGACGGCACTTCCCGCTACACCACCAATGACGCCTCCGGCGACAGCGCCAAGCGCATTACTGTTATCCCCCGCCTGAATTTGCACCGCTCTGACTGACACCAACTGGCCATAAAAAACTTGTTGTACGCGTCCAGCCGTGGCTGAAGAATGGACATCACCTGAAAGATGACTGGTATTGGTACATCCAGCAATAACTAATGTAAAAGCAATTAAACACATTTTTTTAAGCATGTTAACCTCTCCATTTGCTGCATATTAACGTCATCATTTCATAAATAATCAGCTGGACAATAACGATAAAAGTTTACTGGTATAATATGTATTATAGGCTTTAATCATTACGTCATCCTGAAAAAATTTGAAGATGAAGGGCAAGGGCTCACCAGCCCCATTTGACGCCAGCAATAATCTACTGCGCTCTGATAATTGGGCATGTCATGCAACGTCTCCCCCACCGCTGCCGGGTCCCAGGTCACAGCCAACTATTTTAATGACCTCAATCCCGTCTTTTCATAACCGCGTATTTGTTTTGAGATTTCTGTCGCAAGCCAGATCAATGGGTGGTGATAATGATCATGTTATTCCGGCTATTGTAGCCGGGATCAATCACCACGCTGTCGCCTGTACTTCCCGTCGTGGAAGCACTCTGGCTCTGAGTGGGGTCCGCTTCACACAGGTCGTGCGGTAACTGGCTGGCAGAAGCGGGATTCAGCACTGACACACCGGTGATGGTCAGCGTGGAACAGGAACAGCTGTGATCGAGCCGGTCAGGTGCTGACGGCTAAAAAGAAGATCCAGGTGCGATTGCCGGGATGCTTACATCGCAAGCATGCCGCCTGCTCATCTTCACTACCGCCAAGTAAATTATTCTCAACAACAACTAAAAACCCTTTAATCTCAGTAGCCTGGCAGCCCACATAACTATCCCAACAAAGCTACCAACATAAACACTGATTTTGCATATGAGCAAAAGGTTATATGTAGTAAAAGATACTGGAATTTGTTTATAAAAAAGGAAGAAAAATTCTCCACATACATATAAAACAAATCCAGTTAGGAAGATAGACACCATACTAATCAAAACAAAGAAAATAAGAAGCAATACTGAGTTAAGTAACCTCATTTCTTATTTTCCTCTTGTTTCATTTTTTGCTCTGTATACTTACCTCCTAATTCTGAAGTGATGCTCCCTCCAATATCACCAATCGAGCTGGGGAAATTGCTTGGTGTCATTTCCTTCGAAATACCAAAATCACCTTTAATTTCAGTGTATTTCTGCAAGTCAGGGTTAAATTTCGGATCCCAACCGCCTTTCCACCAATTTGTGCCAGTATTAACTCCCCACGAAATCCCTTTGCCAACACCATAGCCCACAGCAGAACCTGCACCATTAATCAACGCGCCTGACACGGGATCTTTCCCATCTATCCAGTTACTGAATGCGCCTCCTGCGGCATTCCATCCCACAGTACTGGCCAGACCATTTCCCATACTGAATACGTTTACCCAGCCAGCAATTACCGCGCTGGAAGGGTCAACCGAGCCATCCGCGAGATAACTGATCCCGGCATTTGCGCCTGTGCCAAGCACCCACATCGCCTGTGCGGTTCCAGGAAGTAAAGCTACTCCACCAGACGCCAGCGCCATCCCCACTGCATCACGCTCATTTATCGCTTTCTGACATGCAGCCCCGCCAGGGTTATCGGAACAACTCGCCATGTCAATCCCATGCTGTCGTATCCACGCAGCCTGAGCGTCCTCATTTCCGCCAAGTAAATTATTCTCCACCGCGTTCTTCCCGCCCTGCGCGCCCGCCACCGCTGACGCCGTACTGTCCCCGGCCAGACCGCCTGCCATCCCTGCTGAAATGGTGGCCAGCGTACTGACCGTCTGCTTCTGTGCTTCCGTCAGCGTGGACAAGTCCGTCACGCCCGGATACAGCATGCCCGCTATAGCCTTTGCGGCCAGTTCACCTGCTGCCGCGCCGGCTGCGCCCGCCGCGGCACTGTTGCCCTGCAGCGCCGCCACCGCACCGCCCAGAATAGCGTGAGCCACCACTGCGGCACCGTCACTCAGCCCTGAACCGTGACCGATAAGATTCGCCAGCTCCGGCGCCGATGCCCCTGCCAGCGCCCCGGCGATATCACCACCCGCCAGTCCCTGCAGCGCTGCCGTGGCTGCCTGGATACCCCGCTGGATATCGCTGCCCGTGCCGTATTTCGCCTGTTCATCTTTGTACGTCTGCGTCTCTTTCAGCTGCTCCGCTGACATTGCCGGATGAACCTTGGTTAATCCAAGGAATTACCGTAGGGGCTTAGCAACGTCAACGGGTTGCCGAAAAAATGACGGTTAAAAAGAAGATCCGGAATTCGTCGGGATCTTCTTTTTACTCTTTTCTTATGTATATCAGTAAACCATTTTTATTTTTTATCGGTTGTGGGGGATCAAGACGCTTAACCGTCGTGTCAACAGTAAAATCTTCATCAAAATCAGCAATAATTTCAGTTTCTATTACTGACACTAGCTCTTTATCATCATCATCAATTTGTCCATCAAAATAAAATAGTAAGCTAATGTTCTTACCTGATAATTCAGCAACAATAGCTCTGATATTAGGAGTTACATTTCCAAATAAAGCTCTTTGTACTGAAAGTTTTAAATACACATTTGAATCATATAAAACCATTATATATTCCTTAGTTACTCTGATGGTCTTGCAGGAACAATATGTACACCATTTTTACCATAGTGAACTATGCCGTTTGTTGTCGGTGTGGACACTCCAGTCTGAGGGTCAATATAGTTTCCAATATTTTGACCATAGTTTATTCGTTCCTTAGAACCAGGGGTACCGACTGGGGTATTACCTACCTGCTGACCAGTTCCCAATTTGGGTAAAAATAAATCGGGTGAGACAGTAAGAATACTTTTATTCAAACCTGCTTCCGATGCTATTTTATACTCATTAGTTCCAGGTAAGTGTTTGTTCTGTTGTCCTTTATTAATCGTAAACTTACCAATCCCACCACCACCTTTCAGCGGATCGCCATCAGCCCCTTCAATACCTATCTTCAGCATCGGGTTGATATCGAAGATCTTATCTTTCTTACTCAGCGAGTTATTCTCAGCAACAACTTTATCCGTTGCGAACCCGGCCGCTGCAACAGCATTTACCCTGTACTATAAGTAGTTTGCAACCTGTTTTCCCCGGTGCATTTCGCTGAACCGGACACAACGCTCCGATACGCGTTTTTTGCTCCCCGTAAGCCACTTTTCTCCAAAACTGTTAAAGAGCCTGTCTTACAAGATTACCTACTATTCCCGCGGCCTCAGACTCCGCATGAACGATAACTGGCTGGCAGAAGCCGGATTTTGCACCGATGCGTTGGTTAGTGTGCCCGTTGAACACGGGCAACAGGTGATCCGTCCTGCGACTAAATGGCTGATAAAATTAAAATTCTGCCCAACTACGGACGAAATTTTTACTATACGCTTATGAAAGCCACTTTTTAAATTGCTCTAACACAAAATCGTAGGCTTTTTCTTCCAATAGAAACGAAGAAATAAGTGATGGCTGATCCCTTTCCACGTAATAAACATTCCATTGTGTATCTTCGTGAATAACACATAAACAATCGCTATTTCTCAACGTTCCCAATGAGTAACTATTAGGATGGACACCAAGAATATCCAATTGGTTTTCAAGTTCTTTTTTAGTCATTTGTCTACCTTTTTCATATAGTCGTTATCCAAATACCATTGAACAGGTTTTGGTAACTCATACTGCGTACCTTGCCCTTTCTGCCCAAACCAAGGTAATATTTTCCCCTGAGAGACATCATCTATAGGCTTCAAAATCTCATATTGAAAATATGGCTTTGTAGTTTCATATGAAGATGGAAGAGCTCTTTGTTCAAAAGGAACTCCTAATGGAGATACAAAACTACCTCCAGGATATCCATACCGATCAATCATTGTTCCTGTTGGCAACGTTACATTCTCTATTGCACCATAAGCCCCCACGATTAGGCGGCCAAATACCTAAGCTTTCCTGAACTGTCCCTTCAGCTTTGCTGTATTGCCCAAAATTGGATGATGCTCTGGCCGCCTGACTGGCTGCAACATTATCCTTAATCGTACTGGCTATTGCCTTCGCCGTTGTCACTTCAGCAACTGTCTTGCCGATACCTATCGCACCGCCTGCCCCCACACCGCCCGGCACTATCGCTTCCGAGGCCATTATCCCGGCATTATTCAGGCACAGGACGGCATTACTTGTGCAGGCCGCTATTACTGCTCTCGCTGCCGCCGCTATTTCCGGCGTGGCTGCTGCCAGTACTCCACCGCCAAGACCGGCCGGAAGTGCCACCATCAGCGCATTCTGCATCGCCAGCCCTTTTTGGCACGATGCTGAACTAGGCTCAGTGCTACAGGACGCAATATTCTTACCGTGCTCACGCACGAACTTAGTCTGGGTGTCTTCATTTCCACCCAGCAAGTTATTCTCCACAACAACTTTATCTGTCTTGAACCTTGACGATGAAGAGAGATTTTTTTATTTAATTCAATCTATTGCAATCAATATCGCCTAGCGAATTTTGATGGCCGGGTATCAACGCCCCGACGCGACTTTTCCTCCCGAACACGCTACCACCTCGCCGTGGCTTTTTACCCTGCAACCCACACATCATAATTGTCATCTCAACCCAGAATACCCGCGAGCTGTGGAGCTACACCGAAGGGTTAAGCGTCATGCGCATCAATAAGAAGAAGGTGACGCAGTGGCTGAAGACCTTCCCCGGCGCGCTGAACGACACCGGTGATGTGCCGGTGATCAAGCGCGGGGACGGGTATTTTGCCTGATGGTTGACAGCACGATCCCGGTCATTCAGGCCGGGATCCATCACAATATCTAGATTAGATCTTCACCATTTAAAAGCACAATAATATTTCCTTCTCCTAACTCTTGCCTGAACATATCTGCTATTTCAGAAGTGTTTAACTCAGGGAAGGATTTATCATTCACTGTAATCAAAAAATAAGATCTTGGCTCTTTTAGGCCAAACTCTTCAGCAATTAATAATTTAGTCTCTTGATTGTATTTTTCAACATAATCATCAATTAGTTCAAGCTGTTGGCGGCTTAAAATTTTGTGTGGATCAAACATAAGATACGGGCCATCAAAGAGATGGATGAACTTTTCCCTCACCACATCTAATCTTTCCTTCAGTTCATCAATATTTATTGATGTGTAACACGCTATATCAATTGACATTTATCCACCTTACTTAATTCGTATTGGCTTTCCTGACTGATCGATAACAATAACCTTATCTAACCCTTTGATTGGCCAATCACTAAATTGCTTTTGCAAATCACTAACGCTTGCTTTTGTATCTGCCAAGTTGATAACAACATTGTTTGTTTGACCACTGTTAACTTTTTCTAAAGCCCGGTCATAAATATTACGAACTGAGTTTGTTTTAGGGGCAATATTATCGAACACATCACCATTAATTTTATAGTCTGGATTTTTAACCCCCGGAGTCACAGGATTCTGCTCAACATGATAACCATTTTGAGACAAGATCGTCGCCCCCTCATTTTCTCGCTGCAATGAACGTATATTTTCTGCTGAGGCATTCGGCGGTAATTTAGTTGGTTGGCCACTTAAAGAGCCCTTTGTACTGTTTCCAACATTCTTGGCGGTATTAGCCGCCACTGCTTCAGCTTTCGCCGCCGTCGCCTCTGTAACGGTTTTACCAATACCAATCGCGCCACCGGCCCCTACGCCGCCCGGCACAATAGCTTCTGATACCTGGATCCCCGCACTGTTCAGGCACAACACTACATTACCCGCACAAGCCTGGATAGCAGCCTTGGCCGCTACCGCTATTTCCGGCGTGGCCGCTGCCAGCACACCACCACCCAGACCAGCCGGCAGCGCTACCATCAGCGCATCCTGCATTGCCAGTCCTTTCTGGCACGACGCTGAACCGGGGTTATCTGCACAGGACGCGATATTCTTCCCATGCTCCCGCACAAACTTCTCTTGCGTGGTTTCTGTTCCACCCAAAAGATTATTCTCCACCGCATTCTTCCCGCCCTGCGCGCCCGCCATTCCCGCTGAAATAGTGGCCAGCGTACTGACCGTCTGCTTCTGTGCTTCCGTCAGCGTGGACAAGTCCGTCACGCCCGGATACAGCATACCGGCTATTGTCTTCGCGGCCAGTTCACCTGCTGCCGCGCCCGCTGCGCCCGCCGCGGCACTGTTGCCCTGCAGCGCCGCCACCGCACCGCCCAGGATAGCGTGCGCCACCACCGCGGCACCGTCACTCAGCCCTGAACCGTGACCAATAAGATTCGCCAGCTCCGGCGCCGATGCCCCCGCCAGCGCCCCGGCGATATCACCGCCCGCCAGTCCCTGCAGCGCTGCCGTGGCTGCCTGGATACCCCGCTGCAGGTCACTGCCGGTACCGTATGCAGCCATCGCGGTACGACCCGCCTGGTCCGCAATCTGTTCTGCCGTCGGACTGCTGTTACCCTCTGCCTTCAGCTTCGCTTCCGCCGCCGTCAGGGCTGCAGGGTCTTTTATCGCCTTCTGTTTTGCTATCTCGCCCTGCGTGCGCGCAATATCCGCCGCCTGGCTGCCAATCTCCCCTGTCAGCTGCACTTCCTGCAGGCGCCGCTGCTCCTTCTCCTTGTCAAATATCGGCCCGATACTGCCGCTGGCGTGTTCCGTGTCGCGACTCAGGTCAGCCACGTCCTGCTTCTGATTCTCCCTGTCGCGAATGATAAGGCTGCCATCAGCCACTGCGGCCTGCGTCGTACCTTCCGCATGGCCTTTGCTGCCGCCACCCGCCAGCAGGGCGCTGGTCATGTTCCCGGCGAACTGAGAGCCGATGCTGCCCCCGGTGCTGATACCGCCGCCCTGATGCTGCGTCTTATAATCCGCCTGGTTGTGGATATCGCTGAAACCCAGCGTGCCGGTATCGAGGCCATTTTTATCTGCGCTTCCTGTGGAAGCAATGACCCCGCCATTCAGCTGCGTGTGGCTGCCCACCGTCACATCAAAACCGCCCTGACCGGCAAATATCCCGCTCTGCTCCTGCACCGAAGACCAGTCGCTGGTCATTTTGTCGCGACTGGTATTCAGGCTTCCCGACCACGACCCGGCGCCGAAGGTGTAACCCAGGCCACCGCTGAGACTGCTCTGCGTGCTGTCGTAATTGACGGGTAAAAAAGATCCCGGCGCTGAAGTCGGGATCTTTTGCAGTTAATAAAAATCGGGATCAACCAGACCTTCAGCTTTCACGATTTCAAGGAAGCGTTTATAGGCCGTTTCATCATTTTCGAGTAAATCATCAAGTAACCTTTCCTTAATTAGTGCCCAGTGGTAAATGCCAGAGTAGTTATTATTAAAGTATGTAAGTTCTCCAGAGATATCAGGATCTACTATATCTACTTTTTGTGAGTTATATGCAATTAACCCACAATGTCCTTTTGGCATTCCCAAAAAAAGAGTGTCCTTACCACTCCAGTAAATAGCATAAATATCAATAACATTAGATGAGTTATAAGGTCTTATTTTCATTACTTATCCCTCAGTGATGGACCTGGTTGTAATGGATTCGGTTGAGGACTTGTAATCTTCATATCGTATGCTTTACCCGTCACTGAATTATACTGATAGTGAATTGTTATATTTGAACCATCTGGTAATTCATGGTTAACCTGCATTTTCTGGAAGCCAGCCGATGTAGGGAATCGAGGATCTTTATTCATACCGTCAAGTATTTGCCCTTGTGAAGGATTGGATTCAACCTGCTTCCATACCATCTGTTCATTCAAATCCCTCGGCGCTGTAAATTGTTTACCCGGCTTAGCCGTCGAGATCTTCTCCGCTGCTCTAATCAGTATTGTGTTATCAATAATACCGGCTGCTTTACCCGCTAACGATAACGCTTTTTCTGCCGGGATTGACGTCAGCAGAGCCAGCGCATAATCCTTCGCCTCTTCCGCTGTCAGCAACGCCATTACTGTATCCGAGCCCGGGCTATTACTCAGAATGGCTTTGATAATATCCGCGCTTTCCGGCAAGTCGCCGCGAACGATATCCTTTAACCCGGCCTGTACCTGCTCCGGCGAAAGATTGTTGTCCTGCGCATACTTCACCCAGGATGTAGCTGCCTGTCCGGTTTCCGTCATCCCTTTTGGCAGACTAAGCGCATTATTCTCAACCGCGTTCTTACCGCCCTGCGCGCCCGCCACGGCTGACGCCGTACTGTCCCCGGCCAGACCGCCTGCCATTCCCGCTGAAATAGTGGCCAGCGTACTGACCGTCTGCTTCTGTGCTTCCGTCAGTGTGGACAAATCCGTCACATCCGGGTACAGCATGCCCGCTATTGCCTTCGCGGCCAGTTCACCTGCTGCCGCGCCCGCTGCGCCCGCCGCCGCACTGTTGCCCTGCAGCGCCGCCACCGCACCGCCCAGGATAGCGTGTGCCACCACCGCGGCACCGTCACTCAGCCCTGAACCGTGACCGATAAGATTCGCCAGCTCCGGCGCCGATGCCCCTGCCAGCGCCCCGGCGATATCACCGCCCGCCAGTCCCTGAAGCGCTGCAGTCGCTGCCTGGATACCCCGCTGCAGGTCACTGCCGGTTCCGTATGCAGCCATCGCGGTACGACCCGCCTGGTCCGCAATCTGTTCTGCCGTCGGACTGCTGTTACCCTCTGCCTTCAGCTTCGCTTCCGCCGCCGTCAGGGCTGCAGGGTCTTTTATCGCCTTCTGTTTTGCTATCTCGCCCTGCGTGCGCGCAATATCTGCCGCCTGGCTGCCAATCTCCCCTGTCAGCTGCACTTCCTGCAGACGCCGCTGCTCCTTCTCCATGTCAAATATCGGCCCGATACTGCCGCTGGCGTGTTCCGCATCGCGACTCAGGTCAGCCACATCCTGCTTCTGATTCTCCCTGTCACGGATGGTGATAGTCCCCTCGGATACCGCCGACTGCGTCGTACCTTCCGCATGACCGCTGTTGCCGCCACCCGCCAGCAGGGCGCTGGTCATGTTCCCGGCGAACTGAGAGCCAATGCTGCCCCCGGTGCTGATACCGCCGCCCTGATGCTGCGTCTTATAATCCGCCTGGTTGTGGATATCGCTGAAACCCAGCGTGCCGGTATCGAGGCTGTTTTTATCTGCGCTTCCGGTGGAAGCAATCACCCCGCCATTCAGCTGCGTGTGGCTGCCAACAGTGACATCAACGCCGCCCTGACCGGCAAATATCCCGCTCGGCTCCTGCACCGAGGACCAGTCGCTGGTCATTTTGTCGCGACTGGTATTCAGGCTTCCCGACCACGACCCGGCGCCGAAGGTGTAACCCAGGCCACCGCTGAGACTGCTCTGCGTGCTGTCGTAATGGTCGCTGTCCCGCAGGCTGGTTATCGTCAGGTCGCGGCCGACATCAGCCGTCACCTGGTGACCGCTGACCTGCGCGCCGGCCAGCGTGGTATCCCGTCCGCTGCTGATGATAACCTGATGGCCGGCATCCACCGTGGTTTCATTCTGCCAGGTGCCGTTGCCGCTCTCATGCCCTTTGCTGCTGCTGACGTTTGCCGAGATGCTGATACCGGCGCCACCCGCGCCAGCGCCAATACCCACACCGAGACTGCCGCCGCTGCTTTTGTTGCTGCCGGTAGTCTGCTGTGTGTCCTGTGACGCTGTCAGGTTCACATCCCTGAACGCCTCCAGCGTGACATCCTTACCGGCTTTCATCTGGCCGCCCGCGACCGTGATGTCGCCGCCCGTTGCCGTAACAGCGAGGTTATTTCCGGCATTCAGGGTGCTGCCGCTGGTCATCACCTGCTCCGAATGTGACCGGGAGGAAGAGGACTGCGAACCCAGCGACGCGCTGATACCAATCGTATTGTTATTGTCCTTATCGCTGCCGCCTCTGGCCCCATCCAGCGCGACGGCCTGGGCGGCCTGGATACCGGAAAGCGCCGCTTTTGTTCCCTGGAGCGCACTCAGGCGGCCATCACTGACCTCTTTCGCCTTCTGCGCGGCGGAGACCGTATTGTTCACCGCACCGCCTGCGCTGCCTGACAGGGCCACCGTCAGCCCGCTGGATTTCTGCTCAAACTTCTCGTCGACCGTCCGGGTATCGTGCCCGGGGTCAATCACCACGCTGTCTCCGGTGATGCGGATATCCCGGCCCGCAACCACATCTGAACCACCGATATGCGCCTGCTTACCGGCAGAAATCACCACGCTACCGCCCGTACTTCCCGTCGTGGAAGCACTCTGGCTCTGGGTGGTGCCCGCTTCACGCAGCTCGTGCGTGGTTTGACTGCTGCCGATAGAGAACCCGATCCCCCCGGTTCCCGTCAGGCCGGATTTTTTCTCTTCTTTAAATCGCCAGGCGGTATCGGTATTGGTCGCCGCCGTGATATCGATATTATTACCTGCGTGGAGCTGGACATCACCCTCACCCACCACCGCCGAGCCCTGCAGCAGAAGATTATTCTCTGCCAGCACCTGAACCTGATCTCCGCTTAACAGCGTACCGGCTTCACGGGTGGCGCTCTCCTCTTCGATGGTATGCGTGGTTTTCTTACTCAGGAACCCCTTTTTGGTCTTCGTCTCTTCCTTGTAGTGGTAATCGCTTTCCGTCGCCGTGGTCAGGTTCACATCGCGGCCCGCCGCCAGGCCGATATTCCCGCTGGCAGTCACCTGCGCCGCTTCGGCGTTGACGTCGCGTCCAGCAATAATCGTAGTGCTGCCGCCGCTGGCAATGTCGGTGCCCTGCTGGCGCACGGATTCATCGATAACGGTTTTCTTACCGCTATGACTGCTACTGCCTGTGGTGGTGGCTTCCGCCCGCAGATTCACATCGCGTCCGGCCTGAATACCGACGTTCCCTTCCGCTGCGATGCCCGCAGCCTGGCTGGTCAGATCCCGCCCGGCCATAAGCGTTACCTTGTCGCCTGCGGTCACCGTGCTGCGGTCTGCGCCGCTCTGATGGCTTTCGCTGCCGCCCGTGCGGCTGCTCTGTTCGTTACCCGCCGCGTTCAGGTTCAGGTCATTGGCCGCCACCAACTGCGCGGTGTGACCCGCATTGATGGCGCTGGCCGTCACGTTCAGATCGTTGCCCGCCCGCATTATCGCGTTACCGCCCGCCGTAATGCTGCTGCTCTGATACGTTGTGGATGAGGAACGACTGTGTTTCTGGCCCCAGAAGCCAGACTGGCTGCGACTCTCGGTGAACTGGTTGGCGGCAATATTGATGTTACTCCCGGCTTCCATCACCAGATCGCCGCCGGCGCTCACCGTCGCTCCGGTTATGTTGATCGTGTTCGCCGCGGCCATATACAGGCCGTCGCTGGCAGTAATGGCAGCCGTTTGCTCGCTATCGGTACCGCTGAACTGGATATTGCCCCAGCGGCTGTCATCGCCAACACGCCACTGCTCAGTGCGGGTGACGTTATTGATGCTACCGCCGGTGCTTACCAGCTGCAGCGTTTTCGCCGATATCGTCGAACCAATGTTATTGATATCGCCCGACGCGCTCAGGTCAAGACGGCCATCCGCGCGGATAAGTCCGGCGTTAAGGTTGCTGAAGCTATTACTGCTGTCAATGGCAAGGCCGTCTCGCGCCAGCAACGTACTACCGCTGTTGCTGATATTGCCCCCTGCCAGTTGCACGGTATTGCCGCTGATTACGCTACCGTTCCGGACGCTAACGTCCTTCGGCGACAGGTAAACTTTCGGCACCATCACGGTCCGACCATTAAGCGTTGTGGGCTCCCACCACAGAATGCTGCGATTGAGCGCCGCCACCTGTGCGGCGGTGAGCGCCACGCCAAACGTCAGGCCAAGCGAGGTCTGCACGTCGGCCGCGTTGTCCATCAGATAACGCATCTGATCGAGATCAGAGCCGAGGCCATCAAGATAGCGTGACCCGGTCTGGTTCAGCACCACGTTGCTGACATACCGAGTATCAAACGCCGCATCGCCCAGAAAACGATAATCGCTGTCAGGATTAAGCCCCAGGCGATCCAGCATATATGACGAGCCAAGGAACGCATCGCTTTCGGTGTACTGGCTGCCCGTCTCGCGTGGCGCGCTGCCTGGATTCATGCCAGCCAGCTTATACAGATCGCCAAACAGCGACGGATCAAGCTGGCCCAGGCCATTGAGCTTCGGATTGACCGTGATCAAATACGGGCTGTCCGGATCGTCGGACGTGACAAAATAGCCGTTGATGCCGGACGGCAGTGGATAGTTATCGCCCAGCGGTTCCTGAACGAGCGCCGTACCGTTGCCGATGGTCTGGCTGCCGCTACCGGTTGTGTCGTTCCAGTCCGGGCGAGTCATCGCGGCGGTATCAGCCCCGGCGAGGGACTGCAGGCTCTCACTGTCGTCAGTGAGTTGCGCTGGAGGTGTGTTCAGGTCAGGCGCGACAAGCGTGTTGCTTATTTTATCCGCATTAGCGACGCTGTTGGTGTTGCTGATGTCGCTGGCGAAACTGGCGCTGACGTTGCCGCCAGCCTGGATCACCGAACGGTAAATCTCTCCCTGTTCGGCCGTGGATTCATGCCCGGCCAGGGTAAAACCAATGGTAGAGCGTTCGGGCTGCGCATCCTCATAGTTATTGTCATCCGTGGGATAAGGCGCCCCCGGCGCAACGGCGTAGCCGGCGCCCTTGCCAAAGCCAATGTTGTAGCCATAGCGGTGCGGGTCGTACTGATAGATATACCAGTCAGTGACGGTACCGGCCTGCCAGCTCTGATTGTTGAGCGTATTTCCCGTTAACGCGATATCGCCATTTGCCAGAATATGGCTGGCAACGTTCTCCAGCGTGCTGGCGCTAATATGTAGATTTTTCTCCGCGGCAAGGCGTGCTGCCCCGCCCCGGCTGGTGACCTCCGTCCGCGTCTGGCTGCCGATAAACTTCTGCTGTGCTGATTCGGCGTACATTGCATAATAGAGCTGGTTCCAGTTGTGATAGCTGCAGGCGCCATGACCGTTACATGCCCCTGACTCGCTTGACGCCAAATAGCTGCTCAGGCCGTACGTCCCGTCAGCCAGCTGGCTGATATCGACATCGATTCTCGCCTCTCCGAGACCCGGAATGGCCTGCTCGCCGCTAGTCTGCGAGATCTTCACCTCCAGCCCATCACGCTGATTGAGCAAGTACTCGGTGCTGATGGTCATGTCACCCTGCGTGGTTTCAATCGTTCCCGAGGTGTTAATCACTTCAGTATTGGCATCACCGCTGGCGTTTTTTTGCATCACCAGGTCATTACCCGCCAGTATGTCGCCGCGCAGGTTATGAATGCGGTTGGCAAACAGCGAGAGATTATGGCCCGCATACAGCAAGGCGGTGTTGAGGATCGTTCCGGTGGCCGTTAACACCAGGTTTCCCGCCGTACCGGTAAAGCCATCAAGCGTGATATGGCCAAGGCTGGTCAGGCTCACGTCCCCACCCGCCTGCAGAGAACCTTCCCCATTCATCGCAATCTGTTGCCCGGACAATGCCGTCTTGCCGTTGCCAGCTACCAGTTGACCGTTATTGATGAGCTGCCCGGCGGCGGTCAGCGTTACGCCATTGCCCTGTAAGGCGCCAGCGTTGGTGATATCGCTCTGGCTGCTGATGGCAAGCTGTTTGTTTGCGGCCACAGTTCCCTGAGCGGTCCAGCTGTTGACCAGCGTCAGCGTCAGATTACCCAGGGCGACTATCTGACCCGCGCCGCTGAGGGAGGCGACGTTCGCCAGAAGATCGCCGCCGCTGAAGAGTTTGCCCGCGTCGTTGTTTACGCTGTCGCTGTAAAGCAACAGGTTCTGCTTGCCGAACAAGGTGCCGCTGTTGGCCAGTGTCCGGGTGTCGACACTTAACTGTGCGGCCTGAACGGTGCCGCTGTTTAACAGCGTGCTCCCCGTCAGCGTGGCCTGATTTGCCGCCAGCATCGTGCCTGCGTTGGCGATCTTCGCCGCGTCCAGAAGGAGATGGGTTGCCTGCAGCCAGCCGCTGCCGCTGTAGTCTGGAGTGGAAAGCGTCAGGTCTCCGCCAGAGACAATGTTGCCGGCGTTGCGGGCATATAAGGTACTGTTGAGGCTGGTTGCGCCATGGCTTTGGATCGTGCCGTCATTGCTGAGCGCAGACGCCGTCAGCGTCAGCTCCCCCTGACTGAGGATGACCCCGTTGGCCTGGTTGTTGAGCGCTTTTAGCAAGTTCAGCGTCAGATTGCTGTCACCCTGCAGGCGTCCGCTGTTGCTGAGCGAGGCCACGCTAATTTGCGTATTCGCCCCCTGCAACTGACCGCTGTTGTTCAGGTCTTGCGCATGGAGGACAAGCGATCCCCCGGTCAGCAATTTGCCCTGCTGCTGCAGATCGCCATTCAGCAATACGTCAAGATGGCTTACCCCGCTAATCTCTCCGCTGTTACTCAGCGAGTCGCCTTTCATCGTCAGCGTGCTGGCGCTCACCAGCCCCTCATTGCTGAGCGCGTGGCCGCTGATATGGACATCCCTCAGGGCAGTCATTTTACTGCCGTTAATCGCCTGCAGATCGCCGCTGAGCGTTAACGCCAGATCGACCGCGCTCTGGATCGCGCCGCTATTGATGAGGTTCACACCCTCAATAACGATGGTTTTCCCGTGCACCCGTCCATAGTTAGCGATATCGCCAGTGGAGAGTGTCAGGTCGCCCTGGCTTAGCAGATCGCCGCGGTTATCCACGGTTCCGTTGCTGCTAAGCGTGAGCGCGTCAAGCCCGATAACGGTCCCTTGATTGCCGATCCTGTCTTGCGCCAGTGCGATCCGGTTTGCCTGCAGCGAACCATTGTTGTTGAACAGAGCACCCGTTAACGACATATCGCCGGCGGCAAGGAGCTTGCCGCTGTTTGTCAGGGAGGGGGTTCGAAGGATGAAATCTCGCTGGCTCATGATGTCGCCATCATTGAGCAATGCGCCGCTGACAGTGGCATCCAGATTGCCTGTCGCCAGGAGAGAACCGCTTTGCCGCCAGTCCTGCGCATTAATGCGCAGTTGCTGCCCTTGTATGACGCCTGCGGCGTTTAGCGTCGTCGCGGTGAGCGACATATCCCCTGCGGTCAGCCAACGTCCTGTGGCCCCCTGAGTCAGCGAATCGCCGGTGAGCGTGAGTGCCTGATTACCCTGAAGCAGACCGTCATTGGATAAGGTGGCGGTCTTAACCGTTAACGTATCGGCGATGATGGCACCCGGATTGATCAGGGTCGTGCTGGCCAGGGTGAGCGCGTGGTCGCTGGTAATAAGCCCGCGATTGCGGATATCCGGGATATCGAGCGTCAGATTTGCCGCGCTATAGAGCGTGCCGTCCTGCTGGTTATTCAACGTTTGGCTGGTAACAGAAAGTTGAGCCTCTCCCTGTAGCAAGCCATTGTTGGTGAGAGACTGCGATTGCGTGGTCAGCCTGGAGGCGATGGCCACACCGCTATTGCTGAGTTGCGGGGCTTGCAATGACAGGGTATCAGCACTGCTTTTACCACTGTGGGTCAGTTTTTCGCTGGCGCGCACGGTGAGAGCGGATTTCGCCGCCTGAGTCCCTTTTAAATCAACCTGTTTCGCCGCAATATGCAGGTGTTTTCCCTGGATTTGCGATGCCGCGCTGGTGGCGATTGTCTCCCCCGACACCGCGATAGCGCCGGTAGCGTTTATCGCGCCATTCAACGTCTGGCGGGCGGCATCAAGGGAGATAGCATTGCCAGCGATCAGGGCGCCATGATGGGCCAGCGTCTTCGCGGTCACCGAAAGATCTTCAGTGGCCGTCATTCTTCCCTCATTCGTCACGCTATCGCCGGCCCGCAGCACGATCTGGCGACCCGCATCGATTTGGCTCTCGCTATCCTGGCGGATGGCGCTGGCCGTCAATGAGACATCCTGTCTGGCGGTCAGTTTTTCACTGCTTTGTGTGATTGAACCGCCCGCGGTCAGCCGCAGATCGGTATCGCTGGTCAGGGACCCTTTGCTCAATACCAGATCGCTCTGACTATGCAATGTGATTGCTCCCCCGGCCTTGTGATCGCCGGTGAGCGTAATATGCTGGCCGCGAGCGGCGATCGCGCCGCTGGCCAGTGAGTGACGCAAAGCAAGCCTGCCATTCGCCTCAAGGGTGATATCGCCCTGACGCGCATTCAGGTCGCCGAGGTTCACCCCCACGCCGTTTTCGCTCGACACCAGACGAATACGATTGGCGTACATACCGCCCAGCGCCCCGGTATCCACCGCCAGCGTCGGGGTCTGACCTTCTCCGCTCATTGGGGTGACAGTGCCATGGCTATCTACCCGGTTAGCCCCGGCAATCACCGATAAATCACGGGCATGAACCGCCGCATTCACTTCCGTCGCTCGGGAGATAATCGACAACGCATCGCTGCCGCTGGCGTCAATGCCTTTGCCTTCAATGGAGATGGTTCCCTTCGCGACCTCCAGCGTCTGCAAATTCCCCGCCGCATCAAACACGGGTTTGCCAGTGGTCAAGGTTGCCTGGGGAGTGTTAATAAAGCCGTAGCCGTTACAGGTGATGCCATAGGGGTTGGCGACCATCACGTTCGCCGCCTTGCCTGCGACTTCGGTGTACCCGTTCAACTGCGAGCGGTGACCACCAGTCACTTCGTTAATGATGCCCTTCGCTTCCCTCCCGGCCTGCAGATTCGGGTTGTTCTGGATCAGGCCACCGAGCTGGGTCTGATTCAGCTTTCCGGTCGCATTGTTGAGGATTAAACCCTCCTGGCCAACGTGGTAATCCTTAAACTGGTTATGCGAGATCCCGCTGCCGTTCGGGGTGGCAATATTAACGACCGGCACGCCATTTGCGGCACTATCCACACCGGTGGCGCCCTCGGGATTGATCGCTGCGCCAATGGCGGGCAGGAGCGGCTGCCCGACCAGCAGGAGGCTAATCACGTAACTTAGCAGACGCGATGACAGGCGAATGGGAGGCTGATGCATGACGATAATCCTTTAAAATGCCACGGCAACGCGGTAGTAGATATTGAGGCGATCGGGACCAAGCCAGTCCGGATACGCCAGCGGACCGGCCACGGTAAAAGAGGTGGATAACCAGCGATTCGTCGTGGTGAACCCTACCGCTGCGCCCCACAAGGTTCCGGCGGCCCGGGGATCGAGTCGGTCAGCATGCAACCAGCCGCCATCCAGTGCGGCCAGAGCGCGACCTGTCCAATGGCGGGGAGCGTAAAAAGCGCGTAGTTCAGTTCATTACGCCAGTAGCCGCCGTTGTCCCCTGAAATGTACTGTTCTTTAAAACCACGTACTGAGCTTTCCCCGCCTAAGGTCAGGCGCTCGCTGCCATATAAGCGGTCCGGAGACCACTGGCCGTAAAGGCTGCTAAGCCACCAGAGATCGTTGAGCAACGGGCGCTGAAAGCTGGCGCTCAGACTCCATTTTCTGAATTCCGCTTTTGGCAAATCGCCCGGTTTATTACCGTCACTTTCGGCACCAAACCACGGCATTCCGCGGGAAAACGTGGGGTTGAAGGTGGCAATCCCGGCAAACACTTTTTGCGTGTGGTTGAGGCCAAACAGCAGTGTCGTCAACTTACGGCTACTGCTCTGCAGCAAAACATCGTCGAGATAATTGTGGTTGGTCCGATAACTCAGTCCGGCGGAGAGGCCCGTTTTCAGGTCGCCGTTGCGAAAGAGAACCTGTGAGAAGTTTAGCCGGTGGGTTTCGGTGTCACCGCTGGTACGCCAGAGCCAGCCGTGGTTATCGAGTGTACTCAGGTAGTTATTCCAGCTGTAGCTGTAGTCAAACAGCGTATAACCGTAAGGAATGCTGACCCCTGCGGCAACATTCTGCGCATCTTTGGCATTCGAAAACGCGCTGCTGCGCCCGCCGCTGACAAACCAGCGATCGGCCAGCCCTAAAAGATTGTTGCCTGTTAAACCCGCGTTGATTTGTCCGCTACCTGTACTCTTCTGGCCGCTGTTGTCGACGCTCATCGACAACAAAAGTGGGCGCTCCGCTGTCGCCGTCAGGTTAACGATTGAACCGCCAGGTTTTTCGCCCGGCTGGATTTCAATTTGCACAGGCGTCGCGCGCGCGGTTAATCTGCTCCATCCCCTGTTCGATATCACGCAGGTTAAGAATATGGCCTTCCAGCCCTGGAAACGCCATTTTTAACTCACGTTTAGTCGCGCCTTCCATGGTGATTTTTTCGAGCTTTCCTTCAAGAATAGCCAGATGTAATACCCCGGAACGTAAATCCTGCTCGGTCAGAAAAGCGCGGCTGGTAATATATCCCCGACTGATATACCAGTCGGAAATAATATTTACGAGTTTAGTAATACGCGCAATATCCATGCACTGCCCAAGCCAGGGCCGGACTATTTTTTGCTGCTGACGCGGATCAATAAGCGTCGCGCCATCTAACGCGATGCGATGGATAGAAAAACAGGGGCCATCAGAGGCTTCAGGCTGCGCAGGCATCGCCGCGTGAGGGCTCGGCGTGGCGCGCTCCAGCGATTCACGTTGCTGCTGGTTCTGACGCAGTAATTGTTGCTGCTGTTGCTCAACGCTGTCGCGATCGGCTGGCGATAAAAAAGCGGCGTGGGTGGTCAGACTCAGCGTCATTAGTCCCAGAGCCAAATACAGAGATTTCATCCGTGTTCTCGTTATTACTTAACGTTCAATGCAAAAACATATTCCATTATATGTTGCGCGGATTTAAGCATGAAACTTACGGTATGTGAACATGAAATAATGAATGAGGATCGTTTTTAGGATAATGACTTTTGCGCAGCAAAATAGACGGCAGGGGAAAATAACGAATGTATTAACACGTAGTTGAAATATGTTTTTCAACCGCAATAGCACAGCCAGGTTACAGGATAGGGAAAATGGTGTCCGGTACGAAAAAGCTGCAAGAGGATAAGAAGCTGATATTGAATGGTACGCCCTACAGGATTCGAACCTGTGACCTACGGCTTAGAAGGCCGTTGCTCTATCCAGCTGAGCTAAGGGCGCCCTGAGAAGCGAGTGCTTCGCGGAGTGAAACGCCTGGAATTATACGGTCCACGTCCGTTGAGTCAATCCATTTTGCCAGGAAACTGCGGGGCTTATACGATGCTGGCGAAATATCCCTCAGCAACTGTACAAGAAGCATACCACCGGGGCGCTTACGCGCGTAAATCGACTTAGTGACCAGGCGCAACACACCAATATCCCTGAGCTGAACAGGGTCAAAACAGGCTAAATTCACCCCAGACAGGATAAAACCGCAAACGAGGACTGACAGCGAGGCCCGCTTCTGACAAAATATCCTCATCCCCCTTTCGTAAAGATACAGATGGAATCCTCTCTCTGATGGCAGCAAAAATTATTGACGGTAAAACGATTGCGCAGCAGGTACGCTCTGAGGTTGCGGAAAAAGTGAAGGCTCGCGTTGCGGCCGGAAAACGCGCCCCTGGGCTGGCCGTCGTGCTGGTCGGCAGCAACCCGGCCTCGCAGATTTATGTCGGCAGCAAGCGCAAAGCATGTGAAGAAGTGGGCTTCGTCTCCCGCTCTTACGATCTCCCGGAAACCACCAGCGAAGCCGAGCTGCTGGAGCTTATCGACACCCTGAATGCCGATAAGACCATCGACGGTATTCTGGTTCAGCTGCCCCTCCCCGCAGGGATCGACAACGTCAAAGTGCTCGAGCGCATCGCGCCGGATAAAGACGTCGACGGCTTCCATCCCTACAACGTTGGCCGCCTGTGCCAGCGCGCGCCGCGTCTGCGTCCGTGCACCCCGCGCGGTATCGTGACCTTGCTGGAACGCTACAATATCGACACCTACGGCCTCAATGCGGTGGTCATTGGCGCGTCCAATATCGTCGGTCGCCCGATGAGCATGGAGCTGCTGCTGGCCGGCTGCACCACCACCGTGACCCACCGTTTTACTAAAAACCTGCGCCATCACGTCGAAAACGCCGACCTGCTGATCGTCGCGGTAGGTAAACCGGGCTTTATTCCTGGCGAGTGGATTAAAGAAGGGGCGATTGTGGTCGATGTCGGCATTAACCGTCTGGAAAGCGGCAAAGTGGTCGGCGACGTGGTGTATGAAGACGCCGCCGAACGCGCATCCTACATCACCCCGGTTCCCGGCGGCGTTGGCCCGATGACCGTCGCCACCCTGATTCAGAACACGCTGCAGGCGTGCGAAGAGTATCACGACGTTGAGGAGGCCTGAGATGGCGACATTTTCCTTAGGTAAACACCCGCACGTAGAGCTGTGCGATCTGTTGAAGCTGGAAGGCTGGAGCGAAAGCGGCGCCCAGGCGAAGCTCGCTATCGCTGACGGGCTGGTGAAAGTTGACGGCGCGGTGGAAACCCGCAAACGCTGCAAAATTGTCGCCGGTCAGACGGTGAGCTTTGAAGGCCAGAGCGTCACCGTCACGGCCTGACAGCGAAAAGAAAAACGCCCGCTTTAGCGGGCGTTTTTTTATGGCTTACTTCCGGCGCCAGGTGGTGCCCTGCGGGCCATCTTCCAGCACAATACCCATCTCGTTAAGACGGTCGCGCGCCGCATCCGCCGCCGCCCAGTCTTTCGCTTTACGCGCGTCCAGACGCTGCTGGATGAGCGATTCGATCTCCGCCACTTCCGCGTCGTCGGCCTGCGCGCCGCTCTGCAGGAACGCGTCCGGCTCCTGCTCCAGCAGACCCAGCACAGAACCCAGCTTACGCAGGTGGGCCGCCATGCCATTTGCCGCTGCGGCGTCCTCGGTTTTCAGGCGGTTCACTTCACGCGCCATATCGAACAGCACCGAGTAGGCTTCCGGGGTATTGAAGTCGTCGTCCATCGCCTCGATAAAGCGTGCTTCGAAGGCTTCGCCACCCGCCGCGTCGACGGATTTGTCCGTCCCGCGCAGCGCGGTGTACAGACGCTCCAGCGCCGAACGCGCCTGCTTGAGGTTCTCTTCGCTGTAGTTCAGCTGGCTGCGATAGTGGCCGGACATCAGGAAGTAGCGAATCGTCTCCGCATCGTAATACTTCAGCACGTCGCGGACGGTAAAGAAGTTACCCAGCGATTTCGACATCTTCTCGCGGTCAACCATCACCATGCCGGAGTGCATCCAGTAGTTAACGTACTCGCCGTCATGGGCGCAGGTGGACTGGGCGATTTCGTTTTCATGGTGCGGGAACATCAGATCCGAACCGCCGCCGTGAATATCGAAGTGGTTGCCAAGCTGCTTGCAGTTCATCGCCGAGCACTCGATATGCCAGCCCGGACGGCCCGCGCCCCACGGCGACGGCCAGCTTGGCTCGCCCTCTTTCGACATCTTCCACAAGACGAAGTCCATCGGATTCCGCTTGACGTCAACCACGTCGACGCGCGCCCCTGCCTGCAGCTGATCGAGATCCTGACGTGACAGCAAACCGTAGTTCGGGTCCGTCGGCACGTCGAACATTACGTCGCCATTATCCGCCACATAGGCATGGCCTTTGGCGATCAGCTGCTCGGTGATCTCAATGATCTCCGCGATATGGTGCGTCGCACGCGGCTCGCTCTCGGGACGCAGAATATTCAGCGCGTCAAAATCTTTATGCATTTCGGCGATCATGCGATCAACCAGCGCGACAAAGCTTTCGCCGTTTTCATTAGCGCGCTTAATGATTTTGTCGTCAATATCGGTGATATTGCGCACGTACTTCAGCTTATAGCCAAGAAAACGCAGATAACGCGCCACGACGTCAAAGGAGACAAAGGTACGGCCATGACCGATATGACAGAGATCGTAAACGGTAATACCACACACGTACATGCCGACTTCCCCGGCATGGATAGGTTTAAATTCCTCTTTCTGGCGCGTCAGTGTATTAAAAATTTTTAACATCGAAGATTCCGTGTAGACGTGTGTGGGTAATGAAGTCTCTATAATACCCATAATTCAGACCGGACGCAGCACACATTGCAAGGTGCATCGACCCCCGCGGTTATGCTATAACACCCCCCTATATCTCACCCGACATCGGGTGCTGGCACCACACTCATCGGAACAGGATGCAAAAATGGTTACTTTCCACACCAATCATGGCGATATCGTAATCAAAACGTTTGACGACAAAGCGCCGGAAACAGTTAAAAACTTCCTGGACTACTGCCGCGAAGGTTTCTACGACAACACCATTTTCCACCGTGTTATCAACGGCTTTATGATTCAGGGCGGCGGTTTCGAACCGGGCATGAAACAAAAAGAGACCAAATCTCCGATTCAGAACGAAGCGAACAACGGCCTGAAAAACACCCGTGGTACGCTGGCAATGGCCCGTACTCAGGCGCCACACTCCGCCACTGCCCAGTTCTTCATCAACGTGGCCGACAACGACTTCCTGAACTTCTCTGGCGAAAGCCTGCAGGGTTGGGGCTACTGCGTTTTCGCTGAAGTGGTTGAAGGCATGGACGTGGTAGACAAAATCAAAGCGGTTGCCACCGGCCGCAGCGGCATGCACCAGGATGTGCCGAAAGATGATGTGATCATCAAAAGCGTCACCGTCAGCGAGTAATTCGTGGCGACACTTTTTATTGCAGATTTGCACCTGCAAACAGAAGAACCGGCGATCACCGCCGGTTTTCTGCGTTTTTTACAGGGTGAAGCCCGCCAGGCGGACGCCCTGTATATCCTTGGCGATCTATTTGAGGCGTGGATCGGCGATGACGATCCCAACCCGTTGCACCAGCAGATTGCCGCGGCAATCAAAGCCGTCGTCGACGCCGGCGTGCCCTGCTATTTCATCCACGGCAACCGCGATTTTCTCGTTGGCCAGCGCTTTGCCCGCCAGAGCGGGATGCTCCTGCTCGCCGAAGAAGAGCAACTGGACCTCTATGGCCGTGAAGTGTTGATTATGCATGGCGACACATTGTGCACCGATGACCCAGGCTATCTGGCGTTTCGCGCCAAAGTCCACACCCCGTGGATCCAGCGTCTGTTCCTGGCCCTGCCGCTGTTTATCCGCCGCCGCATCGCCGCCCGCATGCGCGCCGACAGCAAAGCCGCCAACAGCAGCAAATCAATGGACATTATGGATGTGAATCCACAGGCGGTGGTTGACGCTATGGAGCGGCATCACGTGCAGTGGCTGATTCATGGCCATACCCATCGCCCGGCGGTCCATGAACTGCAGGCCAACGGCCAACCCGCATGGCGCGTGGTACTCGGCGCCTGGCACAGCGAAGGTTCGATGGTCAAGGTGACGCCGGACGACGTCAAACTGATCCACTTCCCGTTCTAGTTCCCCCGCGAGCACAATTCCGAAAGCGCCTTTTGCCTGGGCGAAGGTGCGCGCTTCCCCGCGTCCTGCATGCTAGTCTCCCACGACATCACTCTCAAGGAACGAGCATGAACAGGAAAAAGTGGAGTCAGCCGCTGATGTGGGGAATGATCATCGCGATCCTCAATCCGTTAGGGGTAAGTTATATCGCCTTAATCGGCGTCGCTATCGGCAACACGCTGACGTTTGTCTGGTGTGCAATGCTGGCGTGGGCCATCTATTTCTATGCCATTTATTTGCTCTGTACCCGCCCTCACGATAGTCGGCTGGTACAAATCTATTTACTGATTATGGGCACCCTGATGCTCCCGTGGGGGTTAGTGCTGCTTATCACCTGTATCATGAATGAGATAAAGGCCAATAAGCCGCGATCGACGTCATCACTGAACGAGACAAAAGACGGCTAACCATGCGCACGCAACCGTTTTCCTTGCTGGCAGTTCATGCTATTCTCTGTGGCCTCTAAAGCAGTGTGAAACACACCCACAGGAGTTTTAAGACGCATGTCTTCCCGCAATAATTCGGCGCGTATCGCCATCGTGATGGGGTCCAAAAGCGACTGGGCTACCATGCAATTTACCGCAGAAATCCTTGATGCCCTGAACGTTCCGTACCATGTCGAGGTGGTCTCCGCCCATCGCACGCCCGATAAGCTGTTCAGCTTCGCTGAAAGCGCCGAAAGCAATGGCTATCAGGTGATTATTGCAGGGGCAGGCGGCGCGGCACATCTGCCGGGCATGATTGCGGCGAAAACCCTGGTGCCAGTGCTCGGCGTACCGGTTCAGAGCGCGGCCTTAAGCGGTGTCGACAGCCTCTACTCCATTGTGCAAATGCCGCGCGGCATTCCGGTCGGTACGCTGGCCATCGGCAAAGCCGGGGCCGCTAACGCCGGCCTGCTCGCCGCGCAGATCCTCGCTCAGCATGATGCCGAACTTCACCAGCGCCTGAGCGCCTGGCGTAAGGCGCAAACGGATGAAGTGCTGGATAACCCGGATCCGCGGGGTGCGGCATGAAACAGGTATGCGTGCTCGGTAACGGTCAGTTAGGTCGCATGCTGCGCCAGGCCGGTGAACCGCTGGGCATCGCCGTCTGGCCGGTGGGGCTGGAAGCCGACCCGGAAGCGGTGCCTTTCCAGCAGAGTGTCATCACGGCAGAAATTGAACGCTGGCCGGAAACCGCCCTCACCCGCGAGCTGGCCCGCCATCCGGCGTTCGTCAACCGCGATGTCTTCCCGATTATCGCTGACCGCCTGACGCAAAAGCAGCTATTCGACAAGCTTGGCCTCGCCACTGCCCCGTGGCAGCTGCTGGCGGATAAAAGCGAATGGCCGGCGGTGTTTGCTCGTCTCGGCGAGCTGGCGATCGTTAAGCGTCGCGTCGGCGGCTACGACGGCCGCGGCCAGTGGCGCCTGCGCGCTGACGAAACCGCGCAACTCCCGGAGGATAACTACGGCGAGTGCATCGTCGAGCAGGGGATTAACTTCTCCGGCGAAGTGTCGCTGGTGGGCGCCCGCGCTCATGACGGTAGCACCGTCTTCTACCCGCTGACCCGCAACCTGCATCAGGACGGTATTCTGCGCGCCAGCGTGGCCTTCCCGCAGGCCAATGCCCGCCAGCAGGAACAAGCGGAAAGCATGCTGACGGCGATCATGAACGAGCTGAACTACGTCGGCGTGATGGCGATGGAGTGCTTCGTCACCGCCGAGGGGCTGCTGATCAACGAGCTGGCGCCGCGCGTGCACAACAGCGGCCACTGGACGCAAAATGGCGCCTCCATCAGCCAGTTTGAACTGCATCTGCGAGCGATTACCGACCTGCCGCTGCCGCCGCCGGTGGTCAACAGCCC
Source organism: Klebsiella sp. A-Nf5 (assembly GCF_002810545.1). NCBI lineage: Bacteria > Pseudomonadati > Pseudomonadota > Gammaproteobacteria > Enterobacterales > Enterobacteriaceae > Klebsiella > Klebsiella sp. A-Nf5. The sequence goes on along the minus strand of NZ_PIOG01000222.1, from coordinate 282,007 downwards.
GTCGGTGATGATCAACCTGATCGGCACCGATCTCAACTACGACTGGCTGAAGCTGCCGCTGGTGCACCTGCACTGGTACGATAAAGAGGTGCGTCCGGGTCGTAAAGTCGGCCACCTGAACCTCACCGACAGCGATACCGATCGCCTGAGCGCGACGCTGGAAGCGATCAAGCCACTGCTGCCGCCGGAGTACACCAGCGGCCTGTTCTGGGCGCAATCGCAGCTCAGCTAAGCCCTTCGTGCCGGGGATTTGATCTATCCCCTTCCCCGGCACACCTTGAGGCGCGTACAATCCCCCCCTTGCTATAAAGCCCATTTCTGTTTTGACTTCAGAGGATACCCCATGACCAATGGGACGGATTATCGCGCCATTCTCGCCAGCGATACGCCACTGATTGACGTACGCGCCCCGGTGGAGTTTAGCCAAAGCGCGATGCCGGCGGCGATCAACCTGCCGCTGATGAATGATGAAGAACGCGCCGCGGTCGGCACCTGCTACAAGCGCCAGGGGCCAGAGGCAGCGCTGACGCTCGGCCATAAGCTGGTTGATGGCGACCTGCGCGCCAGCCGGATCCAGGCGTGGCTGGAAGCCTGCGCCCGTTACCCGCACGGTTACCTGTGCTGCGCCCGCGGCGGCCAGCGATCGCATATCGTCCAGCAATGGCTGAAAGAAGCTGGCGTGGATTACCCCCTGATCGTCGGCGGCTATAAAGCGCTACGCCAGGCGGCGATCCAGGCCACCGACGAACTGGTGCAGCGCCCAATCGTGCTGATTGGCGGCTACACCGGCAATGGCAAAACTCAGCTGGTTTGCTCGCGCACGGACGGTATCGATCTGGAAGGGCTTGCCCATCACCGCGGTTCTTCATTCGGTCGAACCCTGCAGGATCAGCACCCACAGGCCACCTTTGAAAACCATCTGGCGGTCAGCCTGCTTAAAAAAGCCGAACAGCAGACCCGCTGGGTGCTGGAAGATGAAGGCCATATGATCGGCGCCAACCATCTGCCGGAGTGCCTGCGCCTCCGCATGGCGCAATCGCCGCTGGCGGTGGTGGAAGATCCGTTTGATGTTCGCCTCGAACGGCTGCGCGAAGAGTATTTCGATCGCATGTATCACGACTTTATCGCCGCGTATGGCGAAGAGAAAGGCTGGCAGACATACGGCGAGTACCTCCATCACGGTCTGTTTGCCATCCGCCGTCGCCTGGGGCTGCAGCGTTTTGCTCAGCTGACTGAACGGCTCGATGAGGCGCTGGCGCAGCAGCAGCGCACAGCCAGCACCGAGGCGCACTTCGCCTGGCTGGTGCCGCTACTGGAAGAATATTACGATCCAATGTATCGCTATCAGTTGGGGAAAAAAGCCGGGAAGATTATTTTTCGTGGCAACTGGCAGGAAGTCGCCGCCTGGCTGGCGAAGTAATCGCATGCTCTATTGTCCCGGCTTGCGGCGTAAACGCCTTAGCCGGGCTAGCGGTCGGCGCGATTTGTAGCCCCGGTAGCGCAGCGCGACCGGGGGGTTGTGACCGCTTAGAAGTCGTAACGCAGACGCACCAGGTTCATATCCCCCAGGTTGTCGGTGCTGGAGGTAAACACGTGTTCGTAGTCAACGCGGAAACCGTAATCCAGCTGGAAGCTGATCCCCAGACCGTTATCGATACGCTGATAGTTGCGGCCATTCACGTACTGCAGGCGGTCGCCCATAAAGTACGGCTGAATAGATTTAACAGCGTATTGATTGATCGGGAATTTATAGCCCGCAAAATATTCAATCCCCCAGGCGTCGCCGGCGAAGTAGTTATGCACATCGGTTTTTTTGGTGGTGAGGAAGTTCTGATACCAGCCGCCGCCAAAGGAGAAGGTCCAGTTATCCGGGGTCCAGCTCAGCGCGGTACCGACGATGTTCTGGTCATAGGTTTTGTTGTCGGAACTTGACGGGTCGCGCATTTCGGCGCGAGTGTAGTTCCACGCGGTCCCCCAGGTCAGGTCCTTCATGATGTGGTAGTCCGCACCAATAGAACCGCCGCCTTTACGCTTGTAGCGCAGGCCGTTGCCAGGCAGATACTCACTATCTTCGAACAGATAAGAGCCGTAAAGATCGACATCACCCACGGTTTTCTTATATTTCAGCATATTACGTGAACGATAAGAACCATCGTAATCGCCGTTAATACCGTTGCCTGGGGCCTGTCCGATCATATCGTAGTCCCAAATATCGGTTTTCGCGCCGACCACATCATAGTAAATGCTGTTCTGCTGCCCGTAGGTTAACGTCCCCCAGGTATCGCTTTTCAGGCCGGTATACAGCATGCGGCGGGTGGTATTGTTTGCGCCTTCCGCGTAGTGGTTATCCCAGTCAAACAGTGCCGGAATGTTCACCCCCAGTTCGTAGTAGCTGATCCAGCTAATATCATCGAACAGGTAGTAATCCGCCGCGAAGCGGAAACGGGTGCCACCGTCGAAACCGTTACGCTTATAGGATCCTTTATCACCATCGCCGCTCATCATGTTGAACTGCGGACGAATACTCCCGCCGACGGTAAAGTTAAGCCGACTTAACGGATCGCCCGCCTGCGGATCTTGTTTCAGCAGCGTGATCTCCGCGTGGGAAGCAAATGACGTTAACGCTAATGCTGCGCCGATCGAGATCGCCAGCGCTTTTATTTTATGTGCCATAGTTTTTCCTTGATTAATAAGCAACCTTATATTTACCAGCTGAATATTAACCGCGAATCCACACAGTGTGTTGTCGGTTTTTTAATGTTTTGTGCGCTTAAAAATCAACTGGTTATCAATTTGTGCGCTTAAAATAAAAGCGCCGCCAAAAACGGCGGCGCATCATCGAAATGCAATAATCTTACTGGCTAAACTGGCGGAACAACGCTTTCCCTTTTAACAAACGCAGCCCCAGCCCGCCGCCGCACAGAGATAACAACACCGCTCCCGTCAGCGGCAGCATCACCCACAAGCGCCAGTCCGGCGCCCAGGGGAAATCAAAGACTCGGGTCTGCAGCATCGCCAGCGCCACTTCCGCGCCTATCGCCGCCACCAGTCCGGAAACCAGCCCCAGCAGGGCAAACTCCGCCCACAGCGTGGCACGCAGCAGAGATTTACCGGCCCCCAGCGTGCGCCAGACCACCAGCTCCTGATGCCGCTGGCGCATACCGACCTGGACCTGCGCCAGCAACAACAGCACGCCGCAGGCCGTCACCAGGCCCACCATCACCTCCAGCGCCCGGCTGACCTGGGAGAGCACCTGGCCGACCTGACGCAGGATGGCGCCGATGTCCAGCAGGCTAACGGTGGGAAACTCGCGGTTCAACTGGGTCAGCATCGCGGGACCGTTATCCCAGCGGAAGCTGGTGAGCCAGCTCTGCGGCTGCCCGTCCAGCGCCCCGGAGGGGAAAATAAAGAAGAAGTTTGGCCGCAGGCTCTCCCAGTCAACTTTGCGCACGCTGCTGACCTTCGCGCTGAAGTCCTGGGTATCGCCGGTAAAGGTCACCGTATCGCCGATCTTCACCCCCAGCCGCTGCGCCAGTCCCTCTTCAATCGACACCTCGCCCGGCTTCGGCGGCCAGTTGCCGGCCACCAGCGGATTATGATCCGGACGATCGGCGCTCCAGGTCAGATTGAGTTCCCGGTTAAGCGCTTCATCTTTGTTACCGTCCGTGGAGTGACCGTTGATCTGCGTCAGACGAGCCCGGACGATCGGATAAAATTCCGCCGCCCGGGTCTGGTGTTCGGCGAGGAAAGTCTTCACCGGCATTATCTGCTCAGGGGCGATATTGATCAGAAAGTAGTTCGGGCTTTCCGGGGGCAGCTGCTGCTGCCAGCGGTCAAGCAGATCGCCGCGCAGCACCAGCAGCAGCGCCAGCAGCATAAACGACAGGGAAAACGCCGCCAGCTGGCTGAGGGTCGACCACGGCTGGCGCAGCAGGCGGTTCACCGCCAGGCGCAGCGGCAAGGCTTTGAGCGTCAGGCGTTTGAGCAGCCACAGCAATCCCCAGCCCACCAGGCCGCACAGCAGCGCCAGTACCACTGCCCCGGCCAGTACAGACCACAGCAGCGGGCTGCCGCCCATCAGCCAGGCCAGCCCCCCGACCACTATCGCGCAGACCACAGGAATATAGTGTTTCAGCGGCCAGACGTTAGCCACGACATCCTGACGCAGCACCCGCAGCGGCAGGGTCGCCAGCAGCAGTCGATACGGCCGCAGGCCCACCAGCAGGGAAATGACGCCTGTCGCCCCGATAGCCCACAGCCACGGCCAACCGCTGGCAGCGGGTAGTGCGGCGGGCAGCACCGGTTTGAGCATCAGCAACAACAGGCGCTCCAGCGCCAGGCCCACAACCCCACCGGTTATCACCGACAGCGTCAGCAGCAGCAGCCACTGACCGACGATAAGCTTGCGCAGCTGCGCCCGCCCCGCGCCCAGCGTCTTCAAAATCGCGACCAGATCGTAGCGGCTGCGACAGTAGTGGCTCATCGCCACCGCCACCGCGGCGACGGCCAACAGCAACGTCAACAGCGCGGATAACAGCAGGAACTGCTGCGAGCGTTCGAGGGATTTGCCCAGCGCGCTGTCGTCCTGTTCGAGGCCAATCCAGCGATGTTCCGCGCCGAGCTTCGGCAGCAGCCATTGTTCATAATCCGCCAGCTGTTGCGCGTTACCGGCGAACTTATAGCGCCATGCGACGCGACTGCCGGGCTGCACGGCCCCGGTTTTTGCCACGTCGGCCATATTCATCATCAGTCGCGGCGCCATCTGGAAGGGGTTAAACCCCGCGTCTGGCTCCTGAATCACTTCCCCGGCAATACGCAGCGTGGCATCGCCCACGTCAATCGTATCGCCGGTTTTCAGGTTCAGGAGCGCCATCAGCCTTGGCGCCAGCAGCACGCTCCCCGACTGCGGCCTCAGCCCCGGCGGTTGCGTTTCGAGGGTGCCATACAGCGGATAGCGGTCGTCCACCGCCTTAACGTCCGCCAGCTGCGGCGTATCACCGGCGAATGTCATGGTGGCGAAGCTCAGCTGCTCGCCGACGGTCAGCCCTGACTTCCGCGCTTGCGCGATCCACTCGGCGGGTACCTCGCGGGAACTGCGCAGCGTACGGTCGCCGGCCATAAACTCCCGGCTTTGCTGGCTAAGGCCTTTCTCCATCCGATCGCTTATCGACCCCAGAGCCAGCACGCAGGCCACAGAGAGACTTAACGCCAGCCAGACGATCAGCAGCGACGGCGAGCGCCATTCGCGCCAGAACCAGCGGGCGATCATGCTTCCTCCCGCAATTGGCCATCCACCAGGCGCAGACGGCGATCGCAGCGCGCCGCCAGCAGCGGATCGTGAGTGACGAGGATCAGGGTGGTACCGTGTTCGCGATTAAGCGAGAACAGCAGATCGGCAATTTTGTCCCCGGTCTGGCGATCGAGGTTGCCGGTGGGTTCATCAGCGAACAGGAGGGCCGGGCGACCATTAAAGGCCCGGGCCAGCGCCACCCGCTGCTGTTCACCGCCGGAGAGTTGCGCCGGCAGGTGGTGCAGGCGTTTGCCAAGCCCCAGTTGCTCAAGCAGCGCGCGGGCATCGCCCTGACTCTCGCTGTCGCTGGCGCCGCGCAGCAGCGCCGGCAGCTCGACGTTCTCCAGGGCGTTGAGCGTTGGGATCAGCATAAAGGACTGAAAAACAAAGCCAACGTGCTGCGCCCGCAGCGCCGCCCGCGCCTCTTCATCCATTTGGTGCAGTGGTTTGCCCAGCATTGAGACTTCCCCGCTGCTGCCATCGTCCAGGCCAGCGAGGATCGCCAGCAGGGTCGATTTGCCGGAACCCGACTCACCAATCAAGGCGATGGTCTGCTGCGGTTTGACAACCAGCTCAACTCCGGTGAGGATGGAGAGCTGATGCTCTCCCTGACCGACGGATTTCTTAAGATGATGAACTTCAAGTATGTTTTCCGCTGGCATGTGCCTTTCCTGTTTTTGTTCCTGTTTACCTGCCGCGCGATGGCGGCGGACACGCTGCTAATACTCGGCGACAGCCTGAGCGCTGGCTATCGAATGGCGGCCAACGCCGCCTGGCCTGCGCTGCTCAATGAGAAGTGGCAGGCGAAAACGCCGGTAGTGAACGCCAGCATCAGCGGCGATACCTCGCAGCAGGGGCTGGCCCGCCTGCCTGCGCTGCTTAAGCAGCATCAGCCGCGCTGGGTGCTGGTTGAGCTCGGCGGTAATGACGGACTGCGAGGCTTTCCACCGCAGCAAACCGAGCAGACGCTGCGCACCATTATCAAGGATATCAAAGCGGCCAACGCCGAGCCGCTGCTGATGCAAATTCACCTGCCGGCGAACTATGGCCGCCGTTATAATGAAGCCTTCGGCGCGATTTACCCGGCCCTGGCCAGGGAGTTCAAGATTCCTCTCCTGCCCTTTTTTATGGAAGAGGTGTATCTGAAACCGCAATGGATGCAAGACGACGGCATTCACCCGAATCGCGACGCGCAGCCGTTTATCGCCGACTGGATGGCGAACCGGCTGGCTCCCTTAGTTAATCATGACTCCTGAACGCCAGGGGTCGCTGACAGGTAAAGTTATGCAAAAAACGGTTTTAGTGACAGGCTGTTCCAGCGGAATTGGTCTGGAAAGCGCGCTGGATTTAACCCGCCAGGGCTTTCGCGTGCTGGCGGCCTGCCGCAAAGCGGAGGACGTCGCGCGGATGCAGGAGCGGGGGCTAACCGGTATTTTGCTCGATCTGGATGACCCGCAGAGCGTGGAGCGCGCGGCAGCGGAGGTGATTGCGCTGACCGATAATCATCTCTATGGCCTGTTCAATAACGCCGGATACGGCGTCTATGGCCCGCTGAACACCATCAGCCGCCAGCAGATGGAACAGCAGTTTTCCGCCAACTTTTTCGGCGCGCATCAACTGACCATGCTGCTGCTGCCGGCGATGACGCCGCACGGCGAAGGGCGTATCGTGATGACCTCCTCCGTGATGGGGCTTATTGCCAGTCCCGGTCGCGGCGCCTATGCCGCCAGTAAATACGCCCTCGAGGCGTGGTCCGATGCGCTACGCATGGAACTGCGCCACAGTGGTATTCAGGTCAGCCTGATTGAACCGGGCCCGATCCGCACCCGCTTTACCGATAACGTCAACCAGACGCAAAGCGATAAACCCGTAGAAAATCCGGGCATTGCCGCCCGCTTTACCCTCGGGCCGGAGGCGGTGGTGGAAAAAGTGCGCCACGCTTTTACCAGCGATAAGCCAAAGCTGCGCTATCCGGTCACCCTGGTCACCCATGCGGTGGCGCTGCTCAAACGCCTGCTTCCCGCCCGCGCGATGGACAAAATTATCCACGGCTGAGTTGAAGCGCGGCATGCCGCCCCCATGTAAAACAGAAATCGACTAACGAGAAATGCCCATGTCCGAACAGAATATTGTCAATATTAGCGAAGCGAACCTGCAGCAGACGCTACAGCAGTCCATGAACGCCCCGGTGCTGTTTTATTTCTGGTCTGCCCGCAGCCAGCACTGCGAACAGCTGACCCCGGTACTCGAGCGACTGGCCGCCCAGTACAACGGCCAGTTCACGCTGGCGAAGGTCGATTGCGACGCCGAGCAGATGCTCGCTTCACAGTTTGGTCTGCGCGCCATCCCTACGGTTTATCTGTTCCAGAACGGCCAGCCGGTGGACGGTTTTGAAGGCCCGCAGCCGGAAGAAGCGATTCGCGCCCTGCTGGATAAAGTCCTGCCGCGCGAAGAGGAGCTGAAAGCCCAGCAGGCGCTGGCCCTGATGCAGGAAGAAAAATACGCCGAGGCATTACCGCTGCTGAAGGAAGCCTGGCAGCTGTCGAATCAGGACAGCCAGATTGGTCTGCTGCTGGCGGAAACGCTGATTGCCCTGCACCGGTCTGATGAAGCGGAAAGCGTGCTGAAAACCATCCCGCTGCAGGATCAGGATACCCACTATCAGGGGCTGGTGGCGCAGATTGAGTTGCTCAAACAGGCCGCCGACACCCCGGAAATCCAGCAACTGCAGCAGCAGGTGGAACAGAATCCGGACGATGCGCAACTGGCCTCCCAGCTGGCGCTGCAGCTGCATCAGGTCGGGCGTAATGAAGAAGCGCTGGCGCTGCTGTTCAGCCATCTGCAGAAGGATTTAGGCGCCGGCGATGGCCAGGCGCGCAAGATGCTGCAGGAGATCCTCGCCGCCCTCGGTACCGGCGATGCGCTGGCCGCCAAATATCGTCGTCAGCTGTATTCGCTGCTGTACTAATCCGTTGCCCTTACCCGGATAGCGCTGCGCTTACCCGGGCTACAGATTACGCCGTGGTAACCCGGGTACGGCATGAACACCGCAACCCGGGATCGTTCACGGGCGCTTTTTCAGCTGTGTCACCACCAGCTGATGGCGGGCATTGAAGAACTTCCGGTAGGTCAGATAGCCGGCGATAATCGTCGACAGGCTGGCAGTCGACAGCAGCATAAAGGTCACCATGATCTGGTACTTAATCGCCTTCACCGGGTCAATACCGGCAAAAATTAGCCCCGACATCATCCCAGGCAAGCTCACAAGCCCGACCGTTTTCGCTGAATCGACGGTGGGAATCAATGACGCGCGAATGCTCTCGCGAATCAGCCGCGCCGCAGCCATCTTCGGCGTCGCGCCGAGGCTCAGCTTCTCCTGAATCTGCTGCTGCTCGCTGCTGAAGCGCTGGCCCATATTGTTGTAGCACAGCCCCACCGCCACCATGGCGTTACCGGCCACCATCCCGGCAATTGGAATAACCTGCATCGGCACAAAGGCGATCGACCCCGAGAAGACCAGTACCGCCAACGTTAGTCCGGCGCCAGTGGTAATCGCGATAAACGACGAGACAAAAGCTTTATCGATATATTTACTGCGCTTCTTCGCATTCCACGCCGCGTTAAAGCAGATAAACAGCACCATCAACAGCGTCAGAACCGCATGATTGACGTTAAAGATATATTTCAGCACATAGCCGACGATAATCAGCTGCACGATCGCCCGGCAAATGCTCCAGATAATATCTTTTTCCAGTGCCAGTTTTTCCCGATAGCTGACCAGAATAGCGATCAGCACCAGCACCATCGACAGCGCCAGCGATTCGTTCGTAATGTTATGCCCGTTCATGCTGTACCTCCTGCATGTTTCCGCCGGCAGGTTGCAGCGTAATCACTTCATCGGCATGCGAAATTTCATTGCGATCGTGGGTGACCCACAGAACAGCGACCTGTTTTTCCGTCGCGTAGCCATGAATAATTTCATTCACATTCTGTTTATTACTTTCATCCAGCGCGCTGGTAATTTCGTCCAGCAGCAGCACGCGCGGCAGAAATTGTAAATTGCGGATCAGCGATACGCGCTGCTTTTCCCCGCCGGACAGTTCGTTAATAGACTTTTCCAGCATATTTTCGCCAAGGCCAAAGCGCTGCAGGTCAGCCACCAGCGCCTGCGGATCGGGTTGTTTATTGCGGATCTGCCACGGAAAAACCAGGTTATCGTAGACTGAATCACCGAACAGCGCCGGCGTCTGCGCGCAGTAAGACACCTGCTGACGATAGGTTTCCGGCGACAGCGTCGCGATATCCACATCGTCAAAAAACAGGCGTCCGGAGGTTGGGCTGAGCAGCGAGGCGATAATCTTCAGCAAGGTGCTTTTCCCGCAGCCGGAAGGCCCGGTAATCAGCTTAAATTCTCCGGGTCTGAGCTGAAGATTGATATTGTGTAAAATAACTGCGTCGTCGGTCTTAAACCCCACACCTTCGAGACGCAAAAGCGCGTTATTTTCCTTCATGAGTCTTCCTGATTATTTTCTGAAACACCGCTAGTTTACCCCACTTTCCTTTCTCCAGGATGAGGAGAAAGATATACTCAGTTTAAACATGCGCTATTTCCTTGTAGCGCCCCACCAGGCAACAAGACAGGAGGTTTTTGATGCTGATTTTTATTCCTATCCTTATTTTCGTCGCTCTGGTCATTGTGGCCGCGGCGGTGAAAATTGTTCCGCAAGGCTATCAGTGGACGGTAGAGCGTTTTGGGCGCTTTACCCAGACGCTGCAGCCAGGATTAAGCTTAGTCGTGCCGTTTATGGACCGAATCGGCCGCAAAGTGAACATGATGGAGCAGGTGCTCGACATCCCCTCGCAGGAGGTTATCTCCCGGGATAACGCCAACGTCACCATCGACGCGGTCTGCTTTATTCAGGTGATTGACGCGCCAAAGGCCGCCTACGAGGTCAGCAATCTTGAGCTGGCGATCGTCAACCTGACGATGACCAACATCCGTACCGTGCTCGGCTCGATGGAGCTGGATGAAATGCTCTCCCAGCGCGACAGTATTAACACCCGACTACTGCATATCGTTGACGACGCAACCAACCCGTGGGGGGTGAAAATCACCCGCGTCGAAATTCGCGACGTTCGCCCACCGGCGGAGCTTATCGCCTCGATGAACGCCCAGATGAAAGCCGAACGTACCAAGCGTGCCTATATTCTGGAGGCGGAAGGGATCCGCCAGGCGGAAATTCTGAAAGCAGAAGGGGAAAAACAGTCGCAGATCCTCAAAGCCGAGGGCGAACGGCAGTCCGCGTTCCTGCAGGCGGAAGCTCGCGAACGTTCCGCCGAAGCGGAAGCCCGCGCCACCCAGATGGTGTCATCGGCGATCGCCTCGGGCGATATTCAGGCGATCAACTACTTCGTGGCGCAGAAATATACCGACGCACTGCTCCAGATTGGATCCGCTAACAACAGCAAAGTAGTGATGATGCCGCTGGATGCCAGCAGCCTGATGGGATCGATCGCCGGGATCAGCGAGCTGATTAAGGAAGGCGCTGGCGATCGGAAAAAATCATGATCGACATGATCCTCGCCCACCCCCATCTGTTCTGGCTAAGCCTGGGCGGACTGCTGCTGGCGGCCGAGATGCTTGGCGGCAGCGGATACCTGCTGTGGAGCGGCGTCGCTGGCGTGGTGACCGGCGCTCTCACCTGGCTCCTGCCGCTGAGCTGGGAATGGCAAGGGACGCTGTTTGCCGTTCTCACCCTTCTTGCTGCGTGGCTGTGGTCGAAATGGCTGCGCAAGCGCGTCAAAACGCAGCGCCCGGCCGATGCTCAGCTTAACCAGCGCGGGCAGCAGCTGGTTGGCCGCCGCCTGACGCTGGATGCCCCGCTGGTAAATGGCCGCGGCCACGTGCGCGTGGGCGACAGCTCCTGGCCGGTAATTGCTGACGAAGACCTCGCGGCGGGCAGCAAGGTCGAAGTGGTCGCCGTCGAAGGGATTACGCTACGGATCAGGCCCGCTGTCCGTTAAGCCTGCGCCTTGCGATGACAGCAGCCGGAAAGATTATCGATAATCGGGCACTCCGCGCTGTCATCGCCGGGGCAGGATTCGGCCAGCGCCAGCAGGTGCGCGCGCATATTTTGCAGCTCGCGGATATGGTTCTCGATATCCGCCACTTTCTCCAGCGTGCGTTTTTTCACATCAGCGCTGTGGCGCGACGGATCGTTAAATAAGGCCACCAGCTCGCGGCACTCTTCCAGATTAAACCCCACCTGTCGCGCCTGGCGCAGCAACGTCAGCTCATCGAGATGCTGCTGACTGTAGGTGCGGTAGCCGTTTTCGCTCCGCAACGGCGGCGTCACCAGCCCCTTCTCTTCGTAAAAACGAATCGCTTTGCTGGTTAAACCGGTTTTTTTCGCCACATCGCTGATATTCATTTTTTCTCCTTGACCTTCCCCTTGCTGGAAGGTTTAACCTTCTTAATACTCGATGAAAGAGTGGGTCTGGTCAATCGTTGACCGGAAAATTATTCAGGAGTTTTTGTATGTCTAACACTATCGACCTGACGCTGGATGGCCTCTCCTGTGGGCATTGCGTCAAACGCGTGAAAGAGAGTCTGGAACAGCGTCCTGACGTTGAGCAAGCCGAGGTGACCCTCACTGAAGCCCATGTCACGGGTAGCGCCAGCGCGCAAGCGCTGATTGATACCGTGAAACAAGCCGGATACGGCGCGGAGCTCAGCCACCCAAAGGCTAAACCGCTGGCAGAATCATCAATCCCGTCGGAAGCACTGACAGCGGCCACTCCTGAGCTTCCGGCAGCCCATGACGAAGATGACAGTCAACAGCTGCTGATCAACGGCATGAGCTGCGCCAGCTGCGTCTCCCGGGTACAAAACGCGCTTACCGCGGTGCCGGGCGTCTCACAGGCGCGGGTTAACCTGGCGGAACGCACGGCGCTGGTGATGGGCAGTGCGTCCGCCGCAGAATTAGTGCAGGCGGTGGAAAAAGCCGGCTATGGCGCGGAGGCGATCGAAGACGATCTGGAACGCCGCGAACGTCAGCAGGAAACCGCTATCGCTACGATGAAGCGTTTTCGCTGGCAGGCGATTGTCGCCCTGCTGGTCGGCGTGCCGGTGATGGTCTGGGGGATGATCGGCGATAACATGATGGTCAGCGACGACAACCGTTCGCTGTGGCTGGCCATCGGTCTTGTCACCCTCGCCGTCATGGTCTTCGCCGGCGGCCACTTCTACCGCAGCGCGTGGAAAAGCCTGAAAAACGGCACCGCCACCATGGATACGCTGGTGGCGCTCGGCACCGGCGTCGCCTGGCTGTACTCGATGAGCGTCAACCTGTGGCCACAGTGGTTCCCGATGGAAGCCCGGCATCTCTATTACGAAGCCAGCGCGATGATTATCGGCCTGATTAACCTCGGCCATATGCTGGAGGCCCGCGCGCGCCAGCGCTCCTCGAAAGCGCTGGAGAAACTGCTCGATCTGACGCCGCCTTCAGCCCGCGTGGTGACCCCTGAGGGGGAAAAGGATCTGCCGCTCGCGGAAGTTCAGGCCGGCATGACCCTGCGCCTGACCACCGGCGACCGCGTTCCGGTCGACGGCGTGATAAGCCAGGGCGAAGCCTGGTTTGATGAAGCGATGCTCACCGGCGAACCGGTGCCACAGCAAAAAGGCGATGGCGATGCCATTCACGCCGGCACCGTGGTGCAGGACGGCAGCGTGCTGTTCACCGCCAGCGCCGTCGGCAGTCAGACCACGCTGGCAAGAATTATCCGTATGGTGCGCCAGGCGCAGAGCAGCAAGCCGGAAATCGGCCAGCTGGCGGATAAAATCTCTGCAGTATTTGTTCCGGCGGTAGTCGCCATTGCGCTGATCAGCGCCGCGATCTGGTACTTCTTCGGCCCGGCGCCGCAGATCGTCTATACCCTGGTCATTGCCACCACGGTACTGATTATCGCCTGTCCATGCGCGTTAGGCCTGGCGACGCCGATGTCGATTATCTCCGGCGTTGGCCGGGCGGCAGAGTATGGTGTGCTGGTGCGCGACGCCGATGCGCTGCAGCGCGCCAGCGAACTCGACACCCTGGTGTTCGATAAAACCGGCACCCTGACCGAAGGCAAGCCGCAGGTGGTGGCGGTGAAAACTTTCTCAACCTTTGATGAATCCACCGTCGTGCGTCTTGCCGCCGCGCTGGAACAGGGCTCAAGCCATCCGCTGGCGCGAGCGATCCTTGATAAAGCCGCCGACAGTTCGTTGCCGGAAGTCAGTGGCTTCCGCACCCTGCGCGGCCTTGGCGTCAGCGGCGAAGCGGAAGGTCATCGCCTGCTGCTCGGCAACCAGGCACTGCTCAACGAGCAGCATATCGCCACCGGCGATATAGAAAGCGAGATGACGGCGCAGGCCTCACACGGCGCCACGCCGGTGCTGCTGGCGGTGGATGGCCAGGCCGCCGCGCTGTTCGCCATCCGCGACCCGTTACGTGAGGATAGCGTCGACGCGCTGGCGCGCCTGCATCGTCAGGGTTACCGTCTGGTGATGCTGACCGGGGATAACCCCACTACAGCGAATGCCATCGCCAAAGAAGCGGGCATTGATGAAGTGATCGCTGGCGTACTGCCGGACGGTAAAGCCGATGCCATTAAACGTCTGCAGAGCCAGGGACATAAAGTCGCGATGGTCGGCGACGGTATTAACGACGCTCCGGCGCTGGCCCAGGCCGATGTCGGGATCGCCATGGGCGGCGGCAGCGATGTCGCCATTGAAACCGCGGCGATCACCCTGATGCGCCATAGCCTCAACGGCGTGGCCGATGCGCTGGCAATTTCGAAAGCAACGTTACGCAATATGAAGCAGAACCTGCTGGGCGCGTTTGTCTACAACTCGCTGGGTATCCCGATTGCCGCCGGGATCCTCTGGCCGCTGACCGGCACCCTGCTGAACCCGGTGGTCGCCGGTGCGGCGATGGCGCTGTCGTCGATCACCGTGGTGAGTAACGCCAACCGCCTGCTGCGCTTTAAACCGAAAGAGTAAACCCGTCACATGAAACGGGCGCCGACGTTGTTCGGCGCCCGTTTTTTGCTGAGACAAGAAAAGCCCGCCGGAAGGGTGACGTGTATCACCATATGCGCTAGCATGAAGTCCTCACACTTCGGAGCGCGTATGGGCCTGTTAAACCGGATAAAAATGCTGTGGCGAGCCGCCGTCGGCCCGTCTTATTCCTGGCCTGCAATGGATATCGTCCTGCCCGGCGAACGCTATTTGCACCTCGTCGGCAGCATCCATATGGGCACCCGCGACATGGCGCCGCCGCCAGCGAAGCTTCTGAAAAAAATACGCCAGGCCGATGCGTTAATCGTCGAGGCCGATATCAGCGGCAATGAAACCCCGTTTAGCAACCTTCCCTCTTACCCGCCGCTGGCAGAACGTCTGAGCGATGCACAGCTGAGCGAGCTAGAGGCGCGAGCCGGCGAGCTGGGCCTGTCGGTCGGGCTGTTCGATAACCAGCCGCTGTGGCAGGTGGCGATGGTCCTGCAGGCCACCCAGGCGCAAAAGCTGGGACTGCGACCGGATTACGGCATCGATTATCAGTTGCTGATGGCCGCCCGCGAGAGCAACATAACGGTGATGGAACTGGAAGGCGCCGACAGCCAAATCGCGCTGCTGCGCGATCTGCCCGACGGGGGGATGGCCCTGCTGGAAGACACACTGAGCCACTGGCGGACCAATGCCCGCCTGCTACAGGTGATGATCGGCTGGTGGCTGGAACAACCGCCATCGCGCGGTGCGGTATCTCTGCCGACGACTTTCAGCCAGTCTTTATATGATGTGCTGATGCACCAGCGCAATCTCGCCTGGCGCGAGACGCTGCTGGCCTTGCCGCCGGGGCGCTACGTGGTTGCCGTCGGCGCGCTGCACCTGTATGGCGAAGGGAATCTGCCGGACATGCTGACATAAAAAAATGGCCAATATTGCTATTGGCCCGTCAAAGAGGAATTTCATCATTATTATTATCCCGGGATATACATCCCGGATCGTCTGATTGTCGCTCAAAGTGACCATCACTGCCAATACTATTGCGCAAGATGGTACTATTTTTTATACAACCTGCGGGCGTATTCTGACGCCACGCAAAACCGGTTGGTAAGAAGGATAGCTATGACTCCCGCCGTTAAATTACTCGAAAAAAACAAAATCCCCTTTCAAATCCACAGTTACGATCACGATCCCAATGAGACCAACTTCGGTGATGAAGTGGTGCGCAAGCTCGGCCTCAATGCCGACCAGGTTTACAAGACCTTGCTGGTCGCCGTTAACGGCGATATGAAGCATCTGGCGGTCGCCGTCACCCCGGTCGCCGGGCAGCTGGATTTGAAGAAAGTGGCTAAAGCGCTGGGCGCTAAGAAAGTCGACATGGCCGACCCGATGGTGGCGCAGCGTATCACCGGCTATCTGGTGGGCGGCATCAGCCCGCTGGGGCAGAAGAAGCGCCTGCCGACGGTGATTGACGCTCCGGCGCAGGAATTTGCCACCATCTATATTTCCGGCGGCAAACGCGGTCTGGATATTGAGCTGGCGGCCAGCGATCTGGCGCAGCTTCTGGACGCTAAGTTCGCCGATATCGCCCGCCGCGATTGAGCACACCATCCCGGATAGCGGCGCACGCGCCTTATCCGGGTTACCCAACTCGTAGCCCCGGTAAGCGCAGCGCCACCGGGGAAATAGCCAACCTGAAGCCCAGGCTTACTGCCAGCTCACCTCGCCTTTCGGCTCGTAGGCTGCCGCATCCAGCGGCGAGTTCTTCTCGATATACTCTTTCAGCACTTCGGCATCGATAAAGCCGGTATTCACATACCCGGGTTTATCGGCAATGTTCGGATAGCCATCGCCGCCGGTAGCGTTAAAGCTCAGCGTCGCCATCCGGTAGGTCTTCGCCGGATCCACCGGTTCGCCTTTGATTTTCAGATCGTTCAGTTTGCCATCTTTGGCTACAAAGCTGACGTTGGCAAACTGCGGATAGGCGCCGGAATCCGGCTTCATCTGCGCGACGGCGGTCAGGTAATCCACCACCTCCTTGCCGCTCATATCGACATAAGTCAGCACATTGCCGAACGGCTGGACCTTCATCACATCCTTGTAGGTGATATCGCCCGCCTCGATGGAGTCGCGGATCCCACCGCCGCTCATCACCGCGAAATCCGCGTTGCTGCGCGCCATTTGCGCCGCCAGCAGCAGGTGACCCATATTAGTCTGCACGAAGCGCACTTTACTGCGATCGCCCTCCAGATGACCATTCACACTGCCGATTTTGACCTGCAGTTGCGCTTTGCCTTTGTTCTGGAACGGCGTCAGCAGCGACATCATCTGCGGGTTCTCCGCGATCTGCGGCGTATACAGCACCCGCTCGCTTTGGCCGTTATCGTAAGTCACTTTTTTCTTCAGGTTCACCGGGATCAGCTGGTAATGCACCAGCTTCATCTCGCCGTTGCGGAACTCAAAATCGGCGCGGCCGACATATTTTCCCCACTCATGCGCCTGGACGATCCAGATGCCGTTCTGACGATCCGGGGCGCACGGCGTACCTGGCACATAATCGACCTGCTTTTTATTTTCCGACGCCATGCACACCGGATCCTGTGAGTGACCGCCGACGATCATCGCCAGCGATCCGGCAGGTAAACTCCGCGCCATTTCAACGTCGCCCGGCGCGTTGGAGCCGTGGTTGCCATTGTCGTAATGACCCATATGGGTGGTGGCCAGGATCACGTCCGGCTTTTCATTCTGCTGCAGCTCCTGGATAACCAGCTTCGCCTCTTCCGCCGGTTTGCGGAATTCGATATCGGTGAAATATTCCGGATTGCCGATCTTGGCCGTATCGTCGGTGGTTAAGCCAATCACCGCGATTTTCAGCCCGCCGCGCTTAAACAGCGCCCAGGGTTTAAACAGCCGTTCACCCGTGCTTTTCTGATAAATATTGGCCGACAGGAACGGGAACTTAGCCCACTTTTCCTGCTGGCGCAGCACGCTCAGCGGATTATCAAATTCATGGTTACCCACCGCCATCGCGTCGTAGCCGATCAGGTTCATGCCGCGAAAATCGGGCTCTGCATCCTGTAAATCAGATTCTGGCACGCCGGTATTAATATCGCCGCCGGATAACAGCAGGACGCTCCCCCCTTCCGCCGCCACCTCTTTGCGGATGCCATCGACCAGCGTTTTCTGCGCCGCCAGACCATATTCGCCGTAGTCATTGCGCCAGAAATGGCCGTGGTGATCGTTGGTGTGCAGGATGGTAATTTTATAGGTTTTGTCCTGCTCATAGGCCTGCGCGGACAGGCTGCCCAGCGATAAGGCGGCAAATAACGCCAGCGCCACGCTGTGTTTGAAATAATGCATGCTTCACTCCCTGACTTAATCCCAAGTGCCGAAAGTATAGCGAGTTAGCCGCGTTGACAAATATGTTTTCAGAATTGCGACTTCCTTCAAACCTTATCAACAGGTATGTTAGTTGGATAATAATTCTACCCGTCATACTTCAAGTTGCATGTGCGTTGGCTTTCCTCGCTCACCCCAGTCACTTACTTGAGTAAGCTCCTGGGGATTCGCTGCGTCGCCGCCTTCCTGCAACTCGAATTATTTAGGGTATCAACCTGCATTCTCTACAACAAATAGAACTCGCTGAAGTGAACCTATGACAACCAACCAATCCGCTCAGACCTTACCCAGTACCGACGCGCCGCCGCAAAAAGCACGCACCTCGTTTGGCATCTTAGGCGCGATCAGCCTGTCCCATCTGCTTAACGATATGATCCAGTCGCTCATTCTGGCTATCTATCCGCTGCTGCAGGCGGAGTTCTCCCTTACCTTCGTGCAGATCGGGATGATCACCCTCACCTTCCAGCTCACTTCATCGCTATTCCAGCCGGTGATTGGCTACATCACCGATAAACGCTCGATGCCGTGGTCGCTGCCGGTGGGCATGTGCTTCACCCTCTGCGGTTTGATTCTCCTGGCGCTGGCCGGGAGTTTCGGCATGGTGCTGCTGGCTGCCGCGCTGGTGGGTACCGGCTCCTCGGTTTTCCATCCGGAATCGTCCCGCGTGGCGCGGATGGCCTCCGGTGGCCGTCACGGTCTGGCCCAATCACTGTTCCAGGTCGGCGGTAACTTCGGCAGCTCGCTTGGCCCATTGCTGGCGGCGGTGATTATCGCCCCCTATGGCAAAGGCAATGTCGCCTGGTTCGTGCTGGCCGCCCTGCTGGCTATTGTGGTGCTATCGCAAATCAGCCGCTGGTATGCCGCGCAGCACCGGATGAATAAGGGCAAACCGAAGCCGGTCATCGTCAATCCGCTGCCGCGCAATAAGGTCATTCTGGCGGTAAGCATTCTGCTGATGCTGATTTTCTCGAAATATTTCTATATGGCGAGCATCAGTAGCTATTACACCTTTTATCTGATGCATAAGTTCGGATTATCGGTGCAAAACGCGCAGCTTCATCTGTTTGCCTTCCTGTTCGCGGTTGCCGCCGGGACAGTGATCGGCGGGCCGGTTGGCGATAAAATTGGACGTAAATATGTGATTTGGGGCTCTATCCTCGGCGTAGCACCGTTTACCCTCGTTTTACCCTACGCCAGCCTTGAATGGACGGGGATTTTGACGGTGATTATTGGTTTTATCCTCGCCTCGGCCTTTTCCGCTATCCTGGTCTATGCGCAGGAGCTGCTGCCGGGCCGAATCGGCATGGTTTCTGGCCTGTTCTTCGGCTTCGCCTTTGGCATGGGGGGCCTTGGCGCCGCGGTGCTGGGCCTGTTGGCGGACCATACCAGCATCGATCTGGTGTATAAAATCTGCGCCTTCCTGCCGCTGCTGGGTTTCCTGACGATATTTCTTCCTGATAACCGGCAAAAAGTCTGATTATCCGGCGGCCAAAGTGCAACGCTGGCCGCCGTTATCCCTTGCGCCATCAGCCTGGTGCGCACATAGCCCCCGCGATTTTCCCTTCTGTGCCTTTTAGTTGGCTAATTCCATTTTTTGGCGCAATTCAAGAATTATTCATAAACAAAGTGAACGTTTTTGTCATAAACTATTACCCGGATAGGGTAGCAAAATGGACCGATACACCACTGGAAAGGAGACGGAATGCACCACGCAACACCGCTTATCACCACCATTGTCGGCGGCCTCGTGCTCGCCTTTATTCTCGGCATGATTGCCAACAAGCTACGTATTTCTCCTCTGGTGGGATATCTCTTAGCGGGCGTGCTGGCCGGACCTTTCACCCCTGGTTTTGTTGCTGACACCAAACTGGCTCCTGAACTGGCAGAACTCGGCGTGATCCTGCTGATGTTCGGCGTCGGGCTGCATTTTTCCCTGAAAGATCTGATGGCGGTAAAGTCGATCGCCATTCCCGGGGCCATCGCCCAGATAGCCGTGGCGACGCTGCTGGGTATGGCACTTTCCGCCGCCCTTGGCTGGTCGCTGATGACCGGCATCGTCTTTGGCCTGTGTCTCTCCACCGCCAGTACCGTGGTGCTACTGCGCGCGCTGGAGGAGCGACAGCTGATTGACAGTCAGCGCGGGCAGATTGCCATCGGCTGGTTGATTGTGGAAGACCTGGTGATGGTCCTGACGCTGGTCCTGCTGCCAGCGATTGCCGGGATGACGGAGAAAGGTGACGTCGGCTTCGCCTCTCTGGCCCTCGACCTCGGGATCACCATTGGTAAAGTGGTGGCCTTTATCGCCATCATGATGCTGGTCGGTCGCCGGCTGGTGCCGTGGATCATGTCGCGCAGCGCCGCCACCGGATCACGCGAGCTGTTCACCCTGTCAGTTCTGGCTCTGGCGCTGGGCATCGCCTTCGGCGCCGTGGAGCTGTTTGATGTTTCCTTCGCCCTTGGCGCCTTCTTCGCCGGCATGGTGCTTAACGAATCTGAGCTGAGCCACCGCGCCGCCCATGACACCCTGCCGCTGCGCGACGCCTTCGCGGTGCTGTTTTTTGTCTCCGTCGGCATGCTGTTTGACCCGATGGTGCTGGTCCAGCAGCCGCTGGCGGTGCTGGCAACGCTGGCGATTATTATCTTTGGTAAATCCGCCGCCGCCTTTTTCCTCGTGCGTATGTTTGGTCATTCGCCGCGTACCGCACTGACCATTGCCGCCAGCCTGGCGCAGATTGGTGAGTTTGCCTTTATTCTCGCCGGTCTGGGGATGGCGCTTAACCTGCTGCCGCAGGCCGGACAAAACCTGGTGCTGGCCGGGGCGATCATCTCGATTATGCTCAACCCGGTGCTGTTTACCCTGCTGGAAAAATATCTCGATAAAACCGAAACCCTCGACGAGCAGACACTGGAAGAGGTGCTGGAAGATGAGAAGCAGGTGCCAGTCGATATCTGCAACCACGCGCTGCTGGTTGGCTTCGGTCGCGTCGGCAGCCTGCTGGGCGAGAAGCTGATGGCCCAGGGGATCCCGCTGGTAGTGGTTGAGACTTCGCGCACCCGCGTGGATGAGCTACGCGAGCGCGGGATCAGCGCGGTGCTGGGCAATGCCGCCAATGAAGAGATCATGGAGCTGGCGCATCTCGACTGCGCCCGCTGGCTGCTGCTGACTATCCCCAACGGCTACGAGGCCGGAGAGATTGTCGCTTCCGCACGGGAAAAATGCCCGAACATCGAGATCATTGCCCGCGCCCATTATGATGATGAAGTGGACTACATTATTGAACGCGGGGCCAATCAGGTGGTGATGGGCGAGCGGGAAATTGCCCGTGCCATGCTACAGCTTCTGGAAACGCCACCGGCCGGTGAAGTGGTCACCGGCTGATGCACTCCCCTCACCCATCGGGAGAGGGGCTCGCTTAACGCTCCCAGTATGCCTCTTCCAGGCTGTCCTCACGTTCCGGCAGGCCGCGGGTTAAACGCGGCGAGTGCTGGTTCAACACCTGATAGCTCACGCGGTTGGCATATTTACACACCTGCGCCAGCGACGAGTAGGTCAGCCAGTTGCATTTGTGCTTGCTGGAGTTGGGCACATTATTACGATGGTAGTTATTGGCGGTGATGTCATGTAGCAGCGCCGCCAGCGCGCCGTCGCCTGCGCCGTTGGTATTCATGATTTTTTCAGGCCCGCCCATATACGGGGCGATATGGGAATAGATACGCAGCGGATTAACGCAATCCTGGTGGCGCATCGCACGGCTGAATTCAAACTGGTTAAACTCCGGGATCGCCCCCGGCAGCAGCGGATGCTGGGTTTTCCGCTTCGCCTCTTCTTCGGTAAAGCCCGCCATATACAGGCCCGCCGGCCCGGCGGTGCACAGCACCAGGTCGACCCAGTCCAGCGCTTTATCCGCCGCCGACAGCGGATCGGCAAAACCGGTCAGGGCTTCCCCTTCCTCTTCATTCATCGCCAGAATCGAGACATGCTCCTGCAGGAACTGCTGCCACCACGCCGGGTTATCGGCAATCACGTATTTGGTCCCGAGAGTTAACACCACCGGCACATCGTGCTTTTTGGCGTACTCGATGGCTTTCATCGTGGCGTCCGGCATTGGCTCGCCCGGCTTGCAGCGTACCAGGTAAGAGGTCAGCACCAGCGCCGAGGCGCCGGCGATCACCGCTTCCGGAATGCTTTCCGGGCGCAGCTTGTTCATATGGCCCGGGCTGATGGCGAAGGTGCGCTCGCCGCTGTCGCTGATCAGGGTAAAACAGCGGCCAATGGCGCCGTCGACGCCCTGCAGATAGTTCAAATCGGTGCGGCTGGAGGTATTGCACAGGTAGCGATAGGCATAGCCGCCGATGTCGATATTGCTGCACATCACGCCAAGCAGCACCGAGCGATCGTCCGCCAGCACCGAGTAGTTGTGCATGGTATTGCCGATGGTGCCGCCGGCAAACTGATGGGTAATGAGATTGTTGCGTACCAGCTCCTGGTACAGCGCCTCGGCGACATCATCTTCAATCACCAGAGAGTGGCCTGCACTCAGGCCATAGCGCACGATAAACGCTTCATCCACTTTCGCTTCGATATCCACCAGCGTCTGGTCGATACCCACCACCCAGGAGACGCTGGATTCATTCTCCGGCTGTATTTGCTGGAGCAGCGGGTCGCGGGCGTTAACGGGAAAATAGTGTTTGGATTTGCGTTTACCGGGAAATTTCATAGTGGCGCTTAAATAACAGGGAACAAGCGGGAAATAGTAGCATATTCCCCGCCCTGCGCGCGATCAGCGATAAGGCGCCGTCAGGTTGACCATCATCTCAATATGCGCCACATCCGCGTTTAGCGCCGGAATATATTCATACTGCTCGCCACCCGCTTCGAGGAAAACTTCCCGGTTCTGAACGGCAATCTCTTCCAGCGTCTCGAGACAGTCGGCGGAAAAACCCGGGCACAGCACCTGAATATGCTTCGTCCCCTTCTCGCCAAGCATTTTCAGCGTTTCATCGGTGTAGGGCGTCAGCCAGGGCTCGCGGCCAAAGCGCGACTGGAAGGTCATCATCACCTGCTCCGGCGGCAACCCCAGCGCGGAGACCAGTTCCCGCGTGGTATCGCGACAGCGCTGGGGATAATCATCCCCCTGATTGGCATAGCGCTGCGGGATCCCATGATAGGAGAGCAGCAGCAGATCGGGTTCACCGTGCACGGCGAAGGAGGCGCGCACGCTGGCCGCCAGCGCATGGATATAGTCCGGATGTTCGGCATAGTCGCGAATAAACGAGATACCGGGAATGGCGCGCTTTTTCGCAAGGATCCGCGCCAGCTCATCCCAGACGGCAGCCACCGTCGAGCAGGAATACTGTGGGTACAGCGGCAGCACTACAATGTGCCCCACCCCCTGCGCCAGTAAATCATCCACCGCGCTGGCCAGCGACGGCGAACCATAGCTCATGCCCAGCGCCACCGGCGTATCCGGCAGCCTGGCGGCCAGCGCCTGCTGCTGGCGACGGCTATATACCATCAGCGGCGATCCCTCATCCATCCACACGGACTGATAGAGCTTCGCCACGCGCGGGGAGCGAATCGGCAGTATGACGCCACGCAGCAGCGGCCACCATAGCAGACGAGACGTATCCACCACCCGTTTGTCGCTGAGGAATTGTCGCAGATAGCGCTTCACCGCACCGGGGGTGGGCGCATCGGGAGTGCCTAAATTGGCCAGCAAGATACCTGTTTTCGTCTGATGCATTACCGCCTCTTAACCATTTGAATCGCAGCCAATTGTAGCTGAAATGGCGCTAAACGGAACCAATCATAGCAAAAGGTAGAAATGAGAGGAGTTCTCATCCTGCCGCAGCAGGATGAGAAAAGGCTTTATCAGCCGAGGATTTTTTCCAGTTCGGCGCGCACGTCAGCCACCGCTTTGGTGCCGTCGACTTTGGCGTATTTGGTGTTGCCCGCCTGCGCTTCTTTGGTGTAGTAGCCGATCAGCGGCGCTGTCATCTGATGGTATTCCACCAGGCGTTTACGCACGGTCTCTTCCTGGTCGTCTTTACGGGTGGTCAGCTCTTCGCCGGTCACGTCGTCTTTGCCTTCCACCTTCGGCGGATTGAATTTGATGTGGTATACGCGACCGGATGCCGCATGAACGCGACGGCCAACGATGCGGTCGACGATCAGTTCGTCCGGCACGTCGAATTCCAGCACGTAATCAACGGTAATACCCGCTTCTTTCATGGCGTCAGCCTGCGGAATGGTGCGCGGGAAGCCGTCCAGCAGGAAGCCGTTACGGCAATCTTCCTGGGCGATACGCTCTTTCACCAGCGCGATGACCAGCTCATCGGTTACCAGCTTGCCGGCGTCCATAATGTCTTTCGCTTGCTTACCGAGCTCAGAGCCGGATTTTACCGCCGCGCGCAGCATATCGCCGGTGGAGATTTGCGGAATACCGTATTTCTCCATGATGAACTGAGCCTGAGTTCCTTTACCCGCGCCCGGAGCGCCAAGCAGAATAATACGCATTACGAAAATCCCCTCAAAAGTCGATTCAATTTTTCAAAAACGCTAAACCATACCACCAGAACGGCGATGGCTCAAGGAAGGCGGTGCGGCTGAAACGGTTAATGGTGAGATATTTTATGCAATCCAATGTGAAATGCCCCGCCGGAGCAAATTGCTCAGGCGGGGCATTTATCCCGTTCCCGGCGTCGCGTCGCTCGGCCGGGCTACTCGTTCAGGTTCGCGTCAGGAAGCCAGCAGCTGGTTCATACGACGGATAAACTGGTTCGGATCTTCCAGCGTGCCGCGCTCGGCCAGCAGCGCCTGATCCAGCAGCAGTTCCACCCATTCGCCGAACTGCGCGTCATCCTGGGTATCGGCGGCGCGTTTCACCAGCTGATGCGCCGGGTTCAGTTCGAAGATGTATTTCACTTCCGGTGCCGCCTGGCCCGCTGCCGCGAACAGCTTCGCCATCTGCGTGCTCATCTCATCGGCATCGGTAGTGACAATCGCCGGGGTGTCGGTCAGACGATGGGTCAGACGCACCTCTTTCACCCGGTCGCCAAGCAGGTTTTTCACACGCTCAACGAACGGCTCCAGCGCTTTTTCAGCTTCTTTGGTGGACTCGTCCACTTCATCCGCCAGCTTGTCCAGCGACTCGTCGGCTTTCGCCACCGACTGGAACGCTTTGCCGTCGAACTCGGTCAGGTAGCTCATCATCCACTCGTCGATGCGATCGGAGAGCAGCAGAACTTCAATCCCTTTCTTACGCAGCAGTTCGAGGTGCGGGCTGCTCTTCGCCGCCGCATAGCTGTCGGCGGTGATGTAGTAGATCTTCTCCTGGCCTTCTTTCATGCGCGAGACATACTCTTCCAGCGACACGGTCTGTGCGGAGGAGTCGGTATGCGTCGTCGCGAAGCGCAGCAGTTTGGCGATCGCTTCCTGGTTGCTCGGATCTTCCGCCGGGCCCTCTTTCAGCACCAGGCCGAACTGTTTCCAGAAGGTTTGATATTTTTCAGCGTCATCTTTCGCCAGCTTATCCAGCATCTGCAGCGCGCGTTTGGTCAGCGCGGTGCGCAGGTTGCGGGTCACGCTGCTGTCCTGCAGGATTTCACGGGAGACGTTCAGCGGCAGATCGTTGGAGTCGATCAGGCCGCGCACGAAGCGCAGGTAGTTCGGCATAAACTGCTCGGCGTCGTCCATAATGAACACACGCTGCACGTACAGCTTCAGGCCGTGTTTATGATCGCGGTTCCACATATCCCACGGCGCCTGCGACGGGATATACAGCAGGCTGGTGTACTCCTGCTTACCTTCCACGCGGTTGTGGCTCCAGGTCAGCGGGTCGCTGTAGTCGTGAGCGATATGCTTGTAAAACTCTTTGTATTCGTCGTCGTTAACTTCGGACTTGCTGCGGGTCCACAGGGCCTGCGCCTTGTTGATTTTTTCCCACGAAATCACGGTTTCGCCGTCTTTTTCTTCCTGCTTTTCAATCTCAACCGGCAGCGCGATATGGTCGGAATACTTGCTGATGATGGAGCGTACGCGCCAGTCGTTGAGGAAATCGTCTTCGCCTTCACGCAGATGCAGGGTGATTTCGGTGCCGCGATCGGCTTTGGTGATATCAGCAACGGTATATTCCCCTTCGCCGGCGGATTCCCAGAACACGCCGTTCTCAGGTTTATCGCCCGCCGCACGGGTACGCACGGTCACTTTATCCGCCACGATGAAAGCAGAGTAGAAGCCGACACCGAACTGGCCGATCAGCTGGCTGTCTTTCGCCTGGTCGGAACCCATCGATTCCAGAAACGCTTTGGTACCGGATTTAGCGATGGTGCCGAGATGGTCGATAACCTCTTCCCGGTTCATGCCGATACCGTTATCGGCAATGGTCAGGGTGCGGTTGTCTTTATCAAACGAAACCCGTACGCGCAGCTCACCATCGCCCTCATACAAATCCGGCTGCGACAGCGCGCGGAAACGCAGCTTATCGGCCGCATCAGAGGCGTTGGAAATCAGCTCACGCAGAAAGATTTCTTTGTTGGAATAGAGGGAATGGATCATCAGGTGCAGAAGTTGCTTTACCTCTGACTGAAAACCACGAGTTTCTTGTCCTTTCATCTGATTCAACCTCAACAATGCCATTTTAAATGGGGTAAAAAACCGTTGAGTGGGAGATGGGGACTGCGGGGAAATTTTTCAAGCGGAGACGGCGCTGGCCGCCTCCATTTGTTCAGAAAGTAATCTTGTGACGACCGGCCAGCGAGTGGGACAGCGTGGTGCCGTCAACCATCTCCAGCTCACCGCCCACCGGCACGCCGTGGGCGATTCGGCTGGCATCAACGCCATACTGCGCGCACAGCTCCGCGATGTAGTTGGCCGTCGCCTCGCCCTCAACGGTCGGGTTGGTGGCAAGGATCACCTCGGTGATCGACTCCGCTTCCAGCCGTTGTTCAAGGCGATCGAGCCCGATGTCATCTGGCCCAATGCCGTCGAGCGGCGACAGGTGCCCCATCAGCACGAAGTAGCGGCCGGAATACTGCCCGGTCTGCTCAATGGCGTGGATGTCCGCCGGACTCTCCACCACGCAGATCTGGCCGTTTTCCTGGCGACGCGGGTTGCTGCAGATATTGCACACCTCCTGCTCGGTGAAGGTGCGGCAATCGGCGCAGTGGCCGATTTCCGACATCGCACGCGTCAGCGCCTGCGCCAGGCGCATACCACCGCTGCGATCGCGCTGCAGCAGGGTAAACGCCATGCGCTGCGCCGACTTCGGGCCAACGCCCGGCAGACAGCGCAGCGCTTCCATAAGCTGAGTTAACAGCGGGCTGGTTTGCATCAGAACGGCATCTTAAAGCCTGGCGGCAGCTGCATACCGGCAGAAACGGAAGCCATCTTCTCTTTCTGGGTCTCTTCAATGCGGCGCGCGGCGTCGTTAAACGCGGCAGCCACCAGATCTTCCAGCATGTCTTTGTCGTCTTCCAGCAGGCTTGGGTCGATTTCCACACGGCGGCAGTTGTGCGCGCCGTTAATGGTCACTTTCACCAGACCCGCGCCGGATTCGCCGGTCACTTCCAGCTGAGCGATCTCTTCCTGCATCTTCTGCATTTTGTCTTGCATCTGCTGGGCCTGCTTCATCAGGTTACCCAGGCCGCCTTTTCCACCAAACATAGGCTTCTCTCTCAGTCAGTCATCGTTAAAGGTACTGAATGCCAGTCAGACTGGCGTTCAAATGGGGCGGATACTCTCTTCATCCAGATCGGCGTCGAAGAAACGACGCAGGGTCTGAATGTTATTATCCGCAATAATGGCTTCGCGCGCCTGCGCGAGCTTCTCTTCATAAATTGCCTGCCGCCACTCCAGCGGCGTACGCATCGCGGGATTATCGTCTTCCACGATGGTCAATTCAACCGGCGTACCGTACAACACCCCCAGCGCTTCAGCCAGTTTTTGCTGCGCGCCGGCGGAATTGAGGTGACGCTGGCTGGGGCGCAGATGCAGACAGACGCGGCTGCCCTCCTGCTCTTTCCACGCGTTGAGCGCCACCTGCTCGACCAGCTTTGGCACCGCCAGCTGGCTCACTTCCGCCGCCCAGCTGTCGCGCTCGACCGCTTCTTCGGCGAGCTTGGCCGCCAGCTCCGGCGTCTTCTCATGCTCCAGTGCCTTTTTCAGCGCTTTTGGCGTGGCGACTTCGACTTTGGTCTCTTCAACCACTGTCGTCGCCTTCCAGCGATAGGCCTCTTTCTTCGCCGGGGCCTGCTCAAGCGCAGCCGCCGCCGGACGAGCCTGTACGCGCTCGCTAATTGAACTCAGTCGTTCCAGCGCAGCGTTATTCACCGGCCGCGCGCGGGAAGCGGCTGCCGGTTCACTCTTTTTTGGGGTGGTTGCTCCCTGGCTGCGCTGCAGATGGCTGCGGGCCGCCAGCACCTGGCTGGTGGTCGGCGGCAAACTCTGCGGCGGCTGTTGCGGTGGCGCCGCGGGAGCAACGGGCTGACGCGGCGCGGGTGCGGCGGTCTGTGCCGGCTGCACTTCCGGCTCTGGCAGCGGCTTACGCGGATGAAACGCCAGCGCGCGCAGCAGCGTCATTTCGACGCCCATTCGCCGGTCCGGCGCATAAGGCAGCTCTTTGCGGCCCATCAGCAGCGTTTGGTAGTAAAGCTGAACGTCACCCGGCGGTACGGTTCGCGCCAGTTCGCGCATCCGCACTTCGACCGTGGCCATATCGGCGCCCAGCGCCGAAGGCGACAGCTGAACCATGGCGATGCGGTGCAGCAGGCTCTGCATCTCCACCAGCAGTGCCTCCCACTCGACGCCGCGTGCGGCGGCGTCATTGACGCCTGCCATGACCCGCTCGCCGTCGGCAGCGACCAGCGCTTCAATCAGCGACAGCGCCTGATCGTCATCAAGGGTGCCGAGCATAGTGCTCACCGATGCGGCCGTCAGTTGCCCTTCTCCACTGGCAATCGCCTGATCGGTCAGGCTTAAAGCATCGCGCAGGCTGCCGTCAGCTGCCCGCGACAGCAGCTGCAGCGCGCGAGGCTCAAAGGCAATCTGCTCTTCGCCAAGAATATGCTCCAGCTGATGGCGGATCTGTTCAACATCCAGGGCTTTGAGATGGAACTGCAGGCAGCGGGATAAGATCGTCACCGGCAGCTTCTGCGGATCCGTCGTCGCCAGCAGGAATTTGACGTGCGCCGGCGGCTCCTCCAGCGTTTTTAATAACGCGTTGAAGCTGTGGCGCGACAACATATGAACTTCGTCGATGAGATAGACCTTAAAGCGGCCGCGGGCCGGCGCGTACTGGACGTTATCCAGCAGGTCGCGGGTATCTTCGACTTTGGTTCGCGAGGCGGCGTCAATCTCAATCAGATCGACAAAACGCCCCTGTTCAATTTCCCGGCAGTTATCGCACACGCCGCAGGGGGTGGCGGTGATGCCGGTTTCACAGTTTAACCCTTTCGCCAGCAAGCGGGCGATAGAGGTCTTACCGACCCCGCGGGTACCGGAAAAAAGATAAGCGTGATGAATGCGCCCTAACGACAAGCCGTTCGCCAGTGCGGTCAGCACATGTTCCTGGCCGACGACGTCAGCAAAGGTTTGTGGGCGCCATTTACGGGCTAAGACCTGATAACTCATGGGCTGGCTCTGAAACGCTGGAAGGTGAAATCACGAAGGGGTCATGCTATCACAGCCCCGCCCGATCGGCGAGGCTATGTGGAGGGATTTGCTTAGTGGCCCGGGAACGGCACCAGGCTGTAGCAGTGGATCCCCAGCTTCTCCAGGCGCTGTTCGCCGCCCAGATCGAACAGGTTGATAATGAAAGCGGCATCGTGCACTTCGCCGCCGAGACGGCGGATCAGTTTGACCGTCGCGTCGATGGTGCCGCCGGTCGCCAGCAGATCGTCCACCACCAGCACCTTGTCGCCCGGTTTGATCGCGTCAACGTGGATCTCCAGCTGATCGGTGCCATACTCCAGCTCATAGCTCTCGGCAATGGTTTCACGCGGCAACTTACGCGGCTTGCGAACCGGAACAAAGCCCACGCCCAGCGCCAGCGCGACCGGGGCGCCGAACAGGAAGCCACGCGCCTCAGTCCCTACCACTTTGGTAATACCCGCGTCTTTGTAGCGCTCGGTCAGCAGTTCAATGCTAAGCGCGTAGGCCTTCGGGTCTTCCAGTAAGCTGGTGACATCGCGGAAAAGAATGCCAGGTTTTGGATAATCCTCGATACTCTGGATGCTGTTCTTCAGATATTCAAGCTGCTGTGCAGTTGCGGTCATAAGTGTATGCCTGATTGAAACGGTGTTACCCACGGGCGTGCAAAAGGGGCCAAAGAAACATTTGTTTAACCTTTGACCAGGCTTGCCCGCGCTCGAAAACGCCAGAATTTACTGGCTGTCAGCAACAATTGCAACAGGCATTATTGCGCATCAGTGCTTTTGTTGCTTTGCGTCAACCACCGGAATGCGCCACATAAAGATCAGCAGACAGGCCAGAATGACCAACAGCATGATGCGCACCCACGTAAGCTTAACCAGCCACAGCGAAATAGCAAAAGTCACCACGATCATCGCAATGGCGCGCGGTTTGGCGCCGCGAGGCATCGCACGGTACTGCTGCCAGTGGCGAAGATAGCCGCCAAACCAGGAGCGATACAGCAGCCATTGGTGAAAGCGCGGCGATGAGCGAGCAAAGCACCAGGCGGCGAGCAGAATAAACGGCGTCGTCGGCAGCAACGGTAAGAAGATGCCCAGCGTACCCAGCGCTACCGCCAGCCAGCCGATAATGGTTAGAATAACAGGTGGCATAATGCGAATCGTTATCAAACAGATGAGGCTACTGTAGCACAGTTGGCTGAAAGGGAATGGAGGGGTTTGGTGAAAACAGCTCAACTTTTACAAACGCTGAACGATCAGCTCAGCGAGCTGGCCGCGCTGGTTGCGCCGCTGGCGGAGCACGCGACCCTGAGCCCGCGCTTTGACCGTCAGCTCTTTCACACCCGCAGCACGCTGATGCAGGCCTATCTGGCGGAAGCCCAGCAAAATTTTACCCAACTGAGCCAGGCCGTCGAGCGCCAGCAGCTGCCGCAGGTGGTCTGGATTGCCGAGCGTCTGGCGGCGCAAATCGCCGCGCTACGTCGTGAAACCGCGACCTGGTCGTTGCGCAGTTGGGACCACGCCTCTCCGGCGCTGAGCCGCTGGCAGCGCCGTCGCCTGCAGCATCAGGAGTATGAGCGCCGCCTGCTGGCGATGCGCGACCAACGCCAGCGCCAGCTGACGCAGGCGACCAGCCTTGACGAACAGCAGCGACTGGCCAGAGAAGTTGAGGCCTACAGCGGCCGGCTGGCCCGCTGCAGGCAGGCACTGGACAAAATTGAAAACGTACTGGCGCGGCTGACGCGCTAACAGGAGAGCCCATTGTCACTGGAAAATGCATCCGATGAGGTCAAATTGGCCGTCGATTTAATCATGTTGCTGGAATCGCATCAGATCCCGGCGCAAACCGTGCTGGGCGCGCTGGAAATTGTCCGGCGGGATTATGCAAACAAGTTAAAAAACGCGGAAAGCGGGTCGCAAAACCCAGAGAAGTAGGATGTTGTCTCCGGCAGTGTGCTGGCAGTCTGGTCCTCTGCGCATGACGCCACTGGAGACAATATTCATGGAGAAAGTCAGTCAAACCCCACACGACGCGGTGTTTCGTCAGATGCTCATGCATCAGGCGGTCGCGAAGGATTTTTTGCAGTTGTACCTCCCCGCGCCGTTTCTGGCGATCTGCGAACTGGATTCGCTGCAGCTGGTCTCCGGTAGCTTTGTTGAAGAGGACCTGCGCGCCAGCTATTCCGATATCCTTTACTCACTGCGCACGCGTCACGGACCCGGCTATGTTTACGCGCTGATTGAGCACCAGAGTACCCCGGACAAGCTGATGGCGTTTCGCCTGCTGCGCTATGCGCTGGCCGCCATGCAGCGTCATCTGGACGCCGGCCACGACACGCTGCCGCTGGTGGTGCCCATTCTCTTTTATCACGGCAAAGTTAGCCCCTGGCCCTGGGCCCGTCACTGGCAACAGCTATTCGCCGATCCGGCGCTGGCGAAGGCGCTCTATAGTGATGATTTTCCGCTGGTGGACCTCACCGTTATGCCAGATAATCAGATCGCCCGTCATCGGCGGATGGCCATGCTGGAGCTGCTGCAAAAGCATATCCGCCATCGCGATCTGGCCGAGCTGCAGGTGCCGCTGATTGCGCTGATGACGCAAGGCTATCTGACCGAAGCGCAGCTGAATACGCTGCTGCGCTATATGTTGCAGGCGGGAACGACGGAACATCCGGGGGCGCTGATCCGCACGCTGGCGGCGCAGTCGCCCAGGCATAAGGAGCTGATGATGACCATTGCCGAATGGCTGGAAGAAAAAGGGCGTAAACAGGGACAGCAAGAGGGTGAGCAGGAAGCCACTCGCAGCATCGCCGCCAGAATGCTGGCGCGCGGCCTCGAACGTCAAACCGTGCAGGAGCTCACCGGGCTCAGCGATGAAGAACTCGCCGCGCTGGCACCCTGAAGCAGCAGGGGCGGCTTTGCGCCGCCCCTCTTCGATCAGGACGCGGTGGTGGGCGCCAGATCGTCCCCCTTCCCGTCCCGCTTCACTTCGGTGACTTCATCGCCTTTTTCATTGCGCAGATGAACTTCCAGCTGGTTAAAGGCAATGTTGATGTCATTCTCCCGGCACAGGCGGTCGATGGCGCGGTTGAGCTCATCCACCGTGTAGCTGCGATCGCGCAGTTCACGAACATACAGACGCAGTTCATGATCCAGCGTACTGGCCCCGAAGGTGGTGAAGAACACCGACGGCGCCGGCTCCTGCATTACTTTCGGATGATCGTGCGCGGCCTTCAGCAGCACCTCTTTCACTTTATCCAGGTCTGAACCATAGGCAACGCCGAGGCGGATCACCACGCGAGTCACGGTGTCGGAGAGCGACCAGTTGATCAAGCGCTCGGTAACGAACGCCTTGTTCGGGATGATCACCTCTTTGCGATCGAAGTCGGTGATGGTGGTGGCGCGAATACGGATTTTGCTTACCGTACCGGAGAAAGTACCGATGGTTACCGTATCCCCAATGCGTACCGGACGCTCGAACAGAATGATCAGGCCGGAGACGAAGTTACCGAAGATCTCCTGCAGGCCAAAACCTAAACCAACCGACAGCGCGGCCGCCAGCCATTGCAGTTTATCCCAGGAGACGCCCAGCGACCCGAACACCGTCATCGCACCGATGGCGATAATCGCATAATTAAGAATGGTGGTGATGGCGTAGGAAGTTCCCTGACGCATATTGAGACGCGACAGGACCAGCACCTCCAGCAGACCCGGCAGGTTGCGTATTAGCGCCCAGGCGACCATCGACGCCACAATGGCAAACAGCAGACTGCCCATCGTGACACTGCGCACCACGCTGGCCCCCGCTTCGGTACCGTTGTAGTGCCAGAGGGTAATGCTGTCGAGATAGGCGAAAACGGTGATCAGATCAGACCAAATCGCCCAGAACATGACGGCAAAAAGCGCGATCATCACTAACATGGTGATACGCAGCGTCTGCTGGTTGACCTGCTCAAGAGCAATGGCCGGCTCCTCCTGCGGCTCGGCGCCTTCCGCGCCCTCCTTCACCAGATGCTGACGGCGCGCCAGTGCGCGACGCCAGGCGATACGCCGCGCCGCCACGCTCAGACCGCGCAGCACGGTCTGGTACAGCAGGTTCCAGATCATCACCAGATACACGGTCTCGATCCAGCGTCCCGCCAGGCGCAGCGTGGTGTAGAAGTAACCCGTTGCCGTCAGCACCATCAGGGCTACCGGGACAATAGACAGCACGGTGATCGTCAGCAGGCGCAGGCTGTGCGACTCTTTATCGCGCCAGCTTTCCCGGCACATCGGCCAGACCAGCACGGCAATCAGCAGCAGATTGAAGAAAATCACAAACTGCCCCAGCACGTCGTCCATCAGGTTCAGTGGCGACAGCTCGGAAATCACCGACCAGAAATTCAGCGGCAGCAGCGCGAGGCTGACGCGAACAATCTGCCGCCGCCAGTGGCTGGTCAACTGCGCCGGCATATTAAAGTGGCTGACCGCCACGCCGTTCTTTTCCAGCACTTTCCAGCACAGGCCGAAGATCAGCCAGAACATGGCCAGCTTTTTACTGTATGCCCACAGCAGACCGCTGATATTGAGCTGCATGGTGAGTAAGATCAGGCCAATCGCCAAAATCACCAGCACCACCGGCAAGGCTCGAATCAGGTCAATAAGGATCGCCTTTGGCGTATGCAGCTGGGTATCGTTGCGCAGCTGCCCCACCTGGGAAGCCAGCTTAGCCTGATAATCCTTCAGCCACTGCAGACGCCAGCGGATCAGGCCGGCAATCAGCAGCAATGGTAAACCGGCCAGGAAAGCGATAAACACCGCGGGCCACGCTTTTTCCCAGTTCACGGTGATTTTCATCGCCTTAAACTGACCTTTCAGCGCTTCCGGGAAGGCCTTAATCCACTCCCAGTCCATCGGTTTATTGCTGTTCACCCAGAAAATTTGCTGGGTCAAAATTTCCCTCAGGCTGCTTGAGACACTCATCAGCTGTTGCTGATTGATCTGCAGATTGATGGCCATCATCAGCTGGTTACCCAGCTGTTTATTAAACTGGTCAAGCAGCTCGCGGCGCATGTCGATCACTTCCAGCAGCGCGGCGTGCACTTCATCGTTCACTTCGCTGCTGTGTCCCTCTTCCAGTTTGGCGACAAAGGCGTCGCTCTGGAACAGCGCGTCGCGCTGCTGGTTCACCTCAAACTGTTCGAGCCGCAGGTCGGCGATGCGGTTGGTCATATCCTGCAGTTCGTCCGCCGACGGCAGCGTCTGCTGCTGCTGATAAAGAATGCGCGACAGCAGCAGGCTGCCTCTGAGCACGGAAATTTGCTCTTTTATATCCCGCTCAGACTGCAGAGCGCGGTCGAGCCAGTTCTTCACCTGGATATTGCGCTGTACCAGCTGGTTGCCGTTCTCCGTCGCCTGGATCAGCTTCTCGCTCAGCTGGTGGTTGATATCCAGCTCTTGTTTGACCAGCGGATTGGCCTGAATTCGCGTGGTTTCATCCGGGGTGACCGCCTCCTGGGCGGTTTTCTCCGTCAGCGTCAGCCGCTTGCTATTCACCGCCTCCTGCAGCAGCTGCAGCTGATGCTCCAGGCGGTTGCTCCAGGCGGTGACGTAGTCACGCTGCTTCTGCAGGGTATCCTGCAGGACGGTGTTGCCTTCGAGGCTCTTGCGCTGCTGCTCGATCTGCGCGTTGAGCAATGCCTGTTGCGCTTGCAACAGCACCTGCTGGGTCGGGCGCAGCGTCTCGTCGCCCACCGAAGTGCCATTCAGCCGATTGCGGATCTGCTGCAGCTGCTGGGAGGCGTTATACATGGCGTTCTGCACACGTTCCGGCTGCGTTTGCAGGGAAACCAGCTGGCTGTTGTAAGTCGCCAGATCGTTTTGCGCATTCTGCAGGTCGTCCAGCGTCTGGGTGACGCGTGACTCCAGTTGACGCAGAGAGAGTGTACTGAGCGTTTTGCGGGTGGCGGCGTCGTCGGGGACGTCGCTCAGGTTGTTGAGACTATCCACCGCCTGGCGCAGCTTCGCCGGGGCTTGCTCGACCTGCTGGCGGAGCTGCGTCGTCTCGCTTTTGATACGCTCGATTTTATCCAGCGTTTCCAGCGTCTGGGTCAAATCCTGCTGGACCAGTTTGTCCTGCGGAGTCAGTTCTTTTTGCTTGTTTAACGCATTGAGCTGGCTCTGCACCTCTGCCCGGTCGGGGAGGTCCGCGGCGCGGCCCTGGACTGGGCTGAAAAGGCCAATAAAGCAGAGCAGCGTAATGAAAAAGATAAACGTGGCGCGTTGCCTGGAGATCGTGTGCAGCATAGTAATATGAATGATTGCAAATGCCGGAGAATACCGGGGGTCGTCGCAAGCGCGCAGAATAGCACTTCTCAGCGCTGGCGAATAGCGGCGGACGGCGCTAAAAATTCACGTTCATCCGCGCGCTACGTTAAGCTGTCAGGCTCTCCGGGCCACGTAGCGTGGGACAGAACTGATACATCTCCAGCAGGATGGCGACGTAGTCTCGCGCTTCCGCATGCAGGTCGAACGAATCAGGGTCAAACAGCCAGTTTTCCATCAGTCCGGAAAGGTAGCTGCGCATTAACACGGCCGCCCGCCGGGTGAGTAAATTGGCGGGCAATAGCTTCGCGGCGATGCACTCTTTTAAGGTCTGCTCGATACGCTCGTAGCTCGCCAGGGAGAGCTGCCGCTGGGCCTGCTGCACCACGGTCATCTCACCGACAAACTCACACTTGTGGTAGATAATCTCCATCATTAATCGTCGACGTTCCTCTGTCACTGTCGCTTCAAGAACATAGACTAATATCTCCCTGATAACTGAGAGTGGATCGTTGGGGAATTTTGCCCGATACTCAATTTCGAGATCGCTAATACTGGCGTCTGACAGCTCCCAAATTTCGTTGAATAAATCTGATTTATTCTTGAAATGCCAGTAGATAGCCCCCCTCGTTACACCCGCAGCTTTTGCAATTGTTGCCAACGAGGTAGATGATACGCCTTGCTGCGAAAACAGACGCAGAGCAACATCCAGAATCAGTTGCCGGGTTTCACGTGCCTGTTGTTTGGTTTTTCGTGCCATAGGTTAATGACTTTACAGAGGTTACGTTTACATACATTTGTGAATGTATGTACCATAGCATGACCATAATAGAAAGACTGTAGTGGGTTTGTGGTTGTTTGAGCCACTGAACATTTTGAAATTGGACACTCGAGGTTTACATATGAACAAAAACAGAGGGTTAACGCCTCTGGCGGTCGTTCTGATGCTCTCAGGCAGCTTAGCGCTAACAGGATGTGACGATAAACCGGCTCAACAAGGAGCCCAGCACATGCCGGAAGTCGGTATTGTGACGCTCAAATCCGCACCTCTACAAATAACCACCGAACTGCCAGGCCGTACCAGCGCCTATCGCATTGCGGAAGTCCGTCCTCAGGTCAGTGGCATTATTTTAAAACGTAACTTCGTGGAAGGTAGCGATATCCAGGCCGGCGTCTCCCTATATCAGATCGATCCCGCCACCTATCAGGCCAACTATGACAGCGCCAAAGGCGACCTGGCAAAAGCCCAGGCGGCGGCAAACATGGATCAACTGACGGTCAAGCGTTATCAGAAACTGTTAGGCACCAAATATATTAGTCAACAAGACTACGATACCGCCGTCGCAACGGCGCAGCAAAGCAATGCGGCCGTGGTCGCGGCGAAAGCTGCCGTTGAAACTGCGCGCATCAATCTGGCCTACACCAAAGTCACCTCGCCAATTAGCGGCCGGATTGGTAAATCCGCGGTGACCGAAGGGGCGCTGGTGCAGAATGGTCAGTCGACCGCGCTGGCAACTGTTCAGCAGCTGGATCCGATCTATGTTGACGTCACCCAGTCGAGCAATGATTTCCTGCGCCTGAAACAGGAGCTGGCCGATGGCCGCCTGAAACAGGAAAATGGCAAAGCGAAAGTAGAGCTGGTCACCAATGACGGTCTTAAGTATCCGCAGTCCGGTACGCTGGAATTCTCGGATGTGACAGTCGATCAGACCACCGGCTCTATCACGCTGCGCGCGATTTTCCCGAACCCGGATCACAGCCTGTTACCAGGGATGTTCGTCCGTGCGCGTCTGGAAGAAGGGGTCAACCCTGACGCCCTGCTGGTACCGCAACAAGGCGTTACCCGTACGCCGCGCGGCGACGCCAGCGTCATGGTGGTCGGTGAAGGCGATAAAGTTGAAGTCCGCCAGGTCACAGCGTCTCAGGCGATTGGCGATAAATGGCTGGTGACTGACGGTCTGAAAACGGGCGATCGCGTTATCGTCACTGGCCTGCAAAAAATCAAACCAGGCGTACAGGTAAAAGCGCAGGAAGTAGCTTCTGATGATAAACAGCAAGCCGCAGGCAACGCGCCATCAGAACAAACCAAGTCTTAACTTAAACAGGAGCCGTTAAGACATGCCTAATTTCTTTATCGATCGCCCCATATTTGCATGGGTGATCGCCATCATCATCATGCTGGCTGGGGGATTATCGATCCTCAAATTGCCGGTAGCGCAATATCCGACGATTGCGCCGCCAGCAATTTCCATTACCGCCATGTACCCCGGTGCTGACGCCGAAACCGTGCAGAACACCGTGACTCAGGTTATCGAACAGAATATGAACGGTATCGACCACCTGATGTACATGTCCTCAAATGGCGACTCCACCGGTACGGCGACCATCACCCTGACCTTCGAATCCGGTACCGATCCGGATATTGCCCAGGTTCAGGTTCAGAACAAGCTGGCGCTGGCGACGCCTCTGCTGCCGCAAGAAGTACAGCAGCAAGGGATTAGCGTTGAGAAAGCGTCCAGCAGCTTCCTGATGGTTGTCGGCGTTATTAACACCAACGGCACCATGAACCAGGACGATATTTCGGACTACGTGGCGGCCAACATGAAGGACCCGATCAGCCGTACCAGCGGTGTCGGCGACGTTCAGCTGTTCGGTTCCCAGTACGCGATGCGTATCTGGATGGATCCGAACAAACTGAACAACTTCCAGCTGACGCCGGTGGACGTGATCAGCGCCCTGAAAGCGCAGAACGCCCAGGTGGCCGCGGGTCAGTTAGGCGGTACGCCGCCGGTGAAAGGCCAGCAGCTTAACGCCTCGATCATCGCGCAAACCCGTCTGACCAATACCGAAGAGTTTGGCAACATTCTGCTGAAGGTGAACCAGGACGGTTCCCAGGTTCGTCTGCGCGATGTCGCCAAAATTGAACTGGGCGGCGAAAGCTATGACGTGGTGGCGAAGTTTAACGGCCAGCCGGCATCCGGTCTGGGTATTAAACTGGCTACCGGCGCGAACGCGCTGGATACCGCCAACGCTATTCGCGCTGAACTGGCGAAGATGGAGCCGTTTTTCCCGTCGGGCCTGAAAATCGTTTACCCGTATGACACCACCCCGTTCGTGAAAATCTCTATTCACGAAGTGGTTAAAACGCTGGTAGAAGCGATCATCCTGGTGTTCCTGGTTATGTATCTGTTCCTGCAGAACTTCCGCGCCACGCTGATCCCGACCATCGCCGTACCGGTAGTCCTGTTAGGCACCTTCGCGGTGTTGGCAGCGTTTGGCTTCTCGATAAACACCCTGACGATGTTCGGGATGGTGCTCGCCATCGGCCTGTTGGTGGATGACGCCATCGTGGTGGTCGAGAACGTCGAGCGCGTAATGGCGGAAGAGGGTCTGCCGCCGAAAGAAGCGACGCGTAAATCGATGGGACAGATTCAGGGCGCGCTGGTCGGTATCGCCATGGTGCTGTCGGCGGTATTTATCCCGATGGCGTTCTTCGGCGGTTCAACCGGGGCCATCTATCGCCAGTTCTCCATCACCATCGTTTCTGCGATGGCGCTGTCGGTACTGGTGGCGTTGATCCTGACGCCAGCGCTGTGCGCCACGATGCTGAAGCCTATTCAGAAAGGCAGCCATGGCGCGACCACCGGTTTCTTCGGCTGGTTTAACCGCATGTTCGATAAGAGCACGCACCACTACACCGACAGCGTAGGCAACATTCTGCGCAGCACAGGTCGTTATCTGGTGCTGTATCTGATCATCGTGGTGGGCATGGCGTGGCTGTTCGTCCGTCTGCCGAGCTCGTTCCTGCCGGACGAGGACCAGGGGGTATTCCTGAGCATGGCGCAGCTGCCTGCCGGCGCCACCCAGGAGCGTACGCAGAAAGTGCTGGATGAGATGACGAATTACTATCTCACCAAAGAGAAGGACAACGTGGAATCCGTGTTTGCGGTTAACGGCTTCGGTTTCGCCGGCCGCGGCCAGAACACCGGCATCGCGTTCGTCTCGCTGAAAGACTGGAGCCAGCGTCCGGGTGAGGAAAACAAAGTTGAAGCGATCACCGGCCGGGCGATGGGCTACTTCTCGCAGATTAAAGATGCGATGGTGTTCGCCTTTAACCTGCCAGCTATCGTTGAACTGGGTACCGCGACCGGCTTTGACTTCCAGCTCATTGACCAGGGCGGTCTGGGACACGAAAAACTGACGCAAGCGCGAAATCAGCTGTTTGGCATGGTGGCGCAGCATCCTGACGTGTTAACCGGCGTGCGTCCTAACGGTCTGGAAGATACACCGCAGTTCAAAGTCGATATCGATCAGGAAAAAGCCCAGGCGCTGGGTGTCTCCATCAGTGACATTAACACCACGCTGGGCGCAGCCTGGGGCGGGAGCTATGTCAACGACTTTATTGACCGTGGCCGCGTGAAGAAAGTGTACATCATGTCTGAAGCGAAATACCGTATGCTGCCGGAAGACATTGGCAAGTGGTATGTTCGCGGCAGCGATGGTCAGATGGTGCCCTTCTCCGCCTTCTCTACCTCGCGCTGGG
Source organism: Klebsiella sp. A-Nf5 (assembly GCF_002810545.1). Lineage (NCBI taxonomy): Bacteria > Pseudomonadati > Pseudomonadota > Gammaproteobacteria > Enterobacterales > Enterobacteriaceae > Klebsiella > Klebsiella sp. A-Nf5. The sequence goes on along the minus strand of NZ_PIOG01000222.1, from coordinate 241,780 downwards.
AATACGGTTCACCGCGTCTGGAACGCTACAACGGTCTGCCGTCGCTGGAAATTCTCGGCCAGGCAGCGCCAGGCAAGAGTACGGGTGAAGCGATGAGCCTGATGGAAGAGCTGGCGGGTAAACTGCCTTCTGGTATCGGCTACGACTGGACCGGGATGTCTTATCAGGAACGACTGTCCGGCAACCAGGCCCCTGCCCTGTACGCCATCTCCCTGATTGTCGTCTTCTTGTGTCTGGCGGCGCTGTATGAGAGCTGGTCGATACCGTTCTCGGTCATGCTGGTCGTCCCGTTGGGTGTGGTCGGTGCGCTGTTAGCCGCCACCTTCCGCGGTTTAACCAACGACGTTTACTTCCAGGTGGGTCTGTTGACCACCATCGGCCTGTCGGCGAAGAACGCCATATTGATCGTTGAATTCGCCAAAGATCTGATGGAGAAAGAGGGCAAAGGGCTGATTGAGGCGACGCTTGAAGCAGTACGTATGCGTCTGCGTCCGATCCTGATGACCTCCCTGGCGTTTATCCTCGGTGTTATGCCGCTGGTTATCAGCTCGGGTGCCGGCTCCGGCGCACAGAACGCCGTAGGTACTGGCGTAATGGGCGGGATGGTGACGGCGACGATTCTGGCGATCTTCTTCGTGCCGGTGTTCTTCGTGGTGGTTCGCCGCCGCTTTAGCAAGAAAACGGAAGATATTGAGCACAGCCATCAGGTTGAGCATCATTAATCGTTACACCTGAACAAAGGGCCGCATTCGCGGCCCTTTTTTTGTCCCTCGCCGCAGGGCACATATTGCCATTGTTTATTTTTCGTGCTGCATTTAATATATATTGATATGGCCCTGGCTATTTTTCACATTGCCTTGCGCTCATGATCTTTACACGCTCATTGACCAGGAATAATCCTAATACCAGCGCCCTCGGCCGGCGGTTTCTGAACGCGACTGCTGCCAGCCTTAAGCCAATGATTGATAAGACTTCTCTATTTCTCAGGTTGTGCTCCAGGGCCAAAGAAATTAATTTGTCTATTTTTAAGATAATTTCTCTCTGATAATTGTAATTTTTCGTAATAGCACGATGAAATCTGTTGGAGAGTGGATTATAGTTAAATCAGCAGGATTACTCAGTTAGTGTCAGGTCGGTTAGTCGTGTTCATCCCACAACGGTGTTTGTTAGTCGTCGTTTAAACCACTCAAAAGGGGATGCGTTATGGACGAATACTCGCCAAAAAGACATGATATTGCACAGCTACGCTTTCTCTGCGAAACGCTGTATCATGACTGCCTTGCAAACCTGGAAGAGAGCAACCATGGCTGGGTCAACGACCCGACTTCGGCTGTCAATCTTCAGTTAAATGAATTGATCGAGCACATTGCCACGTTCGCGCTTAATTATAAAATTAAGTACACTGAGGATAATAAGCTGGTCGCCCAGGTTGACGAATATCTGGACGATACTTTTACCTTGTTCAGTAACTACGGCATTAACTCAGCGGATTTGCAAAAGTGGAAAAAATCCGGTAATCGGCTATTTCGTTGCTTTGTCAACGCCAGTCGGGAAAACCCGGCCAGTCTCTCGTGTTAGAATTATTACAATCAAAAGGTGGAATTATGTCTGATAAGCCATTAACTAAAACAGACTATTTGATGCGCTTACGTCGTTGCCAGACAATTGACACGCTGGAGCGCGTCATTGAAAAAAATAAATATGAACTGTCTGATAATGAGCTGGCGGTATTTTACTCAGCCGCTGACCATCGTCTGGCTGAACTGACTATGAATAAGCTGTACGATAAGATCCCCACATCAGTCTGGAAGTTTATCCGCTAATTACTGCGCACGTAATGTTTGCCGACCGGATGCTAACCGCCGGCATTTGCAGGGTATCTTTGTGACACGATTCACAGCATTCATTCAACAGCAACCCTGTAACCGGTTTCTTTTTTATACTGCTGCGACCATTAAAAGTCAGGTATAAGGAAGACCCATGAGTGAAGAAAAACGCAAAATGATCGCCGGTGAGCTTTATCTATCTGGCGACCCGACCCTTCGCGCCGATCGCCTGCGCGCCAGACAGTTATTGCATCGTTATAATCATTCCTCCCCGGATGCGCAGGAAGAACGTCAGCATATTCTGGCCGAGCTGTTCGGTCGCGCCGGCGATGCGTATATCGAGCCAAGCTTTCGCTGCGACTACGGCTACAATATCTTTCTCGGCAACGCGTTTTACGCCAATTTTGACTGCGTGATGCTGGACGTCTGCCCTATTCATATTGGCGATAATTGCATGCTGGCGCCGGGTGTCCATATTTATACCGCCACCCATCCGCTGGATGCTGAGGCGCGTAACAGCGGCCAGGAATATGGCAAACCGGTGACCATTGGCCACAATGTGTGGATTGGCGGCCGGGCGGTGATCAATCCCGGGGTGACCATTGGCGATAATGCGGTCATTGCATCTGGAGCGGTAGTGACCAAAGATGTCCCGGCCTGTGCTGTCGTCGGCGGCAACCCGGCGCAGATCATCAAGCGCCTTCCGGTACCAAATCCGTAACTGTTATGCTTTTCTGTAACTGATCTGTTACTTTCGCCTCGGAATATTGCAACATAAAATAGCCTTCAGGCTGAGCCTGCTACGCCTGGTCCGCCGGGCGCACGCGGTTGGCTCATTGCAGAATTCGGGGACCAAGATGACAGAAATACAACGCCTGCTGACTCACACCATTGACGAACTCAACGTTCAGGAAAAACGCGATAATCGCCCGCGTTTTAGCATCAGTTTTATTCGCAACCATCCGGGGCTGTTTGTTGCCATGTATGCCGCGTTTCTGGCGACGCTGGTGGTCATGTTGCGCTCTGAAACGCTGGTAGACTCGGTCTGGTTACTGGTGGTGCTGTTCATCCTGTTCAACGCTTTTTTCTTCTTTGACGTCTATCCACGCTATCGTTATGAAGATATCGATGTCCTCGACTTTCGCGTGTGCTACAACGGGGAATGGTACAACACCCGCTTTGTTCCCCGGCAGCTGATCGAGCGTATTCTTCAGTCGCCGGATGTCGATGGCGAGCAGAAGGCGCAGCTCAAAAAGATGGTCGCCACCAAAGGCGAGCTCTCCTTCTACGACGTCTTTACACTGACCCGCGCCGGTGCTGCACAATAAGACGATTTAGCGTCCGCAGCGCCAACGGATAGCGGGAAGCAGAAGTATTACCATATCCCAGCACCAGCCCGCTCCGCGCTCGCTGCGGGTCGAGATAGAAATGACTTAACGCGGCAGGCGCCAGTTGAAACTGACGCGCCTGCTGCGCAATCGCCTGGTCATCAATCCCTTCCATTGCCACCGTCAGATGGAGCCCCCCTTCCCCGCCATGGACGTCGCATGGCACGGTTATCTCTTGCGCCAGTGCCTCACGCAGCTGTTGTTGACGCTTGCGGTACAGGCGACGCATGGCCGCCAGATGGCGGGCATAGTGCCCCTTCTCAATAAACCTGGCCAGCGCCCGCTGTTCAGTGCGGTGTCCCCCACGCAGCAACGTGCCAATCGCACCCTGCGCGGCATCCGCCAGCGCGGGCGGCATCACCATGAAGCCAATACGCAGCGCCGGAAATAGCGTTTTGCTGAAGGTACCGAGATACACAACCGGGGCATCAGGCACCATTCCCAGCATCGCCGGGATCGGCTCTCCGCTATGGCGAAACTCGCTGTCGTAGTCATCCTCCACAATCCACGCCCCGTGCAGGCGGGCATACTCCACCAGCGCCAGACGTCGCGCAGCGCTCATGACGCTCCCGAGGGGATACTGATGTGAAGGAGAGGTGAAAATGAGCCGAGGCGGCTCCGCGACGCCGTTGGCGATACCCATCCCTTCGTCATCGACCGCCATCCCGCTGACCCGCAGCCCTGCCCGCTGGAAGCTGCTCCTGGCCCCCAGGTAACCCGGCTCTTCCACCCACACGCTGTCGCCAGGATCCGTCAGCAGCGAAGCGCATAAGTTCACCCCTTCCAGCGCCCCCTCGGTAATGACAATCTGCCGAATATCGCAACGGATCCCCCGGGACAGCGCCAGATGGCGAGCGATAGCCTCCCGCAGCAGAGAGTCGCCTGCCGCCTCACCATAGCCCAGCAGCGCGCTGCCCTCGTCACGTAAGACGTTATCCATCAGCCGCCGCCACAGCGGCAACGGAAAATAGTTCACCGCCGGCATGCCAGGGGTAAACAGCAGCGCCGGAGAGTCGCGACGCATCGCGGCTGGCAGCCCTTGCAGCCGCTCAGGCAGCACAACGGGCGGCACCTTCACGGCCTCTTCGCGGCAGGCGGCGAGCGGTACCACCTGCGTCCCCTGACGGCTCCGTGTCAGGTACCCCTCCAGCGCCAGCTGCTCCAGTGCAGCATTGACCGTATTCCGCGACAGCTGCAGCCGTCCGGCAATCACTCGCGATCCGGGCAAACGGCAGCTGGCCGCCAGGGTTCCCTGCAGGATGGCATGGCGCAATGTGTGGTAAAGGGCCCGCTGCAGGGTCTCGTCCATTCGGTCACGCATCCCCTGCGTCACCAGCGTAAAAAACCCATCGTCCGGTATGTTCATTTCACCTCCTCGTGGCCCTATAAAAACATACTCCTGTGGCACTTTTTATGGAACCAGTGAACGCGTACGCTGCCTGAAATACCCCGCTAAGGAAACCGCAATGTGTGAATACAATCAGTTTGGACAGAAGCTCGGCGCCGCGTTGCCTGACTGGCAACCGCGTCCATGGCCAGCACGGCAGGTATTACAGGGCAGCCGCTGCCGGCTCGAACCGCTGACTCTTGCTCATGCCAGCGATCTGTTTGCTGCTCACCAGCTGGCGCCAGACGCCCGGAGCTGGACGTGGCTGCTGCGGGAGCCTGAGAGCAACCTTGCAGAATTCAGTGCTTGGGTGGAGCAGGTCGCCACGCTGGCAGACCCGATCCATTTTGCCGTCGTTGACCAGCGGCAAGGGAAAGCGGTTGGCTCGCTGGCGTTAATGCGCATCGACGCCACCCACGGTGTGGTAGAGGTGGGACATGTGCATTTTTCACCGTTGCTGAGCCGAACGGCTATGGCCACCGAAGCGCACTGGCTGTTGATGCAGTATGTGTTTGATACGCTCGGCTATCGTCGCTATGAATGGAAATGTAATAGTCTCAATACGCCGTCGGGCCGGGCGGCAAGACGGCTGGGTTTTCAGTACGAAGGACGTTTTCGCCAGGCGCTGGTGAGCAAAGGACATAACCGGGATACGGACTGGTTTTCGGTGATAGACGGCGAATGGCCGCAGCTGGATAACGCCATGCGGCAATGGCTGGCCGACGACAATTTTACCGCCGACGGCCAGCAGCGCCGCACCCTGGAGAGTTTCCGTTAACGACGTTTTTTGCGCCCCTGCACCGCTTTAAAGCGGGGGTTGCTCTTACAGATAACGTACAGCCGCCCTTTGCGCTTGACCAGCTGACAATCCGGGTGGCGCTGCTTGGCGCTGCGTAATGAGTTAACGACTTGCATCATGCCTTCCTTTTCGCATCAATAAAGCCGCCGAAGCGCTGACGGAACCGGGCCGCACTGCCCTCGCTGGCGAAGGTTTTTTGTTTGCCGGTGTAGTACGGATGCGATTTCGAGGAGACCTCGATCGTTACATAGGGAAAAGTTTCGCCGTCGAGTTCAATCACGCGATCGGTGCGGATGGTTGAACCGACTTTAAAATACTCATTAACGCTGGTGTCGTGAAACACCACCGTGCGATAGGGGGGATGGATATGGGCTTTCATGATGACCTCGCCATTATGTTATAACATAACATTTAAATTACGCCGTTCCACGACAAAGATCAACCATGTTCAAATAAAGGGTAATGGGCCTAAGGCGAGTTTCCCCGCCTTTGGCTTCAGGGGGCCAGACGATGGGCGATAGCGCGCAGCTGTTCCGCGATGGCCTGCAGATCTTTGCCTTGCTCGGTTCTGGCGCCGCTGGAATGGCGTATCACCAGACGCGCCGGCAGGATGGAGGAAGTATGTGGCGCACCGCTGGTGCTGGCGAGGATCCGCCGCACCGCCTCTTTCCCCTGCAGATCGAGGTCCAGCGACACCGTACTCAGCGCCGGATAGAAAAAGGAGCTTTCGTAGGTATCGTCATAGCCAATAACGGACTTCTCCCCCGGCACCGCCACCTGGTGCTGATGGAAGGCGCTGAGCACCCCCAGCGCCATCTGGTCATTCCCCACCAGCACGGCGCTGAAATTGGGCGTTTCGCGCAGCATCTGCAGCGCACCGGCATAGCCGCTTTGCGCATCCCAGTTGCCGTGCAGGACGGTCACCGGCTTCAGGCCATAGCCCTCCAGGGTCTCCAGCCAGCTTTTCAGCCGGAGTTTGGCCGATACAGAGCTGTCCGGCCCCGCCAGCAGCGCGATCTCCCGATGCCCCATCTCATAAAGATATTTGACGCTGGCCCGGGTGCCATCTGCCGGGTTAAACGAAACGTTAAACACGGAACTATAAGGATCGACATCGAGAAAAAGGCAGACGATATCATCGTTGTCAGCGGCGATTTTCTGCGCCTGCTCGGTCTCCAGCGGCACGTTGATAATGACTTTATCCACCCGCTGAGACTTCAGCTCATTGATGGAATCCTGAATACTTTGGTTGACGCTCTCATCGATCATCGAAATCAGGACCTGGTAACCTTCCAGATTGGCATAGCGTTTTACCGCCGCCGCCACCTGGGAAGGCGCATGCCAGGCCAGCGAAATAGTCACCAGCCCAACCGTCTGGCTCTCCTTCCCTACCAGCTGCTGCGCCAGCCGGTTTGGCACATAACGTAAGGCCTCTATCGATTTCTCCACCTTGCGGCGCGTCGCTTCGGATACATTGGCAGATTTGTTGAGTACCCTGGACACGGTCTGGTAAGAGACGCCCGCATGGCGTGCGACGTCTTCCAGAGTAGCGCTTTTAGACTTCATGGTCCGGTTCCTTATGTTGTTATCCCATGATTGTAACAGGGGCCATTTGAAAAAACGCTCACCGCCACCTTCCATCGCAAAATCACACCCAAAAAAGTATTACGTTCACAATACAGTTAATTGTGAATTACCTCACCCATCACAACAAAAACTAGCATGATTATTTGCACTTAATCACACAATAATCATATCTCATTTGCCTGAAGTTACATTTAGGCATTTTATGACATCAGTTATGTGAACGTAATACAAAACAATAAGAGGATAGAGATGAATACGACACTGCGCGCCCTTTCCGCCGCGTTAGCCGCTGCGCTAATCGCCCCTTCCGCGCTTGCGGCTACCGCCGCGATCCCGACTATCGATTTCCATGGCTATATGCGCGCCGGGGTTGGGGTCTCCGGCGACGGTAGCGAAGCGGAATGGCAAAAGAACAAGCTGGGCCGTTTGGGTAACGAATCGGATACCTATGGTGAGTTAGAGCTGGGCTCCGAGGTCTACAAGAAAGATGACGTCAGCTTCTATCTCGACAGCATGGTCAGCATGGTGTCCGACGGCTCTAACGATAATGAAACCACGCTGAATGATGATGCGCAGTTCGGCTTACGTCAGCTGAACCTGCAGATCAAAGGGCTGATCCCGGGCGATCCGAATGCGGTGATCTGGGGCGGAAAACGTTACTATCAGCGTCACGATCTGCACATCATCGATACTAAATACTGGAATATTTCCGGCTCAGGAGCCGGGGTGGAAAACTACACCCTTGGCCCGGGCGCCGTCTCGCTGGCCTGGATCCGCGGCGATGCCAACGACGTCGACTATCGCGTCGATGGCGACAGCAACGTCAATATTAACTATATCGATTTACGCTACGCAGGCTGGAAGCCGTGGTCGGGTTCGTGGACCGAATTCGGCATCGACTATGCCATGCCGAACACCACCAAAAAACAGGACAGCTACGGCGGGCTGTACGATGCCGATAATGGCGTGATGCTGACCGGTGAAATCAGTCAGGATATGCTGGGCGGCTATAACAAAACCGTGCTGCAGTATGCCAACAAAGGGCTGGCGCAGAACATGGTCTCCCAGGGCGGCGGCTGGTACGATATGTGGAACTACGTGAACGATGCCACCGGCTATCGCGTGATTAACACCGGCCTGATCCCGATTACCGAAAAGTTCTCCATCAACCACGTTCTGACCTGGGGCTCGGCGGATGACATTACCGACTACACCGACAAAACGCGGATGCTGTCGCTGGTTGCCCGCGGGCAGTATCAGTTCACCGACTACGTCCGCCTGATTGGCGAAGTCGGCGGTTTCTATCAGAAAGACAGCTATAACAATGGCACCAGCTACAAACAGGCCGGTGAGAAATATACCATTGCGCTGGGCCTCGCGGACGGGCCGGACTTTATGTCACGCCCGGAATTACGCATTTTTGCTTCATACCTGAATGATTCCGAAGATGGTAAACCGTTTGAAGACCAGACGGCGAATAATACCTGGAATTTCGGCGTGCAGGTTGAGGCCTGGTGGTAATATCACGCCGGTAAGACAAGTACATTATTTTTATCTCCAACTGTAAGGTCGTTAATTACCCCTCCGGTAATCATTATTGCCACTGCTGTCTTTGTCTTATTTTCGGGATAACCTGTTTTCAGGTTATCCCGTTTTATTTATTTCCGGGTGGCAAAATGCTCATCCAGCAATTGACGCAGCGCATCGGACTGCTTACCGAAAATAGCATGAACCTGCTGACCGAGAATAATGACGCCCAGCGCGCCCTGCTGCTGTAATGCGTCAGTATCAACGGCCGCAAGATGACGAACCGTCACCCGCAGACGAGTAATACAGGCATCCACTTGCGTAATATTCGCTTCGCCACCAAAGGCCTGAATAAGCGCCTCGATTTGCTGTTTTTCCGCCTCGCTTAATGGCTGTGCCGGACGCGCAGGGGAGAAATAGTGCAGGAAAGATTTTAAACTCACCATCATAAACTCCAGGTTTAAGATAAAAAAAAGCCTGCTCAGCAGAGCAGGCGTGGAGAAAAAAGGATTAGGCGTGACGACGAAGAATACGGCAATCCCATGCTGTCAGGGTCAGCGGGTCCGACATCGCCGCGTCGGTCAGGCAATCCCGATACCCAGGCGGTAGAGTCAGGGTATGACTTTGCGCGCTGTAGTTCTGCAGGAAGACAAACGTGCTCTCACCGTCGGTGCGCGCGGTAGCCACCACGCCGGGTGGTAAATCCGCCGCTATCGCCCGCGGCAGAGCCAGCTCCCTGCTCAGGGCGGCAAAGAAGTCGCGCTGGAAGGCTAAATCGTTGCGGGAGGCGACATGCCAGGCTTTACCGTTCCCGAAATCGTTCACCGTCACCGCCGGCCGTCCGGCATAGAAATCATCCCGGTAGGTGGCCAGCGTCTGAGCGCTCTCGGTATGGATTAGTTCACAGAGATGGCGCACCTGATAGGGACCCTGCAGACCGCACTGATTCCCGGCAAGCCCCTGCACCAGATTAAACTCGCCGTCATTCAGACAGTCGATCTCTTCCGCCCAGATCCCCAGCAGATTGCGCAGCGGGCCCGGGAAGCCGCCGAGATAGCAGAGATCGGACTCATTGACGATGCCGGTCCAGTAGGTGGTCACCAGGTGGCCGCCGCTGGCGACAAACGCCTCTGCCCGCGCGGCAAAGCCGTCGCGCACCATATATAACATCGGGGCAATCACTAACCGGTATGGCGTTAAATCGACATCAGCGTCAATCACATCGACGGCAATGCCCTGTTCCCAGAACGGACGGTAGTGTTCGTTGACCGTCTTCTCATACTCCATACCCAGATTGCGCGGCCCCTGGGCGTCATCAAGCGCCCAGCGGTTTTGTTGGTCGAAGATAATCGCTACTTTCGCCTCGGTGCGACAGCCCCGGACCTCCGGCAGCTTGCTCAGTATCTCACCGAGCTGGCTGACTTCACGGCCAATGCGGGTATCGATGTGCCCGACGTGGTCAATCACCGCGCCGTGAAATTTCTCAACCGAACCGCGACTTTTCCGCCACTGGAAATACTGCACCGAGTCGGCGCCATGCGCCACCGCCTGCAGCGAGGAGAGAATATGCATTCCCGGCTTCTTCAGTTTGCTGGTCGGCTGCCAGTTGGTGGCGCCCGGTGTGGACTCCATCAGCACAAACGGTTTGCCGCCCTTCAGACTGCGCATCATGTCGTGATACATCGCGGTGTAGCAGGCCAGTGCGGTTTCGTCTTTATCGCGGTGCCACATCGGATAGCTGTCCCACGAGATAAAGTCCAGCGCCTCTGCCAGCTGCCAGTAGTCGTAATCGTAGAAATACTCCATAAAGTTGGTGGTCACCGGCAGGGAGGCGTTCGCCGCCTTCAGCGGGGCAATTTCATGGCGGCAGAAGTCGGTCACCTGAGCGGTGTTAAAGCGATGCCAGTCAAGATTGAGACCGTGGATTGACACCTCGCCCTGTGGCGCAGGCGATTCAATCTGCGACCAGTCGGTATAGGTATGACTCCAGAAGGTGCTCCACCAGGCCTGGTTGAGGTTCTCCAGGGTCTGGTAACGCGCCTTCAGCCAGTCGCGAAAACGGTTCTGGCAGAGATCGCAATGGCATTCGCCGCCATATTCGTTGGAAATATGCCAGCCCAGCACCGCCGGGTGCGCGGAATAACGCTCCGCCAGCAGGGTATTGATTTTCAAGGTCTTCTCGCGATAGACCGGTGACGACATACAGTGGTTGTGACGGCCGCCGTGCAGGGCCGGCACCCGATCGCGCCCCACCCGCAGAACCTGCGGATAGCGCTGAGACATCCACGCCGGACGCGCGCCGCTCGGTGTGGCCAGAAAAACATGAATGCCGGCGGCATACAGTTTATCGAGGATAGTATCCAGCCAAGCGAAATCAAATACCCCTTCGCGTGGCTCCAGTTTCGCCCAGCTAAATATTCCCACCGACATCACATTGCATTTTGCCTGCTGCATCATGGCAATGTCTTTATCAATAATATCGGGGTCACTCTCCCATTGCTCCGGATTATAATCCGCGCCATGCAGCAGCGTACTAACCTTCGGATGTAAAGGTGCAAATTTATTCATAATAAACTTCCTGAAAAAGACGACAAAAAATTAATTAAAAACTTTTACCGACGGCAATACTTTTCCCTGGCAATCAAATAGCGCCTGATTTTCACGTGCATTGCCTTCTTTCCACTCGTCATGGATATATTTCATCCCCGCTGGGGTGGCCCAGGTATTTCCCGGTACGGCAATCCACGTGGGCTCCCAGTAAAAAATACCTTTGCCGCGCTGGTTGGGAACATCTATTACGGCCTGCATCAGATCGTGAATATAATGATATTGCCCCTGCACGGTGGCGGGATACCCCCCGTCCTTTTCCTCTTTCGCCTGGAAACTATTTTCCGCGTTGTCGCAGTTGGCCAGGGTATAGGCATAGGCCGCCTCGACGACGATGACGTCTTTGTTATAGCGTTTGCTGATGTCATCCATGTTAGCCTTCAGGGCGCTGATCGGGCCATTCCAGTAGGTGTACATCGACAGACCAATCACGTCATACGGTACATGGCGCTTGTCAATCTCATCAAACCACCAGCGGAAGGTATCGTTCTTGGTCCCTTCGGCCAGATGCAGCATGATTTTCACCTGCTCGCCGTTGTGCAGGTTCTCCTTCAGGCCATCAATAGCCGCGTTCAGCAACCCGGCCAGCCGGTCGAATTCTCCGCCGCCCTGCCCCCAGCTTTTCCCTTCCGGCCACAGGATGCCGCCGTTGATTTCGTTGCCGATCTGCACCATATCCGGCAGGACGCCCGCCTGCTTAAAGCGGGCAATGGTATCGCGGGTATAGTCATGAATCGCCATTTTCAGCTGCGGATAATCCATCTTTTCCCAGGCTTTCGGTTTGAACTGCTTGCCGGGATCGGTCCAGAAATCGCTGTAATGAAAATCGAGCAGCAGCTTCATCCCCTGGGCTTTCGCCCGTTTCGCGAGGGCCAGGGTGGTGGCCAGGTCGTTATTTCCGCCGCCATAGCCCTCGCCGCTTGCCGATTTCGGATCCACCCACAGACGGAGGCGAACATAGTTGACGCCGTTCTCTTTCAGAATCGAGATCGGATCCTTGCGCTGATTATTCTGGTCGTAGAACGTCGCCCCGTGCTTTTCGGCATCCAGCAGCGTGGAGATATCCGCGCCTTTGATAAAGTCCGCCGGCATGCCCTGAAACGCGCGGGTTTCAAGCGCGTCCGCGGCCAGAGAAGGGGTGGAGAAACTGCATGCCAGACAAACCGCAAGCCATGCGGGTGTGAATCTTTTCATGTGCTTATCCTTTAGTACTGCCCGAGGTCAGGCCGGAGACAAAGTATTTTTGTAACGCCAGGTAGAGGATCGCCACCGGTACGGCAATCAGCACCGCCCCCGCCGCGTAGGTGGTGTAGCTGGCACCCATTTTTTGTGCCACCAGGTTATACAGACCAATAGGCAGCGTGTATTTATCCGGGGTACGCAGGATGGTGCTGGAGAGAATGAAATCCCCCAGCGGACCGGTGAAAGAGAATAGCGCCACCACCGCGAGGATAGGCCTCGACAACGGCATGATGATCTCGATAAAGATGCGAAAGCTGCTGGCGCCATCCATGCGGGCGGACTCATCCAGATCTTTGGGGATCGCGTCGAGATACCCCTTCATCAGCCAGGTATTCATCGGGATCATCCCCCCGACGTAGATCAGCACCAGCGCCAGATGGCTGTTAATCAAGCCCAGCAGTTGCGACAGCACAAAGATCGCAATCAGCGCGGAAAACTGCGGGATCATCTGCAGCAGCAGGAACAGCATCAGCCCGTTCTGCCGCCCTTTAAAGCGGAAGCGGGAGAAGGCGTAAGCGGTAAAGCTGACGCTAATCAGGGTCAGCACCATGGTCAGGAAGCTGATTTTCATCGAGTTCCAGTACCAGGTGAGGTAATTCACATTGCCATTGAACAGATCGGCATAGTGCTGGAACGACAGGTTTTCCGGAATGATCGAGGTACTGAGCAGGCTATTGCCGGCGTTCAGCGACGCCCCGACCGTCCAGACCAGCGGATAGATAATCACCACCGAGACCAGAATAACCACCAGCCAGGTAAGAGAGAGTCGGATCCACTTTTCGCGTTTAATACTGGGTGATTGAGCCATGTTACTTCCCTTACGCCATATCGTCATTTTTGAAGGATTTGGTGGCGCGGAACTGCCACAGCGCCAGGCCGACGACGAAGATCGACAGCAGGATCGTGATGGTCGCCGCGATGGCGTACTGCGACGAGGACATCGTCAGCTTATAGATCCACGACACCAGAATATCCGTCCCACCGGCGTTGGAGCCCGCCACCGCAGGACCGCCGTTGTTAAACAGATAAATGATGTTGAAGTTATTAAAGTTGAAGGTGTACTGGGTGATAATGATCGGCGCGATCGCGTACAGCACCAGCGGCAGGGTGATGGTGCGCAGACGAGTAAAGGCGCTGGCGCCGTCCATCGTCGCCGCTTCATACAGATCGTCCGGGATCGCCTGCAGCACGCCGGTGGTCATGGCAAAGACAAACGGGAAGCCAAGCCAGGTCTGCATCATGATCAGCGCCGTTTTAGTCCAGAACGGATCGGTCAACCATGCCTTCGGGCTGATGCCGAAGAACGACAGGATCGCGTTGTTGATGACCCCGAATGAATCGTTAAACATCCCGGCAAAGACGAGGATGGTGACAAACCCCGGCACCGCCCACGGCAAAATAAAGATGGTGCGGATCAGCGGCTTAAAGCGCAGATCTTTTTGGTTCACCAGAATCGCCAGCAGCACGCCCACCGTACACTGCAGGGTGGTCGCCAGCAGCGTCCACACCACGGTCCACTGCAGCACATCCAGGAATGTGGAGCGCCAAATGGAGAGGGTGAAAATATTGACGAAGTTTTTCAGGCCCACCCAGTCCACCAGCTTCGCCGGCGGCGTGTGGTACAGGTTGTAGTTGGTGAAGGCGATGGCGAAACCGAACAGAATCGGAAAGATCACCACAAACACCAGCAGAATAAAGCCCGGGGTGATCATCAGATACGGAAATCCGTCGCTCAGCAGCATCTGGTACTGCTTACGCACGCTGTTCAGGGCGATCCCCTCATCGCGTTTTTTGCCGTTCAGCCACGCATCCCGCAGCGAGAGAAAATAGATCAGCACGCCGAAGGCGACAATCAGCACGCTGATAATCCCCTCCGCTAACAGGAAGATAGAGTTATCCCGGGGCACCTCTTCGCCCAGGGTATATAACCCCCACAGCCCCTCGCGCAGGAAATCATAAAAAATGCCCAGAAAGCTGCTCAGCAGCACCAGGAAGACCAGCCCTTTCAGCCACTGGCGATGATAAAACTGACCGAAACCCGGCACGATTGCCAGCAGCAGGCCGCACCACGCATGGCGCCCGGGCCCGCGCGCGTCGCTAAAATTTTCGCTGGAATGGATGCTCACACTCAACTCCTTCTACAAACGGGAGGTCCCCCTCCCGCTCGGTGACTTCACGTAACGGTGAATTACTGATTGCTGGCCTGCATTGCTTCGATCTGCATCGTGATCTGTTTCACCGCATTATCGAGTGCGGCCTGCGGCGCCTGCTTACCGGTGAGGCTCAGTTCAAGCGCGGCGTTGGCCGGCCCCCACACTTCCCCCATCTCCGGAATGCCCGGCATCGCCACCGCCCGCGCCGACTGGATGGCAACGGCGCTGGCCTTTTGGTCGTTTTTAATCACCGGATCGTCAATCATCGCCTTCAGCGGCGGAATTTCGCCGGTGGCGACATAGCGGTCTTTCACATACTGCGGCTGGTTGATGAACTCGATAAACTGTTGCGCCAGCGCTTTGTCTTTACTCCAGGTCGATACCACATAGCCTTTGACGCCCAGGAAGGAGCTCATCGGCTTGCCGTCCGGCAGGGTCGGCAGCGGCGCCACGCCATAGTTAATGCCAGCGGCTTCATACGGCTGGAAGGCCCAGGGGCCGTTGATCACCGCCGCCGCTTTTTTCTCGGTAAACAGCGAGTCGATGGCATTCAGCCCGTTATCGCCGAGGATCCCCGCCGGAAAGACCTTCTCGGCATAGAATTTTTTCAGGAAGGTGACGGCTTCCACGGCGCCAGGGGTATTGAGACCCACCTGCTGCGGCTTAAAGCCGCCGCTGTCGTTTTTAGCAAAGATATAACCGCCCATCGGGCCAATCGCCCCCCAGCTGTAATAGATCTGGTCAAACTTGGCGAGCAGGCCGTATTTGTTCTGCTCGCGCTGGGTTTTCGAGTAATCCAGCCAGGCCTGCAGGCTGTCCAGCGGCTTGTCGATCAGGTCTTTGTTGTAGATAAGCACCAGGGTTTCCACCGCCTTCGGGATCCCGTACAACGCGTTATCCATGCGGAAGGCATTGATGGAGGCTGGCGTAAAGGCATCCTGTTTCGCCTGATCGACGCTGAGCGGCGAGAGAAGTCCCTGAACCACGGCGCCGCCGAGCTGGTCATTCGGGATCACCAGCACGTCCGGCCCAATGCCCGCCGGGCCGTCGAGGCGCAGTTTTTCCAGCTGCTGGGCATAAGGCATCTCCTGGAGATTAACCTTCACGTTGTACTGCTTTTCAAAATCGCTAACCGCGGTTTTGATGCCGGCGGATTTTTTAATGTCTTCCCAGACGTTGAGCTGCCCGGCGGCGTGCGCCTGCAGGCTGGTGAGTTGCCCCGCCGCCAGGGTGGTAAGGATCAGTGCAGCAAGCGTGTTCTTTTTCATTATCAACCTCATGTGAAGGTATAACAATTTAATGGTTTTTATTGGACTTATCTCTGCCAGTCAGAAAAATAAATCACTTCAAACTGCCGAGTTATATGAGAAAAAGGTTCCAGCTCTCTTTTGTTATACGCTACCCGTAGATTGCTGACAAAACTACCATAAGCTGCCAGTTGTGTGATCATCCTTGCAGAAATGAAACGCCGCTGTATGGCGCTAAAACTGAGGAAGTTATAGTCAGGGCATGATTTTACTGCTGTTGAACATCGCCACGCTGATTTGTTACACGTAATACAATTCATGCTACACACAGCGACAAAGCAACGGCAAACAACAGCTACTCACTTCGGGGAATGTGGATGTCCAATATACGACTGAGGAATGTCACCAAAAGGTTCGGCAGCACGGTGACGCTGCACCAGGTCAATCTCGATATTGAAGATGGCGAGTTTGCCGTTTTCGTCGGTCCTTCCGGCTGTGGAAAATCGACGCTGCTGCGCATGATTGCCGGTCTGGAAGAGGTCAGCGAGGGTGAAGTGCTGATCGGCGATGAGGTGATGAATGATGTGGTGCCCGCCCGCCGCGGCGTGGCGATGGTCTTCCAGTCCTATGCGCTCTACCCGCACATGACGGTGGCAGAGAACATGGGCTACGGGCTGAAGGTTAACAAAGTGCCGAAAACTGAGATCCGCCGCCAGGTGGAAATGGTGGCCAAAACGCTTCAGCTCTCGCACCTGCTGGATCGTAAACCGAAGCAGCTCTCCGGCGGCCAGCGGCAGCGCGTGGCTATTGGCCGCGCGATCGTACGGAATCCCCGGGTGTTTATGTTCGATGAGCCGCTCTCTAACCTCGATGCGGAGCTGCGCGTCGATATGCGCCTGCATATTGCCCGTCTGCACCAGGAGCTGAAGACCACCATGGTGTATGTCACGCACGATCAGGTAGAGGCGATGACGCTGGCCGATAAAATCGTGGTCATGAACTACGGGAAGGTCGAACAAATGGGTTCGCCGATGGCGCTGTATTACAATCCGGTCAACAAATTCGTCGCCGGCTTTATCGGCTCGCCGAAGATGAACTTTTTGCCGGCCATCGTCAGCGACTGGCAGCCGGAACGCTTAACGGTCACCCTTGCGCAGGACCATCAGTTGGCCCTCAATATCGCTACCCAGCCGCTGAAGCCCGGCGCCGCGGTGACACTGGGGATCCGGCCAGAGCATCTGACGCCCGACGTCACCACCGGTACCGTGGTGGAGTTTCAATGTGAAGTGGTGGAGCGTCTGGGTAACAATACCTATCTGTTCGGCCAGTGTTACGGCCACGATAACGTCAAGGTCCTGCTGCCAGGCGACGTCCATTTCCGCCCGTGGCAGAAAATAAATCTGGCCTTCGATGAGCGCTTCTGCATGGTATTTGATGAGAACGACCTGCGTATCAGCGCCGATATCCCGGCTCCAGATGCGCACTAGCTAACATATTGCTGTCATCTGCGCAGCGTATGCTGCGACTGAATGCCGGAACACACCCTGCCCGGCATTCACACCCTCATTTTTTATTCTGCTGCATCGGAATCATCCTTCTCTCCCGGCATCGCAGCCTCTCGCGATGCCGGTTTTTTCGCGACCTCGGGTCACTTCTCTCGCTGCGCCCGGTTTATCTTTCGCATATACTGATGACACCCGGCGAACGATAAGGACACAGGCATGAGGACCCGGCATCTGGTGGCGCTGTTTACAGGGGTGCTGATACTGGCCATCATCCTGCCCATCTCACTCAGCATCTGGCAGGCAGCGCGACAGGCCAAAATGCAGTTCTATCGTGAACTGGATGATTATTCCAATCGTATCGTCGTCCGCACGCTGCAGGTCGCCGATCAGGCGCGGGAAGCGCTGCGCGAGGCCGACTCACACACTGCCGCCTCCTGTAGCCCTGAGCATCTGCTCACGCTCCGTCGCATCGCCTATACCCATCGCTACGTGCAGGAAGTGCTCTGGCTGCGTGATTCCGTGCCGCAATGTTCCTCGCTGGAAGATCATAGCGTCGCGGTCACTTTTCCCCCGCCGGATCACATTGCCGCCGACGGCTATCGCACCTGGCTGACCTCGATTAACGATCTCGGCCTCGATCACCAGATGACGGCCATGGGCAGTCAACAGCATATGGTAATGATCGATCCCATCTCTTTTATCGATGTGGTTCCTGCCAGCGAGGAGAAGATCCATACCATGCTGTTTGGTTTGGACCACCTGAAAATGGTGATCAGCAGCCAACCGCTGCCGGACACGGTCTGGCAACGCATTAAAGATCCGCATGTTAATATGCTGACGCTGGATAACACGGTCTATCGGATCCAGCGCATTCCCGAGCTAGGCTCCGGCATCGTGACCTGGTCGTCGACGCTGCCGCTGCAGCAGCGCATTCGACAACAGCTGATCTTTTGGCTCCCTGTCGGCATCTTCACCAGCCTGCTTGCCACCTGGCTGCTGCTGCGCCTGCTGAGGCACCTGCGCTCACCGCGTAACAGCATGCTGGACGCACTCAACTCTGAAGCGATTCAGGTTTACTATCAGCCGATAATCTCGTTGCAGGATGGGAAAATCGCCGGGGCCGAGGCGCTGGCGCGCTGGCAGCAACCCGACGGCACCTTTTTATCACCGGATATTTTTATTCCCCTGGCCGAGCAGACCGGGCTGATTACGCAGTTGACGGAAGATATCGTCAGGAAAATATTTACCGACCTGGGCCCCTGGCTGCGGCAGCGGCCGGAAGTGCACATCTCCATCAACCTGTCGGTAGATGATTTACGCTCGCCCACCCTTCCGACGTTGTTACACGATCAGCTGCAGCACTGGGGGATCGCCGCCGAACAGATCATTCTTGAAATTACCGAGCGCGGGTTTGTCGACCCGGAGACCACCATGCCGGTGATCGCTCACTACCGCCAGGCCGGGCACCGCATCTCGATTGACGATTTTGGCACCGGCTACTCCAGCCTCAGCTATCTGCAGAAGCTGGACGTCGACACGCTGAAAATCGATAAATCCTTTGTCGATACTCTCGAATACCGGCCACTGACGCCGCACATTATTGAAATGGCTAAGGCGCTCAATCTGGCCACCGTCGCCGAAGGGGTGGAAACTGAAAGCCAGCGCGACTGGCTGCGACAGCATGGCGTCCAGTACGCCCAGGGGTGGCTGTACAGCAAGGCGCTGCCGAAAGAGAAGTTCATTCTGTGGGCGGAAAATAACCTGCATGCCCATTAAGCGACAGGAGCGTTGAGCAGAACGCCAGCCGGAGCGGCCTCTTGGCCGCCCGCTGCCAGGCGCTACTTCAGATAGGATTTAATGACCTGCATCACCGTTTCCAGATCCGCTTCACGCTGCGTCTCGTCTGGCTCTTTCACCACATGGTCCGTCAGATGCCCCTGAATAACCTGCAGCATCATGCCGTTGACCGCGCCGCGGATCGCCGCCAGCTGCTGTAGCACCTCAGCGCACTCATGCTCGCGATTAAGCATTTTCTCTAACGCGGAACTCTGCCCCTGAATTTTCTTCAGCCGGGTCAGTAACATCTTCTTGTGTCGAACTGTATGTGACATTGCACGATCCACCGTTTCATTCTGTCCGTCATTGCCCGGCCCTCGTCGCCGGCAACGCCTGCCAGCATAGCATGATCCTTTTTGCCCGCCGCTTTTTCTACTGGGGGGTAGTATTTTACTACTGGGGGGGAGTAGGATAAACGCACTTTTGGCAAGGATCCCGATATGAACGATTTCACTTCCCTTCTGCAGCAGGGCAATGCCTGGCTGTTTATACCCAGCGCAATACTGCTCGGCGCGCTGCATGGCCTTGAACCCGGGCACTCAAAAACCATGATGGCCGCCTTTATCGTGGCGGTGCGGGGAACCTTAAAGCAGGCGGTACTGCTGGGGCTGGCGGCGACGGTTTCGCATACGGCAGTGGTCTGGCTGATCGCCATGGCCGGCCTGTGGTTTGGCCGCGGCTGGAACGCGCAGACGTCAGAGCCCTGGTTTCAACTGTTCTCGGGGATAGCGATTGTACTGATTGCCTGCTGGATGCTCTGGCGCACCTGGCGAGAATCGCAGCCCCACATGCATCATGATCACCACCATGAACATGAGCATCGCCACGAACATGAGCACCACCACGAACATGAGCACCACCATGACCATCACCATACGCCCTCATCCGCTGCGCCGCTGGTGGCGGCGGAGTGGCAGGACGCGCACCAGCGAGCTCATGCGCTGGAGATCAACCGGCGCTTTGATGGTCGCCAGGTGACAACCGGGCAGATCGTGCTGTTTGGCCTGACCGGCGGGCTGATCCCCTGCCCGGCGTCCATTACCGTGCTGCTTATTTGTTTACAGCTGAAGAAATTCTCCCTTGGCGCCACGCTGGTGCTGGGTTTTAGCGTTGGTCTGGCGCTGACGCTGGTGGCTTCCGGAGCCATCGCCGCATTGAGTCTTAAACAGGCCACCCGCCGCTGGCCCTGGCTTAACGATGTCTCGCGCAAGGCGCCCTGGTTCTCAGGTTTACTGATTATCGTGGTGGGGATCTACATGATGCTTCACGGCCTGAGCGGCCTGTAAGCGGCGGCTCGCCCTCTTTACGACGCAGAGGGCGAGTCGTTAATTCAGGAAACTATCTCCTGCGGAGTGCTGACCGCTTTGCGGCTGACGGGCTGGCGAAACCACGGCAGGCACAGCTGGATCAGCGGCCCAATCGACAGCGCGTAAATCACGGTGCCGACGCCAAACTTACCGCCCAGCAGCCAGCCAATCACCAGCACAGTCAGCTCAATAGCCGTCCGGATGCCACGCAAAGACCAGCCGGTACGAGCGTGCAGGCCAGTCATCAGGCCATCCCGCGGCCCGGGGCCAAAGCCCGCGCCGATATACATCCCGGTGGCGATAGCGTTCAGCACAATCGCCCCCACCAGCAGCACACTGCGGGCCACCAGCGACTCCAGCGGCGGCAGGACGGCCAGCGTGGCATCCGCCGCCAGCCCCAGCACGATGACGTTGCTCACCGTGCCGAGCCCCGGCATTTGCCGGATCGGGATCCACAGCAGCAGCACCGCCGCGCCGGTCAGGATAATCACCGTACCGAAACTGATACCCAGCTGTTTAGCCACCCCGAGATGGAAAACATCCCACGGATCGGCGCCAAGATTGGCATGCACGAAGAGCGCCGTGGATACCCCATAAAGCACCAGACCAATATATAACTGCAGCAGGCGACGAAGCATATTTTTTCCTCTACATCATTGCGAATGCCCTCATCATCAGCAAAAATGGACTGATAATTAATGGCCAGTTTTGGAAAAGTGGATCGCCATGTCAACCCGACGCTTTGGAACGCAATCGCTGGTACGCCTGCTCGGCAACTGGCAGGAGTCCACTTCACGCACGCCGCTATGGCGTCAGCTGGCGGAAGCGCTCCGCCTGCTGATCCTCGACGGTCGCCTGACGCTGCAAACGCGCCTGCCCGGCGAGCGCGAGCTGGCGACGGCGCTGAACGTCAGCCGGACGACCATCGCCAGCGCGCTCGGTCAGCTGCGGGAGGAAGGTTTTCTCTACAGCCGTCAGGGAAGCGGTTCGCGCATTGTCTTGCCAGAGCGCCCCGCCGACCTGCCGCCGCCCTCAGGCATCCCCTCCACGCTGAATCTCTCTACCGCCGCCCTCAGCGCCGGACCGGAAGTCCATCAGGCCTTCCAGCATGCCATGACGCTGCTCCCCCCCTACCTGACGCAAACTGGCTACGATCAGCATGGATTGCCGGTGCTACGGGAGGCCATTGCCCGGCGCTACAGCGAACGCGGCCTGCCGACGCGACCCGATGAGGTGATGGTGGTCAACGGCGCCCTTAGCGCCTTCGCCTTGATCCTGCGCCTGTTTACCGGCCCGGGTGACCGGGTGGTCATTGACGCCCCCACCTATCCGATGGCGATTAGCGCCATTCAGGGCGCCTCCTGCCGCCCGGTCGGCGTTGCGCTTCCGCAGCAGGGATGGGACTGTGATGGACTCGCGGCGACTATTGCGCAGACCGCACCGCGTCTGGCGTGGCTGATGCCGGATTTTCACAATCCCACCGGGCGCTGTATGGATGCTCCCACCCGCCAACGGGTCGCGGACATCGCCGCCAGAACGCGGACGACGCTGGTGATCGACGAGACCATGGTTGATCTCTGGTATAACGCGCCACCGCCCCCGCCGCTGGCCTGCTTTAATCCCGATGCCGCGGTGATCACCATTGGTTCAGCCGGGAAAAGTTTCTGGGGAGGACTACGCATCGGCTGGATCCGCGCCAGTGCGCGAACCATCGCCTCCCTTATTCAGGCTCGCGATTCCCTGGATTTAGGTACGCCGTTGCTGGAGCAACTGGCCTGCAGCTGGCTGCTGGCCAATGCCGCCACGCTGCTGCCGCCGCGGCGGGAAATGCTGAAGGCGCGCCGGGACATGTGCGAAACGCTAATGGCGGAGTATTTTCCCCGCTGGCGATTTTCACCGCCGGAAGGTGGCCTCTCTTTTTGGGTGGAGCTCCCTGACATGCTGGCCACGCTGTTCTCTGCGCGCGCGGAAAGTCAGGGTATCCATATCGGCACCGGTACACGTTTTGGTCTTGAGGGAGCCTTTGATCGCTATTTGCGTCTGCCATTTACACTGTCAGACGAAGCATTGCGCCAGGCCTTCTCCACGCTACAACCGCTGTGGCAAAGCCTTGCAGAGCAGAAGGAAAATACGCGTTTGCGGAAAATAATATAAGAAAATATCGACGGGCTGGCTTCAGCCCGTCAAATGACCATCATCCATGAGGTATATGAGATGTTTTTATAAAATTGCCTGCCTATCCTGCCCTCTGGTTATGGCAACCCGGTGACAGAAAAAAGGCAATTTCATTAATGCTGGCGCGGAATAGGAAACCCTTTCAGGGAAATAATAAAGCCATCTTCATCTTTTTTTATTTTTGCGCCGGTGTCACACCAGTCGGAGGCAATGCGAAAAAACTCATCACTACCGATATTCCAGTTCAGGCGCACGTGTTTTACGTATCCTGAGCGCAACATATCGCAAGCTTCGCTATAGTTGCTGGCCGTAGAGAATTGTTGTTTCATTTTTTCTTCTTCAGAAGTTTTCTTAATGCTTTGATTTCTTTAGGGGTTAATGGGGTCGCTTCCTCTTCGGTATGCTGGCTGTCAATGTCCTCTTCCGTCACCCCCGCCTCACCTGCTGACTCCTCCAGCTGAAAAGCCATCTGCAGCAGCTTTTCCGTTGCTGTACCCAGGTTCTCGTTATTCACTTCCGCATAATGACGCAGCTTCTCTTTTAACTCGGCGTCAATTTTTACATTCAAAACCACTGTGGTCATAGCTACGCTTCCCGTGCAATAAAATCATCATAATTAATACACGAAGTTAACATGCTGATCCAGAGATATATTTTATAGCATGGCTCTGGCAACAAATTCCCATCAGTAAGATGCCCTTTATTTATGACATACAAATGACATTAATATTTCAGTAGTATTTCATATTTATGACAAGTGAATATTATGGAATAAAAAGGGGGTGTTTTAACAACCAAAAATAATATGTGACCTGTATCAGAAATTAATTATAGCAGAAGTAAAGACCGGACAAATACAAGGGATATATCAGAAGGGCGAAATGGGTGGGGGCCCTGCCAGCTACATCCCGGCACACACGTCGTCTGCTCTGGCTGCTTCCTTCCGGACCTGACCTGGTAAACAGAGTAGCGTTGCGGGAGAACCAACAGAGCCCCCATTGAGAGCGCTAGTTACCTAACGCGCTGGCGCATTATCCCTGCTGACCTGGTGAATTGCAAGCTCGCCCCGCTCACCTGCCGGTTTATTGCACAATACGCCAATAAAACCAGCAACTCACGGTCAACCGGTAAGATTGCGAGCGCGCGCTCAGCACACAAGCGGGTTATCCACCATACTTAGCCACCTTGCGTCCCCTTTTATCATCAGCACATTGTCTCTACGGTAATCGAATGACTGACTCATCACCACAGACCATCACTCTGCCTTTACCCGCTATTGAAGGGATGACCATCGCCTTTCATGGCGTGAACTATCTGCGCCCGGAAAAAATGCTCGACTTCGTGACCATCAGTCAGGCACCAGTGCGAGCGGTCACGCCGCTGGCGCTGCTCTATTCCACTGTCGGCGTGCTGCGCCAGGTGGAACTGCGCAAGCTGCCCGTCTACATCAGCGGTCGGGTGGTTTACCCCATTTCGTCGCTGACCATGCCGGGCCTGCGGGCGAAGCTAATCATTAACGCCACCTCGCAGCGTTTGAAATTTCTTGAGAGCCTCATCGCCAGTTCACCGTCTGACAATGTCCATGGCATGCAGATCCTCGGCCTGGCCCTGACTTTCACTGTCGAACAACCCGCCTGAACCGAGGCAGGCTGTACAGCCTGCGGCTCAGCGCTTATGCTGGCGTTTTCCGGTTAACAGGGCTGAACATGGATCCGCACGACACATTCCCCCAACGCGTCTGGCACATCGTGGCGTCGATACCGGAAGGCTATGTCGCCACCTACGGCGATATCGCCCGCCTGGCCGGTTCACCGCACGCCGCACGCCAGGTAGGCGGCGTACTGAAGCGCCTACCGGAAGGGTCCACCCTGCCCTGGCATCGGGTGGTCAATCGCCATGGCGATATCTCCCTCACCGGGCCCGATCTTCAGCGACAGCGTCAGGCGTTGCTGGCCGAAGGGGTTCAGGTCTCCGGCAGCGGCCATATCGATCTTCAGCATTATCGCTGGGTTTACTGAAGGTAAAAAAAAGCCCCCGTCAGGGGGCTCGGCGAGCTTATTGCGCAACGGGGACGGCGGTCTGCGTGACCGGAACCAGCGTCAGGTCGGCATGCGTCCCCCCCTGGTTTATCACTGTCTGCACGGTATCGGTAATGAACATTAGCTGGCCGTTCACCGCGATCGCGGCACTCAGCAAAATACGGGCGTTCGGCTGAATGTCTGCCGGATTGTAAGGCAGGGCAAAGTTAAATGGCCCCTGTTTGCCTTCGGTACGCACCGCTTTTTGCGACAACACGCGGGCTGGCGCATCTGCCAGAGAAGCATCCGACAGGGTCACCGTCAGTACCGCGTCCGGCGGTAAAGCGATTCTCTGGCGGATATTAATCGTCCCCGTAACGCTCGGCTGCTGCTGTGCCACGCTCAGCGTCGCGATGCCATAAGGGTCGGGCGCGGCTGCCTGAGTCGAAGAACTGGTAGAGTGGTGATTAGCACAGGCGGTTAGCGTCGCGGCGACGGCTAAGGCACTAAACATATAGGCAAATTTCATGATGTTCTCCTTATCATCCCTTAATACCCAGGAGGATGTTCCGCCGCTTCGCCGGCAGGAACTTTCGTGTCGTCAATAAGTGTGGCACAGATCTCAGATTTGTTCCTGTTGCCCCCTCGTTATTCAGATTATTACACCCATCGGACCACTTGCGATTCCAGGTTATACTTTGCCACATCACGCGCATCGCGCTGCGCCGCTATCATTAATTGAGGATAAGTATGAGTCAGGCACTCTCTAACCTGCTGGCATTATTAGATCTGGAAAAAATTGAGGAAGGGTTATTCCGCGGACAGAGCGAAGACCTGGGATTGCGCCAGGTTTTTGGCGGCCAGGTGGTGGGCCAGGCGCTGTATGCGGCAAAAGAGACCGTGCCCGTTGAACGTCTGGTACATTCATTTCACAGCTACTTTCTGCGCCCCGGCGACAGCCAGAAACCGATCGTCTACGATGTGGAAGTACTGCGCGACGGCAACAGCTTTAGCGCCCGGCGAGTGGCCGCCATTCAGAACGGGAAGCCGATCTTCTATATGACCGCCTCCTTCCAGGCGCCAGAGCACGGCTATGAGCATCAGAAAGCGATGCCGCCGGCCCCCTCTCCTGACGGCCTGCACTCGGAAACCGATATCGCCCGCAAGCTGGCACACCTTCTGCCGCCGCAGGTGAAAGATAAATTCCTCTGTGATAAACCGCTGGAGATCCGCCCGGTTGAATTTCATAACCCGATGAAAGGCCATATCGCCGAACCGGTGCGCCAGGTGTGGCTGCGCGCCAACGGCGCCGTTCCCGACGATCTACGTATTCATCAGTATCTGCTGGGCTATGCCTCGGACTTTAATTTCCTGCCGGTCGCACTGCAGCCGCACGGCGTCGGCTTCCTTGAGCCAGGCATGCAGGTCGCCACCATCGACCACTCAATGTGGTTCCACCGGCCGTTTAATATCAATGAATGGCTGCTGTACAGTGTCGAAAGCACCTCGGCCTCCAGCGCCCGTGGCTTCGTCCGCGGCGAGTTCTACACTCAGGATGGAACGCTGGTAGCTTCAACGGTCCAGGAAGGGGTGATGCGCAACCGCAACGCATAAAAAAAGCCTCCCGGACGGGAGGCTTTTTGCTACAAGGAGAAGGGTTTTCTATCAGGCGTTGTAGGCGTTTTCGCCATGGCTGTTGACGTCCAGCCCTTCGCGCTCCTGCTCTTCCGGTACGCGCAGCCCTACGGTCATGTCAGCCACTTTGTAGCCAATGTAAGCCACGACGCCCGACCAGACGATGGTGATGGCGATACTTTCGAGTTGCACCAGCAGCTGATGGCCCATGGTGACGCCTTCTGCATAACCCACGCCGCCCAGAGAGGTGGCCGCGAAGATACCGGTCAGGATACAGCCGACGATGCCGCAGACGCCGTGGACGCCGAAGACGTCGCAAGGGTCATCAACCCGCAGCCAGCGTTTCAGCGCTGTTACGCCCCAAATACCCGCCAGACCAGATGCGATACCCACAATCAACGCCCCACCGACACCGATATACCCGCACGCCGGGGTGACGCCAACCAGACCGGCAATTGCACCGGAGCAGGCGCCCAGCAGAGAAGGCTTACCGCGCAGGGCCCATTCGCCAAAGGTCCAGGCCAGGATGGCTGCCGCTGTGGCGACGACGGTGTTGACGAAAGCCAGTGCGGCAATTTCGTTCGCTGCGCTGGCGGAGCCGGCGTTGAAGCCGAACCAGCCCACGTAGAGGATGGCAGTGCCGGTGAACACCATCGGCAGATTATGCGGTTTGAACGCTTCTTTGCCGAAGCCCACACGTTTGCCCATCATGTACGCACCCACCAGCCCGGCGACGGCGGCGTTGATGTGTACAACGGTACCGCCCGCGAAGTCCAGCGCGCCGTGGGTCGCCAGCAGACCGCCGCCCCAGACCATGTGCGCAATCGGAACATAAGAGAGCGTCATCCACACCACCACAAAAATCAGCACGGCGGAGAAACGAATACGTTCAGCCAGCGCCCCCACGATCAGCCCGACGGTGATACAGGCGAACGATCCCTGGAAGGCAACGTGGATGTACTGATAGAAGGTGCCCATCAGCGCTTTCAGTTCAATATTTTTCAGCATCACCCAGTCAAAGCTACCGAAGAAGCTGCCGCCGGTGCCGAAGGCCAGGGTATAGCCATAAATCACCCACAGTACACAGACCAGGCCAAAGGTCACAATCACCTGGGTCAGCATGGAAAGAACGTTTTTGCCGCGGATCAGGCCGCCGTAAAACAGCGCGATCCCCGGGATAGTCATAAACAGAACCAACGCGGTGCAAATCATCATAAACGCGTTATCGGCTTTGTCCGCCACTGCGGGCGCAGCCATTGCCAGTCCCGGAAGAAGGGCCAATGCCCCCAGACCCGATTTCATTGTTGCCATTTTCATTGTTTCGTTCCCCATCACTGTGTGGTCTGGAAATTACAGTGCCGCTTCGTCAGCTTCGCCGGTACGGATGCGAATGACGCGCTGCAATTCAGCGACGAAAATTTTGCCGTCGCCAATTTTTCCGGTGTAAGCCGCTTTGCTGATCACATCGATGACTTCATCCAGCTGATCGTCGGCAATCGCCACATCAATCTTCACTTTTGGCAGAAAGTTGACGCTATACTCGGCGCCGCGGTAGAGCTCCGCATGACCTTTCTGACGGCCAAAGCCCTTGACTTCAGTGACCGTCAGGCCCTGAATGCCGATGGAAGACAAGGCTTCACGCACGTCTTCCAGTTTGAATGGTTTGATTACCACGGTAACCAGCTTCATAAGTCCCCTCCAGTCAGTATTCGGTAATGGCCGCAGCTAACACGATGGATATAAAGCAAGGGCTATGCCAGAAATGAAAAAAGGCCGCAGAGCGGCCCTTTGATGGCAAAAAACAGGGTGCAGGTCAGACAATTGCCTGCTGAAACGCGTTTGCAGCGCAAAAATGCACCACAACAGTGCATTTGATGTAACGTTTTTGCACCACGGCAGGCCACGCTTTCTTCGCTGCCTGATGGTGGTGCATCAGGCGCTGAGCGATTCTTCTCTGGCGCTGGCCGCTAGCTCTTCGCCAGCCAGCTGCAGCTGATACATCTGCCAGTATCGCCCTTTCGCCGCCAGCAGCTGCTGATGATTACCTCGCTCGACAGCCTGTCCGCGATGCAGGACCAGGATGGTATCGGCCTCAACGATGGTTGACAGCCGATGGGCGATGACCACCAGGGTGGTATGCTGACGAACTTTCGCCAGCGCCAGTTGAATCGCCTGCTCGGTGCCGGAGTCGATGTTGGCCGTCGCCTCATCCAGAATCAACACCTGCGGAGTCTCCACCAGTACGCGCGCCAGCGCCAGCAGCTGCTTCTGCCCGACGGAGAGGTTATTGCCCTGCTCGCCCAACTGGGTGTACAGGCCATCGCTCATGCTGCGCGCCACCTCCGCCAGTTGCACCGCCTCCAGCGCTTCCCAGACCTGCGTCTCACTGATGTCCCGACCCAGCGCGACGTTGGCATAGAAGGTATCCGCCAGTACCACCGGATCCTGTTGCACCATCGCGATGCCCCGACGCAACGCGCTGTGGCTGAGGGAAGCGAGCGGCCGACCATCGATGCGGATCTCCCCGTGGGTTAACGGGTAATAGCCCATCATCAGACTCGCGAGAGTACTCTTCCCGCTGCCGGTATGCCCGACCAGCGCCACAAAGCTGCGCGAGGGAATGTCCAGGCTGATATCCTGCAGGACCAGTCGATCCCCCCGGTAGGCAAAGGAGAGATGGTCAATTTCCACCCGGCCGCTGCGCAGCGGCGCGTCATCCGAGCCCCACGCCTGGCGCGGGCGATCCATCAGCTCAAAAACGCGTTCGCCGGCGACCACCGCCTGCTGCAGCATCGACTGCTGGGTGGTCAGCTCAATGAGTGGCTCATTGAGGCGTCCGAGATAGCTGATAAACGCGTACAGGACCCCGACCTCGATCGTGCCCACCGCGCTAAAGCCAAACAGCATCAGCAGCCCGCACAGTACCAGCGAGGAAAAGAGGCTCAGCAGCGGGCGCAGCAGGAAACCGTCGAGGCGCAGCGTCTGCATTCGCGCCAGGTAGTGGGCATAGCTGGCCTCGCGCATCCGTTCACCAAAGCGCGCCTGCTGGCGGAACTGCTGGATCACCCCCATGCCGTTGATCACTTCGTTGAAACCATCGTTGATATCAGCAAGCCAGGCGCGCACCCGGCGCACAATCGGCGTGCTATAGCGCTGATAGATAATCATCACGATCAGTACCGCCGGGAAAATCGCGATCGCCACCAGCGCCATTCGCCAGTCGAGGCTGAACATTGCCACCAGCATCGCGCCGATCAGCGCGGCGCTGCGCAGCACGGTTGCCACCACCGTCACGTACAGGTCACGAATGACTTCGGTATCGTTGGTCACCCGTGAGATAAGCTGCCCGACCGGCTGGGTATCAAACTCGCTGAGCGGCTGATGCAGGGCGGCATCCATCACGTCGCTGCGCAATTGCTGGACGACGCCGACCGCGGCGCGGTTAAACAGTAGCGACTGGTTATAGTGCAGTAACGCCGCCAGCAGCTGCAGGCCGATATAGGCTACCGCCAGGCCTGCCACCAGCTTCAGCGGCAGCGTATGCTTCGCCACCATATTATCGATGAAATAGCTGATGAGCAGCGGGCCGCTCACTTCCGCCGCCGCCGCGATCCACATCATCCCCACCGCGATGGCCAGCGGCTTACGCCACGGTGAACCATAGGCCAGCAGGCGTTTAAGCGTCGGCCAGAGTTCGGTAAAGCTACGCATCCAGGGCCTCCTCTTGCGCCTGCGGAACCTCGTCGAGCGCGGCTTCCAGCTGCTGGTAACGATACATGTCGCGATACCAGCCTGGCTGCACGGCCAGCGCCTCGTGGCGGCCACGCTGGGCAATATGCCCATGCTGCAACACCAGAATTTCACTAGCCTCGGTCAGCGCCGACAGCCGGTGGGCGCTGATAATCACCGTCCTCCCCTCTCCCCACTGGCGCAGGTTGTGCAGGATCTGGTGCTCCGTACGGCCATCCACCGCCGACAAAGCATCATCCAGGATCAAAATTTCGGCCTCCAGCAGCAGAGCGCGGGCAATCGAGATGCGCTGTTTCTGGCCGCCGGAGAGCATCACGCCGCGCTCGCCCACTTCGGTATCGTACCCCTGGGGCAGGCGCAGAATGTCGTCATGCACGCTGGCCAGCCGTGCCACGCGTTCAATCTGCGCTGGTGTCGCATCCGGTTTGCCCAGCGCGATATTATTGGCGACGGTGTCGGAGAATAAAAAAGGCGTCTGATTGACCACCGCCAGCCGGGCACGCCAGCTGTCGAGCTGCAGACGCGGCAGCGGCAGATCGTGAAAGCGGATCTCGCCGCTGGTGACGTCAAAATGACGTTGCAGCAGCGCCAGAATGGTACTTTTACCGGCACCTGTCGGCCCGCAGATACCCAGCATTTGCCCAGGCTGGAGGGTAAAATTAACCTGCTCCAGCGACGGTTTACTCGCCTGCGGATAGCTGAAATTGCGGATGGCAACCTGCAGGACACCGCGGCCTGCCGGCACGGCTTCAGTACCGTCGTCCACCGCTGGCGCCTCTTCGAGCATCGTGCGGATACGACCATAGGCCGCGCTACCGCGCTCAACAATGTTAAACATCCACGCCAGCGCCAGCATCGGCCAAATCATCAGGCCAAGATACATTACAAAGCTGGTCAGCTGGCCCAGCGTCAGGCTGCCGTGGATCACCATCCAGCTGCCGCCGCCGATAGCCAGCAGGTTAGCGGCCCCGATGGCGATATAGATGGTGGGGTCGAAACGCGCATCAATGCGTGCCACGCGCATGTTTTTCGCGCCGGTATCGGCGGCATCGGCGGCAAACTGCGCCGACTGGCGATCCTCCAGCCCAAAAGCCTTAATCATACGGATGCTGGTCAGGCTCTCCTGTGTGCGATCGTTAAGGCTGGAAAAGGCCGCCTGGGCCACGCGAAAACGTTCGTGAAGCGCATCGCCGTTGCGTTTAATCGCCAGCGCCATCAGCGGCATCGGCAACAGCGCCAGCAGGGTGAGCTGCCAGCTAATCTGCGTCGACATCACAATCAATACCGCACAACCCATCACCATCGAATCCACCAGGGTTAACACCCCTTCACCGGCGGCAAATACCACCCGGTCAACATCGTTGGTGGCGCGGGCGATCAGATCGCCAGTACGATGGCGTAAATAGAATGCCGGATGCTGGCGGCTCAGTTGCCGGTAAAAATCTTCCCGCAGTTCGACCGCCAGCTGGTAAGAGGCGCCGAACAGCAGCACGCGCCAGACATAGCGCAGCAGGTAGACCATTACCGCGACCAGCACCAGCGCGCCGATCCACATCCACACCTTCTCGGCGGTGTAATGTTGTTGCGTCACGCCGTCCACCACAATGCCCACCACCTTCGGCGGAATAAGCTGCAGGACGGCAATAATGGCCAGCAGGGCAATCGCGCCAAGATAGCGGCGCCACTCCCGGCGGAAGTACCAGCTGAGTTGAGCAAATAATCGCAAGCAGTAAAATCCTGATTTGTAATGGGTTACGGCGCAATACCGTTATTCGACAGGCAAGGCGGTGGTATATTTTATCTGTTCCATAGCAAAACTCGAAGTGACATCCGACAGCCCCGGCACGCTGTTCACTAAACGTTTATAAAAATCGTCATAGCGTTTCATATCGGCCACTTGCACCCGCAGCAGGTAATCATACTCTCCTGCCATCCGCCAGAAGCCGAGCACCTCTGCCATCTGCGTCACTTCGCTCACAAAATGGCAATACCAGTCGCTGCTGTGATGCTGGGTCTTGATCAGGACAAACGCCGTCAGGCCCAGCCCCACCTTTTCCGCATCCAGTAAGGCGACGCGCCCGCGCAAAATACCTTCATCTTCGAGCCGTTTCAGGCGTTTCCAGCAGGGTGTGGTGGTCAGATTAACGGCATCGGCCAGCGCCTGCAAAGAGAGGGTGCAATCTTCCTGCAGCAGCGCCAGCAGCTTACGGTCAATTTTATCTAGCATAGGGTATCCGAAGAGAAAATTTTGCTCCCATAATGGTAATCCAAAGGTTAAATGGCAACAATTTTTCCCGGACTTTCCGCTAAGCTAGGCACAAAATGACAAACAGGAAATCACGATGAATAGCGCCTGGGTTAAACATGCCATTAGCGAAATCAACGCCGACTATCAGCGCTCCGCTGACACGCATCTGATCCGTCTGGCGCTGCCTGCGTTTCCAGGCATCCAGCTGTATCTGAAAGATGAAAGTACCCACCCCACCGGCAGCCTTAAGCATCGCCTGGCACGGTCGCTGTTTCTCTATGGCCTGTGCAACGGCTGGATCAAAGAAGGTACGCCGATTATCGAGTCCTCCTCGGGCTCAACCGCCGTTTCGGAGGCCTATTTCGCCCGCCTGCTGGGGCTGCCGTTTATCGCCGTGATGCCTTCCTGCACCGCCAAACGTAAAATCGAACAGATCGAGTTTTACGGCGGACGCTGCCATTTTGTGCAGAGCGCCTGCGAAATCTACGACGCTTCCGAAATGCTGGCCCGCGAGCTGAACGGCCATTATATGGATCAATTCACCTTCGCCGAACGGGCCACCGACTGGCGCGGTAACAATAATATCGCCGACAGTATTTTCCGCCAGATGAGCCATGAACCGCACCCGCAGCCATCATGGATCGTCATGAGCGCCGGCACCGGCGGCACCTCGGCAACCATTGGCCGCTATATCCGCAGCCAGGGCCATGAGACGCAGTTGATGGTTGTTGATCCGCAGAATTCGGTCTTCCTCGAGTACTGGCAGACCCGCGACGCCAGCCTGCGCAGCCTGGTCGGCAGCAAAATTGAAGGCATCGGCCGCCCACGCGTCGAACCGTCATTTATTCCCGACGTCGTCGACGAGATGTTGCGCGTGCCGGATGCGGCGAGCGTGGCCACCGCCCTGTGGCTGGAAACACAGCTTGGGCGCAAGGTCGGCGCTTCTACCGGCACCAATATGTGGGGCGTATTGCAGCTGGCCGCGCGGATGCGCGAGGAAGGACGAACGGGTTCCATCGTCACGCTGTTGTGCGACAGCGGCGAGCGCTACCTGGAAACCTATTACAACCCGCAGTGGGTGGCCGCCAATATCGGCGATATCGCGCCCTGGCAGGTGGAGATCGCCGCGCTGGTCGGCAGGCGATAAAAAAAGCCAGATAGAAAACTATCTGGCTTGCCGGAAGGGTCTCTCTATTCGGGGGAATAAGGAAGATCA
Organism: Klebsiella sp. A-Nf5; assembly: GCF_002810545.1. Classification (NCBI taxonomy): domain Bacteria; kingdom Pseudomonadati; phylum Pseudomonadota; class Gammaproteobacteria; order Enterobacterales; family Enterobacteriaceae; genus Klebsiella; species Klebsiella sp. A-Nf5. The sequence goes on along the minus strand of NZ_PIOG01000222.1, from coordinate 208,327 downwards.
GGATTATCCAGCCAATGCGTTAAAAAGTGGGAGACCGCCTGATGTCGGCAGTCACCGATAACAGGAAGATGCGGCAGCTCGGCTTTCAGCTGCGGCATCGCGTTGCCCATGATAAATCCCCGCCCAACGCTGCCCAGCATCTCGCGGTCGTTCATCGCATCGCCAAACGCCATGCACTCCTGCAGGGTGAAGCCTAAGTGCTGGCTGAGCACCGCCAGCGCCGCACCTTTATTACACCCAACCGGCAGCACTTCCAGACAGTCCATCGCCGAGAAGCAGAGAAACGCGCGATCGCCCAGCGTCTCATTTAGCTGGATCCGCAGGCGGCGGAGATCGTCATGATCGCCGCAAAAACAGATCTTGGTGACATGCTGCGCCGACATGCGTTTCGGATCGCACAGTTGATAGTGAAAGCCGCTGAAGACATGCGCTTGCAACAATTCAGGCCTTGCCTGACCGGTGAACCAGCCGCCATCGTTAAACACATGCATGCTGGCCTGAGTATCCCATTTGCTGTGCAGCACCGCTTCCGCCGCCTCGGGAGCGAGATCCTGGCGATAAAGCTCCTCCCCTTCCAGCGAATGGATGCGCGTCCCGTTGCCGGTGATCAGAAATGCGTCCAGGGAAAATTCGCCAATCACATGGTGCATCTCCAGCACATGGCGACCGGTAGCGAACGTCAGGGTGATATTACGTTCCCGCAGCCGTTTCAGCGCGGTGAGCGTTTGCTCGCCGAGACGATGGTCCGGCATCAGCAGGGTGCCGTCCATATCAAATGCGGCCAGTTTTGCCATGATGTATTCCCCGATGTGTGATGGGCTTCGCTTGTGTTGCAGTATCACCTGGGATATACGGAAGTAATAGTGAATAGATATTATTAATTGTTCCGGGTTTACAGCGGCCCGGTGGACGACGGCTCCCATGCGACTCTTACACCGTTTAAATCAGTACCAGCGATTGTGGCAACCCTCAGCCGGGGCGCCGCAGCAGGTGACCGTCGGCGAACTGGCGGAGCGCTGTTTTTGCAGCGAACGCCACGTCCGCACTCTGCTGCGTCAGGCGCAGGAGGCGGGGTGGCTAAGCTGGCAGGCCAGCTCCGGGCGCGGCAAACGCGGGCAGCTCTCATTTCACAAAACCCCGGAAAGTCTGCGCAACGAGATGATGGAGCAGGCGCTGAACAACGGTCAGCAGCAAAACGCGCTGGAGCTGGCGCAGCTGGCCCCGGTGGAGCTGAAAGCCCTGCTCCATCCCTTCCTCGGCGGTCAGTGGCAAAACAATACTCCGACGCTGCGTATTCCTTACTATCGCCCACTGGAGCCGTTGCGCCCTGGCTTTCTGCCCGGACGCGCCGAGCAGCATCTGGCCGGGCAGATCTATGCCGGGCTAACGCGCTTCGACGAAGGCGACAATATGCCGATCGGCGATCTGGCGCATCACTGGCAGGTCTCACCGGACGGCCTGCGCTGGCATTTTTATATTCGCTCTACGCTGTACTGGCACAATGGCGATGCGGTGGAAACCGCGCAGCTGCGGCAGCGGTTACGGCTGCTGCTTGAGCTGCCAGCCTTGCGGACCCTCTTCGCCAGCCTTAGCCGTATCGATGTCACTCACGCCCAGTGTCTAACCATCACGCTGCATCGTCCTGACTACTGGCTGCCGTTCCGTCTCGCCAGCTACTGCAGCGTGCTGGCGCATCCTGACGATCCGGCCATCGGCTGCGGGCCATTCCGCCTGAAGCGGTTCAGTCCGGAACTCGTCCGCCTGGAGAACCATCCCCGTTACCACCTGCAGCATCCGCTGATCCAGGCAGTGGAGTACTGGATCACTCCTCAGCTCTTTGACCGCGATCTCGGCACCAGCTGCCGCCATCCGGTGCAGATCACCATCGGCGATCGCGAAGAGCTCCACAATCTGCGTCAGGTCAGCAACAGTATCAGCCTTGGCTTCTGTTATCTCACCCTGCGCCACAGCCCGCGTCTTAGCAAAGCGCAGGCCCAGCGGCTGGTGTCGATAATCCATCACTCGTCGCTGCTGGAAACGCTGCCGCTGGAGGAGGATCTGATTACGCCGAGCCATGAGGTGCTGCCAGGATGGTCCATCCCGCAGGGACCGGAAAACAACGCGGTACCGCTGCCGGCCAGACTTACCCTGCTCTATCATCTGCCGGTCGAGCTTCATGCGATGGCCGAACAGCTGAGGCAACGGCTGGCTCTGCTGGGCTGCGAGCTGACGCTCATTTTTCATGACGCCAAAAACTGGGAAGGCTGTCAGCATCTGGGGCAGGCCGATCTGATGATGGGCGACCGGCTAATCGGCGAAGCGCCTGAATACGCCCTCGAACAGTGGCTGCGCTGCGATATGCTGTGGCCTAATTTGCTGACCGGGGCGCAATATGCCCATCTGCAGGCGACATTAGACGCCGTGCAGGCGCAGCCCGAAGCCCGCAGTCGCAACGATGCGCTGCGCAACGTGTTCAACAGTCTGATGGAAGACGCCATCATGACGCCGCTGTTCAAATATAACTATCGGATCAGCGCGCCACCGGGGGTCAATGGCCTGCGTCTTAACGCCCGGGGCTGGTTCGACTTCGCCAGCGCCTGGCTACCGGCGTCATCGTCATGAGAGAGCTGGTCGCCGCGCGCGTCTGGCGCTACCATAGCGCCTTTACTCATTTAGTCAGGAATTGCCATGAAACGCGCCGTAGTTGTCTTCAGCGGAGGACAAGATTCAACCACCTGCCTGGTGCAAGCTCTGCAGCAGTATGATGAAGTGCATTGCGTCACTTTTGATTATGGCCAACGCCACCGCGCGGAAATCGACGTGGCGCGCGAACTCGCCCTGAAACTGGGCGCTGTCGCGCATAAAGTGCTGGACGTCACTCTGCTCAACGAACTGGCAGTCAGCAGCCTGACCCGCGATAACATTCCGGTACCCGACTATCAGCCTGATGCCGAGGGCATTCCCAACACCTTTGTCCCCGGGCGCAATATTCTGTTTTTAACCCTGACAGCAATCTACGCCTATCAGGTGAAAGCCGAAGCCATCATCACCGGCGTGTGCGAGACCGACTTCTCCGGCTACCCGGACTGCCGCGATGAGTTTGTCAAAGCGCTGCACCATGCCGTCAGCCTTGGGATGGCGAAAGACATTCGCTTTGAGACGCCGCTGATGTGGCTGAATAAAGCCGAGACCTGGGCGCTTGCCGACTACTGGGGTCAGCTGGATCTGGTGCGCCAGGAAACCCTCACCTGCTACAACGGCATTAAGGGCGATGGCTGCGGCCAGTGCGCCGCCTGTAACCTGCGCGCAAACGGACTCAACCAGTATCTGGGGGACAAGGTCGGCGTAATGGCGGTGATGAAGCAAAAAACCGGGCTGGCACAGGCATAGCCTCGGGGAGCTTTTTGCCCTAAGCTTCAGTTCAAATTCCCCGGTGGCGCAACGCTTACCGGGGCTACGGGTTCATCACCTGCCGTGGGCCCGGCACTCACGCGACGGTTGTCAACGCAAGTTCATCTGGTCAAGTTTCTCGCGCAACTCCCCTTCCAGCGGCAGCGCCTTCTGGGTTTTCAAATCGATACAGACGAAGGTAATCAGCGCATCGGCCACCACTTCGCCATTGGGGTTGAGGGTGACCACCTGGCTTAGCGTGCCGCTTTTGCCGTTGAGTTGCTCCAGTTTGCTGCTCACTGTCAGCACATCGCCCAGTACCGCCGGACGACGGTAGTTAATATTGATATTCACCACCACGAAAGCGATATTTTTCTCCGTCATCCACTGAAACGCGGGGCTGTTTTCCAGGCCATCCCAGCGGGCTTCCTCAAGGAACTCCAGGTAGCGTGCGTTGTTCACATGCTGGTAGACGTCGAGATGATAGCCGCGAACTTTAATTTGTGTCTGCATAGCACCAATGCCTTTCTGTTATTGTTGTTTATGAGGTAAGAGGTCACACCACTTGATGCAACCTCTTTATCCTGGCAAAAAATCACCGCTGTGCAAGGTCTGGCATAAAATTTACAGCGTCAGATGGGCTAAATTGCGCTCCACCAGCGAGCTGCCCATTCCCGGGACCTGCTTCAGATCATCGAGGGTTTTGAACGGCCCGTACTCTTCGCGGTAGCTGACAATGGCCTGGGCTTTTTTCAACCCCACGCCATTCAACGCCTGAGCCAACTGTTCGGCGCTGGCGCGGTTAATGCTGACCTTTGTCACCCCGTTGTCCGCCTCACCGGGCACCGTTTCCGCCTTCGCCGAAGTAGTCGCCTGCACATTTTCTTTATTCACCGCCGCTTTGCCGCTGGCGGGTGCAGCCAGCGCTCCCTGTACGCCTACCGCGAAAACCAGTACGCCCGCGGCCATCAGTGCTTTTATTCCATATTTCATGCTGATATCTCCTTGTGTGTAGACAGCAAGGTTACGATAGCGTCAGTGCGGATGGCCGACAAAAGGCAAATCACAGAAATGGAAAGGGCCGCGAAAGCGGCCCTTGGGGATTACATCGTGTTGCTCATTTTTGCGAGACGACGCGAAATTACTGCTGCTGGTCGATGCTGTCGCCCAGTTTAATTTTCGCCGCCTTGCGCAGGTTACTCATCAGCGCTTCGAAAGCGATTTGGGCGTTGTTCTGGGTAATCCCCTGAACCATGGCCTTCTTCTGCTCTTCCGGCATGTTGCCTGCTTTCACTTCATCCAGCGCCACCAGCACCACATCGCCTTGCATATTGCTGCCAACGCCATAGACCGGTTTGCCCTGCTGCGGCAGCGGCAGAGTAAATGCCAGTTGGCTCAGCGGATCCTGGCCGGTACGGGAAAGCGTCTGCGGCGCGCCGAAGCTCAGGCCAGCCGCCTTCATCGCTTCATCGCCTTTGCCGTCTTTCAGCGCCGCCAGCAGCTTGTCGGCATCCAGTTTCGCCTGCTGTTCCGCTTTATTGTGCTTAACGATATCGCTGACCTGCGCCTTCACTTCGGCCAGCGGTTTCACCGCCTCGGCTTTGTGTTCGCTAATGCGCAGAACAAAAGCGCGATCGCCGTCAACGGTGATGATGTCGGAGTTGCTGCCCGGCGCGCCATTCTCACCCACCAGACCGCCGTTGAAGATTGCGTCAGCGACCGGTTTAAAGTTCAGCTCTTCCGGCAGGTTATCGCGGCCAAACCAGCCGGTTTCCACCACCTTCAGTCCGGCGACCTGCGCCGCGCCCGCCAGCGATTCATTATCGTTACTGGCCGCATCGCTCACCTTCTGCTGCAGCGCGTAGTAAGCATCCAGCGCTTTTTCCTGCTTCACTTTCGCCGCAATGTCATTGCGCACGTCAGCCAGCGGTTTCACCTGCGCCGGCTGGACGTCGTCCAGACGGGCCACCAGGAAGCCAACTGAGGATTTGATCACGCCAGACAGCTGGCCTTTCTCTTTCAGCCCGGCATCTTTCAGCTCAGGCACCGTAGAGGCATCTTCCATCCACCCCATATCGCCGCCGTTGCGGGCAGAGATAATATCAGTCGATTTTTCTTTCGCCAGCGTGGCGAAATCTGCCCCTTTTTGCAGCTCGGCCAGCACCGCTTTCGCATCGGCTTCCGTTTTGGTCTGAATCACGCTGTAGCGGTTGCGCTGCGGCTGAGTGAACTGATCCTTGTGCTGGTCATACCATGACTGAATCTCTTCGTCAGAGGCACTCTCCTGCATGCTGGCGGCATCCATTTTGATATAGCTGACGCGGAACTGTTCCGGTGCCATAAAACGGGCCTGATTCTGCTGCCAGAAGGCGTTGATTTCCTCATCGCTGGCCGTCTGTTTTGCCGCCAGGGCATTCACGTTGATGGTCGCTTCGCGGACGACACGCTGCTGAGACACCAGCGCCGCCAGTTGATCGGACTCGCCCGGCAGCATGAAGTCGGTACCCGCAATGGCGTTAATCAGCTGCTGTGTGGTCAGCTGGTTACGCAGCGCCTGAGCGTACTGATCGGTGGTCATCCCCATCTGGGCGACAATACCGCTGAAACGCTGGTTGTCGAACTTACCGTTCGTCTGGAACGCCTGGGTCTGGAAGATCGCCTGCTTCACCTGCTCATCGCTGATGCTGAGACCCAGCTCGCGGGCATACTGATCCAGAAGCGACTCATCGATCAGCCGGTTCAGCACCTGCTGGCGCATGGTTTTCATGTAGTTTTCGTTCGCCGCCAGCTCGGAGAACTGGTCGCCAAGCTGCTGCTGCATACGGTTACGTTCGCTGGCGACGGCGTTTTCAAACTGCCCACGGCCAATCTCCTGGCCATTCACTTTTGCGGCATAGTTTTTGCCACCGCCAATCAGGTAACCACTCACCCCGGTCAAAATGAACGAGACGATAATGATACCGAAAATAATCTTGAGCACGACGCTGTTGGCGGCCGTGCGTAGGTTGTCCATCATGGTGTAACAACGCTCCGCTGTAGATGACTTTAGCTCGCGCAGCATAGCACGTGATGGCCGCCGCGCGTGAGGACGTATTTTGACAAGAAAACAGGGTGATTGTCAGCCCACAAGTGGCGATAAACACACATAAAGTGGTCTGAAAAGGCAATAAAAAAGGCACATCTCACGATGCGCCCTTGTACTTCGTCACATTCCCTGACGGGAAAGCCGATCAGTTCACCGCGTCTTTCAGCGCTTTACCAGCACGGAAGCCCGGTACTTTTGCGGCAGCGATAGTAATTTCTTTACCTGTTTGTGGGTTGCGACCAGTACGGGCGGCACGTTCTTTAACAGCAAAGGTACCAAAACCTACCAGCGCAACGTCATCCCCAGCCTGCAGAGATTCAGTAACAGAAGCGATTAAAGCATCTAACGCACGTCCAGCTGCAGCTTTAGAAATGTCCGCACCCGCAGCAATTTTGTCAATCAGTTGAGATTTATTCACTGTTCTCTTCCTCTCTTTATAATTTATATCGCACCTGAGTCCTTCATAGTGCGACCGCGCAGCAGTTATATCAGGACTGTCATGCCCTTACAACAGCAGTTGTCGATGACCCCCCTGCCAGCGATCTAAGTTAGCTACACAAAAAAAGGCTGGCAAGTCCGAAATGACTTACCAGCCCTATTTTTATTAGCGCAATTTGCGCAGAATCACTATTTCGCGGTCACAACCTGCATGCCGAACGGTTCGTTCTGCAGCGCAAGTGTCAGAACTTCCTCGATTCGTTTCACCGGATGGATATCCAAATCGGCGATAACGTTATCTGGAATTTCTTCAAGGTCGCGTTTGTTCTCATCAGGAATCAGAACAGTCTTAATGCCGCCGCGATGCGCCGCCAGCAGTTTTTCCTTCAGACCGCCGATCGGCAGCACCTGACCACGCAGAGTGATTTCACCGGTCATCGCCACATCAGCGCGTACCGGGTTACCGGTCAGACAGGAGACCAGCGCCGTACACATGGCGATACCCGCACTCGGACCATCCTTCGGCGTCGCCCCTTCCGGGACGTGGACGTGAATATCACGCTTCTCGTAGAAGTCGGCGTTAATGCCCAGTTTGTCCGCCCGCGAACGCACCACGGTCAGCGCAGCCTGAATCGACTCCTGCATGACTTCACCCAGCGAACCGGTGTAAGTCAGCTTGCCTTTGCCTGGTACGCAGGCGGTTTCGATGGTCAGCAGATCGCCGCCCACTTCCGTCCACGCCAGACCGGTCACCTGACCAACGCGGTTCTCGCTATCGGCACGGCCATAGTCAAAGCGCTGTACGCCGAGATAATCGTGCAGATTCTCACCGTTAATCTCGATGTGTTTCAGCGTTTTATCCAGCAGCAGCTGTTTAACGGCTTTACGGCACAGCTTGGAGATTTCACGCTCCAGGCTTCGAACCCCCGCTTCACGCGTGTAGTAACGAATAATGCCGATAATGGCGCTATCGTCGACGGTCAGCTCGCCTTTCTTCAGCGCGTTACGTTCAATCTGCTTCGGCAGCAGGTGACGCTTGGCGATGTTCAGCTTTTCATCTTCGGTATAACCGGAGAGGCGAATCACTTCCATACGATCCAGCAGCGGTGCCGGAATGTTCATGGAGTTAGACGTCGCCACGAACATCACGTCGCTGAGATCGTAATCCACTTCCAGATAGTGGTCGTTAAAGGCCACGTTCTGTTCCGGATCCAGTACCTCAAGCAACGCTGAAGCTGGGTCGCCGCGCATGTCGGAAGACATTTTATCGATCTCATCCAGCAGGAATAGCGGGTTTTTGACCCCCACTTTCGCCATTTTCTGGATCAGTTTGCCCGGCATCGAGCCAATATAGGTCCGACGGTGACCGCGGATTTCCGCTTCATCGCGCACGCCACCTAATGCCATACGTACGTATTTGCGTCCGGTCGCTTTGGCGATGGATTGGCCCAGCGAGGTTTTACCTACCCCCGGCGGTCCCACCAGACAGAGGATTGGCCCCTTGATTTTGTTCACCCGGCTCTGCACCGCGAGATATTCAAGGATGCGATCCTTCACGCGCTCCAGACCATAGTGATCGGTATCGAGGATCTCCTGGGCCTGACGCAGGTCTTTTTTGACCTTACTGCGCGCATTCCACGGCACCTGCACCATCCAGTCGATGTAGCCACGCACGACGGTCGCTTCCGCAGACATCGGCGACATCATCTTCAGCTTCTGCAGTTCCGCTTCGGTTTTTTCTTTCGCCTCTTTCGGCATTTTCGCCGCGTCGATCTTACGCTTTAGCGCTTCGTTTTCGTCCGGGGCGTCGTCCATCTCGCCGAGTTCTTTCTGAATCGCTTTCATTTGCTCGTTCAGATAGTACTCGCGCTGGGATTTCTCCATCTGCTTTTTGACGCGGTTGCGAATGCGCTTCTCAACCTGCAGCAGATCGATTTCCGATTCCATCATCGCCATCAGATATTCCAGACGTTCGTTGATGTCGGACATCTCGAGCACGGACTGCTTGTCAGCCAGCTTCAACGGCATGTGCGCCGCGATGGTATCCGCCAGGCGCGCCGGATCGTCGATACTGTTCAGCGACGTCAGCACTTCCGGTGGGATCTTCTTGTTCAGCTTGATATAGCCTTCAAACTGGCTGATAGCGGTGCGAACCAGCACTTCCTGCTCACGTTCGTCAATCGCCGGCGAGTCGAGATACTCCGCTTTCGCCGAGAAATGTTCGCCATTATCAGACAGCGCAGAAATACGTGCACGCTGCAGCCCTTCGACCAGCACCTTCACGGTACCGTCCGGCAGCTTCAGCATCTGCAAAATAGACGCCACGGTTCCAACGGTGAAAAGATCGTTTACACCCGGCTCATCCGTCGACGCTTCTTTCTGCGCAACCAGCATGATTTTTTTATCATGGTCCATGGCCGCTTCGAGGCAACGAATAGATTTTTCCCGCCCTACGAACAGGGGTATGACCATGTGCGGATAAACCACCACATCGCGCAATGGCAATACGGGGATTTCAATGCGTTCAGAACGCTCAGGATTCATAGAGCTCTCTCTTAGTTTAAAGTCCGCCAGGTAGCCGACGACGCCATACTCCACTGCATCGTCGTTAATATGTAATCCAGTATATGGGGATGTATTCCACACATTCAACGGCGGGAATGCAGGAAAAATAAAAGGGGAGATAAAATCCCCCCTTTTTGTTAACTGCTTGAGTGAAATGGTTAATTATTCACCAGATGCCTGCTGAGCTTCCGGTTTACCGTAGATCAGCAGCGGTTTGCTCTGACCCTCGATAACCGACTCATCAATGACCACTTTTTCGACATCATCCATCGAAGGCAGGTCATACATGGTATCCAGCAGCGCCGCTTCCACAATCGAGCGCAGGCCACGGGCACCGGTTTTACGCGCCATCGCTTTCTTGGCGATAGCATCCAGCGCTTCGTCGCGGAATTCAAGTTCTGCGCCCTCAAGGCTAAACAACGCCTGATACTGCTTGGTCAGGGCGTTTTTCGGCTCTTTCAGGATCTGGATCAGCGCTTCTTCGCTCAGCTCATTCAGCGTCGCCACCACCGGCAGACGACCGATGAATTCAGGGATCAGACCAAATTTGATCAGATCTTCCGGTTCAACCTGAGACAGCAGCTCACCTTCGCTGGCTTTGTCGGACTTCGCTTTTACCGTCGCGCCAAAACCAATGCCAGAGCCGGTTTCAACACGGTGGGAAATCACTTTGTCCAGGCCGGCGAACGCGCCGCCGCAGATGAAGAGGATCTTGGAGGTATCAACCTGCAAGAACTCCTGCTGCGGATGTTTACGTCCGCCCTGCGGTGGAACGGCGGCGACGGTGCCTTCGATAAGCTTCAGCAGCGCCTGCTGTACGCCCTCGCCGGAGACGTCGCGGGTAATCGACGGGTTATCGGATTTACGCGAAATTTTGTCGATTTCGTCGATATAGACGATGCCGCGCTGCGCTTTCTGCACGTCGTAGTCGCACTTCTGCAGCAGTTTCTGAATGATATTTTCGACGTCCTCACCCACATAACCCGCTTCGGTCAGGGTGGTGGCGTCTGCCATGGTAAACGGCACATCCAGCAGGCGCGCCAGCGTTTCCGCCAGCAGCGTTTTACCGGAACCGGTCGGCCCGATCAGCAGAATGTTACTTTTACCCAGCTCTACGCCATTGCTGGTATCGCCATTGCGCAGACGTTTGTAGTGGTTGTATACCGCGACCGCCAACACTTTCTTCGCCTGTTCCTGACCGATGACGTAGTCATCAAGGTGGTGGCGAATCTCGTGCGGCGTCGGCAACGCGCTGCGCTCGCGGTGCGGCGCAACTTCTTTAATCTCTTCGCGAATGATGTCGTTACATAAATCAACGCATTCGTCGCAGATATACACGGATGGCCCGGCGATCAGCTTACGCACTTCATGCTGGCTTTTGCCGCAAAAAGAGCAATACAACAATTTGCCCGATCCATCTTTGCGTTTATCTGTCATGAGTCCAAACCTCTTTTTAAGTTCTTTGTGCCGCACACGACGACGCAAATGCCATTCTCAGGCGCAAGCCGCCATATAGCGTTGTGCCGCCCTTCATTAGTATATACACAAAATCCTTCGCGCTACATCGAGGCGCTGGCAAAGCAACCGGCCGCAAGCCTGACCGGCAAGCGTCCGGAAAAATGCCAACCACTCACGAAAACGTGGCGAGAAGAATGAAGCGTAAAGCGGCACCCTTGCGCCTCGGGCATCAATTACGATGGGTCAAAATAGAGTCGACCAGCCCATACTCCACGGCTTCCGCAGCAGAGAGGAAGCGGTCACGCTCGGTGTCACGCTCAATCTGCTCAAGAGACTGGCCGGTATGATGTGCCATCAGCTCATTCATGCGCCCTTTCACCTTCAGGATTTCGCGGGCGTGGATCTCAATATCCGTCGCCTGTCCCTGATAGCCGCCCAGCGGCTGGTGGATCATCACGCGGGAATTAGGCAGGCAGAAGCGCTTGCCTTTCGCCCCGGCGGTCAGCAGGAACGCCCCCATGGAAGCGGCCTGGCCCATACAGATGGTGCTGACGTCCGGCTTGATGAACTGCATGGTGTCATAAATCGACATCCCGGCGGTGATCACCCCGCCCGGAGAGTTAATGTACAGGTAAATGTCTTTTTCCGGGTTTTCCGCTTCCAGAAACAGCATCTGCGCCACGATCAGGTTTGCCATGTGGTCTTCGACCTGGCCGGTCAGAAAAATGACGCGTTCCTTAAGCAGACGGGAGTAGATATCAAAAGAACGTTCACCGCGTGAGGTCTGTTCAATGACCATCGGCACCAGGGCCATATGGGGTGCAAAGTTGTCTCGTTCGCCACTGTATGACATTTCCGTCTCCTGGAGTAATTTTTAAAATACCTGCTGCACTGATTGTAACCTTACGGACGGATTATCAGCCACAGTTTCTATCCGCTGAACGCGTCACCGCCTCTTCAACACGCGTGCGATTGCGGATGCAGTTGCCTCCCCCGGTAATGGGGATGGTGTTGCCATATTTCAAGCATAACAAGCTTTTGCTGTAACGCTATCATGGTAAATGCGTTTTAGCACCGTGCCTGAGGCTATCATTATCCTAAAAAAAAACCCGCCGCCTTTCGGCAACGGGTTTTTGCTCGAACCTTAAACAATCGCGGCGAAATTACGCCTGCTGGTTCATCAGTTCGTTGAAGGAAGTGGCTTTTTCAGACACTTTGGCTTTCGCCAGCACGGCTTCAACAGCCTGCTCTTCCAGCGCCACGTTGCGCATGTTGTCCATCAGCTCTTTGTTCTTGCTGTAGAATTCAACGACTTCTGACGGATCTTCGTACGCAGAAGCCATCTCTTCGATCAGGCCTTTCACGCGCTCTTCGTCAGCTTTCAGCTCGTTGGTGCGAATCACTTCGCCCAGCAGCAGACCGACAACGACGCGGCGTTTAGCTTGCTCTTCGAACAGCTCGCGCGGCAGTTCCAGAGCCTGTTTCTCGTTGCCACCGAAACGCTGAGCAGCCTGGCGACGCAGCACGTCGATTTCGCTGTCGATCAGGGCAGCCGGAACGTCGATCTCGTTAGCTTTAACCAGACCTTCAATTGCCTGAGACTTCACGCGGTTACGTACAGCGCCTTTCAGCTCGCGTTCCATGTTTTTACGCACTTCAGCGCGCAGGCCAGCGACAGAACCATCTTCCACGCCGAAACGTTTGATGAATTCTTCGGTCAGCTCAGGCAGTTCACGCTCTTCAACTTTTTTCAGGTTGATAACGAACTTAGCCGCTTTACCTTTCAGGTTTTCTGCGTGGTACTCTTCCGGGAAAGTCACGTCGATGGTGAACTCTTCACCCGCTTTGTGACCTTTGATACCGTCTTCGAAGCCCGGGATCATGCGACCCTGGCCCATCGCCAGTACGAAGTCAGAGGCTTTACCGCCTTCGAACTCTTCACCGTCTACGGAACCGGTGAAATCGATGGTTACGCGATCTTCAGCGTCAACAGCGCCGTCTTTGTCTTTCCAGGTCGCCTGCTGCTTGCGCAGGGTTTCCAGCATGGTGTCCACGTCAGCGTCGGTCACGTCAACAACCGGTTTTTCAACTTCGATCGCGTCCAGACCCTGCAGCTCAACTTCCGGATACACTTCGAACTCTACCGCGTAGGTGAAGTCTTCGCCCAGTTTGTATTCGCCCGGAACGTAGTTCGGCGCACCAGCCGGATTGATTTTCTCTTTGATGATCGCGTCAACGAAATGACGGCTCATCAGGTCGCCCAGCACGTCCTGGCGAACGGATGCGCCATAACGCTGAGCAACAACATTCATCGGCACTTTGCCTTTACGGAAGCCGTCAATGCGAACTTTTTTCGCTACGTTGACCAGCTCGCTTTTGACAGCATTCTCGATGCTGTCAGCGGCGATAGTAATCGTTACACGGCGCCCAAGGCCCTGAGTGGTTTCAACTGAAACTTGCATCTTGTTACCTCAAAAAAATCACAGTGCTCGGTCAACTCTGGAAGCGCGTGTAGGTGGCTTCGCAGAACCGGGATGCCCTCTTCAAATCAGAAACACATTCCCTGTCGTCAGAATCATCCCGAAGACATTCATATATAAGACGCGGCATTATAGCGGCATCACTTTTGTGAGTCGAGAACGGTTGTCGCCCACTGCTGCGGCATTTTTCACATTTCCCGCTCAAATTTGTCCGCAAAAGCGCTCACTTTGCGCATTTTCCAGGCAAAACAAAACGGCCCGTAGGCCGTTTTTGCTAAATCTGCAAGCAACATACTGGAAAAGCGCCAGCGGTTGCAAATGGGATTTCTAGGCGATACTCCCCGCACCGCGGCAAGGCGGCGAGGCGAAAACCGTATCTTGTAGAGCTTCCCACTCTTTAATCGTGTAGGTGTGCAGCGCCAGGGCATGCACCGTATTCGACAGCTCCTCAGTTAGCGTGCCGTAGATCATACGGTGGCGATTGAGGAAACGCTCGCCAGTGAAGCGATCGCTCACTAACACCACTTTAAAATGACTTTCAGAGCCCGCTGGGACGTTGTGACGATAACTTTCATCCACGACTTCGAGATACATCGGGTCGAACGCTGCTCTAAGTTTTGCTTCGATCTGTTCACGTATCATCATGAATTTTCTCCTCCGACAACGCTGAGATGCCGCCACTCCCTATAAATGTTAGCCGCTTTTACCGCTTCCATTAGGAGAAAACAACAAAAAATTAGCATTGTTCTGATATTTTCATTCAAAAGTATCACGTTTACTGGCTCTGGTCGCCAGAACTGCCGGGGAAAGAGCGATTAACCGTGGCGGGACGCTCAGAAAACCGCCAGGGCGATGGATTTACACGCGTTGCCACTTCCCCTTGCCGTTGGCAATGCTATGATGGCGGTAATTTTCCTTATAACAACACCATGCGTTGAGACCTGAACATGCTTAAGAAGATCCTTTTCCCGTTGGTCGCCATGTTTATGCTGGCAGGATGCGCCACGCCGCCGACCACCATTGAAGTATCGCCGAAAATCACGCTGCCGCAGCAGGATCCGAGCCTGATGGGCGTGACCGTCAGCATCAACGGCGCTGACCAGCGTCCGGACCAGGCGCTGGCAAAAGTCACGCGCGACAATCAGCAGGTCACCCTCACCGCCTCCCGCGATCTGCGCTTCCTGCTGCAGGAAGTGCTGGAGAAACAGATGACCGCACGCGGTTATATGATTGGCCCGAACGGCGCGGTTGATCTGCAAATTATCGTCAACAAACTCTACGCTGATGTCTCCCAGGGTAATGTGCGTTACAACATCGCCACGAAAGCGGATATCGCCATCATTGCCACCGCGGCAAACGGCACGAAGATGACCAAAAACTACCGCGCCAGCTACTCCATTGAAGGCGCTTTCCAGGCCTCGAACAAGAACATCGCTGATGCCGTTAACAGCGTCCTGACCGATACCATCGCCGATATGGCGCAGGACACCAGCATCCACGATTTCATCAAGCAAAACGCGCGTTAATGCCACCACGAACCCGGCCTCAGCCGGGTTCGTGCTTTATGCTATGTCCAGTCATTACTTACGCATTTTTCAACAGCCGAAATCAGCAATTTTGCTGATCCTCGGTTTCGCCTCAGGCCTGCCGCTGGCCCTCACCTCCGGTACCCTGCAGGCCTGGATGACGGTGGAAAATATCGATCTGAAAACGATCGGTTTTTTCTCACTCGTCGGCCAGGCCTATGTCTTTAAATTTCTCTGGTCCCCGCTGATGGACCGCTATACGCCGCCGTTTCTTGGGCGTCGTCGCGGTTGGCTGCTGACTACCCAGGTCCTGCTCCTGCTGGCCATTGCGGCGATGGGATTTCTTGAGCCCGTCTCCCAGCTCCGCTGGATGGCGGCGCTGGCGGTGGTGATCGCCTTCTGCTCGGCATCACAGGATATCGTGTTCGATGCCTGGAAAACCGACGTTCTGCCGGCGGAAGAACGCGGTACCGGCGCCGCGATCAGCGTGCTGGGCTATCGCCTCGGGATGCTGGTGTCCGGTGGTCTGGCTCTGTGGCTTGCCGACCGCTATCTCGGCTGGCAGGGGATGTACTGGCTGATGGCGGCGCTGCTGGTGCCCTGTATCATCGCCACACTGCTGGCACCCGAGCCGAGCGACGTTATCCCGGTTCCCAGGTCGCTGGAGCAGGCGGTCGCCGAACCGCTGCGCGATTTTTTCGGTCGCAATAACGCCTGGCTTATTCTGCTGCTCATCGCCCTTTATAAGCTTGGCGATGCGTTTGCCATGAGCCTGACCACGACCTTCCTCATCCGCGGCGTTGGCTTTGATGCCGGAGAAGTCGGGATGGTGAACAAAACTTTGGGCCTGTTTGCCACCATTCTCGGCGCCCTGTACGGCGGGGTCCTGATGCAGCGGCTGACACTGTTTCGGGCGCTGCTGATCTTCGGTGTGCTGCAGGGGGTCTCCAACGCCGGCTACTGGCTGCTGTCGATTACCGATAAGCACCTCTATTCCATGGCAACCGCCGTGTTCTTTGAAAACCTGTGCGGGGGAATGGGGACAGCGGCGTTTGTCGCGCTGCTGATGACGCTGTGCAATAAATCATTCTCCGCCACCCAGTTCGCGCTGCTCTCTGCGCTGTCTGCGGTCGGCCGCGTGTACGTTGGGCCAATCGCCGGCTGGTTTGTCGAGGCCCACGGCTGGTCGACGTTCTATCTCTTCTCGGTCGTCGCGGCGGTGCCGGGGATCGCGCTACTGCTGCTGTGCCGGCAAACGCTTGAGCATACCCAACGTACGGCAAGCTTTATGCCGCGAAGCGAATACCCGCAGGCCTATGCGCTGGCGCTGGGGATCCTGGCACTGGGCTGCCTGCTGCTGACGGTATGGCTGGCTTTGCTTATCATGAACGCCCTGGATTACACCGCCTTCTCATTCCTGTCCGGTCTGCTGGAGGTTGCCGCGCTGACTGCCGTTGGCGGTATTTTGTTCGGCGGTCTGCTCGACTACCTGGCACTGCGTAAAACTCGCCTGATTTAAGGACGCTGCATCATTATTAGCCGTTGTAATTACGAAACGTAATTATAACGGCTTATTAACGCTTTTATATTGTCCGCCGCGCTATTTGTTGTTTTGTGCGTTTTTGATTTCTGGAAATTATTGACAGTTTTCATTCGATTCTTTAAATAATTTAACCGATTCAGCTACAGCGATTTTATTTTAGGTTTTCACAATGTCTTTTATTTGATAATTAAATGTTAAACAATTGTTCTAATTTATGGGTGGTTATGCCCATTCGCCGCTAAGTACTCCTTTTCTTATCCCTTTCGTTATCAATCCCATGAAATTCAGGCTTTGCAAGCGATTACGTAACACTACGTAACATATGTGACAAACCAAGCAGAAGCCGCTAACACAGAACTGACAGAGATCCAATCATGTTTACAGTAATGCAACCTTACCGTAAAATGCCCGTACACTTTAAACGCCACCAGATCCCGTGGAATTGAGGTCGTTCAATGAGACTCAGGAAATACAATAAAAGTTTGGGATGGATGTCATTAATCGCAAGTACTGTATTACTCAGTGGTTGTGATTCTGCACTCCTTGACCCAAAAGGACAGATTGGACTGGAGCAAC
Organism: Klebsiella sp. A-Nf5; assembly: GCF_002810545.1. Classification (NCBI taxonomy): domain Bacteria; kingdom Pseudomonadati; phylum Pseudomonadota; class Gammaproteobacteria; order Enterobacterales; family Enterobacteriaceae; genus Klebsiella; species Klebsiella sp. A-Nf5. The sequence continues at coordinate 191,266 of NZ_PIOG01000222.1, read as the reverse complement.
GCTCTTTGATTCTGACGGCTTTCGGCCTGATGATGATTGTCGTTATTCCCGCCGTCTTGATGGCAGTAGGATTTGCCTGGAAGTATCGCGAGAGCAATAAAGATGCGAAGTATAGCCCGAACTGGTCACACTCCAACAAAGTGGAAGCTGTGGTCTGGACGGTACCTATTCTGATCATCCTGTTCCTGGCCGTTCTGACCTGGAAAACCACTCACGCACTGGAGCCAAGCAAACCGCTTGCCCATGACGAGAAACCAATCACCATCGAAGTCGTTTCGATGGACTGGAAATGGTTCTTTATCTATCCGGAACAGGGTATTGCTACCGTTAACGAAATCGCCTTCCCGGCGAACGTACCGGTACACTTCAAAGTGACCTCTAATTCGGTGATGAACTCGTTCTTTATTCCGCGCTTAGGTAGCCAGATTTACGCAATGGCCGGGATGCAGACTCAGCTGCACCTCATTGCTGACGAAGCTGGTACTTATGACGGTATCTCCGCTAGCTACAGTGGCCCGGGCTTCTCAGGTATGAAGTTCAAAGCGATTGCTACCCCGGATCGTGCAACCTTCGATCAGTGGGTTGAAAAAGCCAAACAGTCGCCGAACTCCATGGACTCCATGGCCGCGTTCGATAAAGTGGCTGTGCCTAGCGAATACAACAAAGTGGAATACTTCTCTAACGTGAAGCCGGATCTGTTCAAAGATGTTGTGAACAAATTCATGTCTCACGAGAGCATGAACATGTCCAAACCTGAAGGCGAGCACGCTGCTCACGACGGGATGGAAGGCATGGACATGAGCCACGCGGAAACCGCTCACTAAGGGGCCGAGGAAGAAAACGATGTTCGGAAAACTTACACTGGATGCAGTGCCCTACCACGAACCCATTATCGTGGTTACGGTGGCTGCGATTATCATTGGGGGACTGGCGCTTCTGGCTGCCATCACTTACTTCGGTAAGTGGTCCTACCTGTGGAACGAGTGGCTGACTTCTGTCGACCACAAACGTCTCGGTATCATGTACGTTATCGTGGCAATCGTCATGCTACTGCGTGGCTTTGCTGATGCCGTGATGATGCGTAGCCAGCAAGTGCTGGCCTCGGCCGGGGAAGCTGGCTTCCTGCCACCTCATCACTACGATCAGATCTTTACCGCCCACGGCGTTATCATGATCTTCTTCGTGGCGATGCCGTTCGTTATCGGTCTGATGAACCTGGTGGTTCCGCTTCAGCTCGGCGCGCGCGACGTGGCCTTCCCGTTCCTCAACAACCTGAGCTTCTGGTTCACCGTTGTTGGCGTGATTCTGGTTAACCTGTCTCTGGGCGTCGGTGAGTTCGCGCAGACTGGTTGGCTGGCCTATCCGCCGCTGTCGGGAATTGAATACAGTCCTGGCGTTGGGGTCGATTACTGGATTTGGGCGCTGCAGCTCTCCGGTATCGGTACTACCCTGACCGGTATTAACTTCTTTGTGACCATTATCAAGATGCGTGCCCCGGGCATGACCATGTTCAAGATGCCGGTATTCTCCTGGGCATCTCTGTGCGCCAACATCCTGATTATCGCCTCCTTCCCCATTCTGACCGTCACCATCGCGCTGCTGACCCTGGATCGTTACCTGGGCACCCATTTCTTTACCAACGATATGGGTGGCAACATGATGATGTACATCAACCTGATTTGGGCCTGGGGTCACCCGGAAGTGTACATCCTGGTTCTGCCAGTGTTCGGGGTCTTCTCCGAAATCGCGGCGACCTTCTCGCGTAAGCGTCTGTTTGGTTACACCTCGCTGGTGTGGGCAACCGTGTGTATTACCGTTCTGTCGTTCATCGTTTGGCTGCACCACTTCTTCACCATGGGTGCGGGTGCGAACGTTAACGCCTTCTTCGGTATTACCACCATGATTATCGCGATCCCGACCGGGGTTAAGATCTTCAACTGGCTGTTCACCATGTATCAGGGTCGCATCGTCTTCAACTCGGCGATGATGTGGACTATCGGCTTTATCGTGACCTTCTCCGTAGGTGGGATGACCGGCGTGCTGCTGGCGGTACCGGGTGCGGACTTCGTTCTGCACAACAGCCTGTTCCTGATCGCGCACTTCCATAACGTTATCATCGGCGGCGTGGTATTCGGTTGCTTCGCAGGTCTGACCTACTGGTGGCCGAAAGCCTTTGGCTTTACCCTGAACGAAACCTGGGGCAAACGCGCTTTCTGGTTCTGGATCATCGGCTTCTTCGTCGCATTTATGCCGCTGTACGTGCTGGGCTTCATGGGTATGACCCGTCGTCTGAGCCAGCAGATCGATCCGCAGTTCCACCCGATGCTGGTTGTTGCAGCCTGCGGTGCGGCGCTGATCGCTTGCGGTATCCTGTGCCAGCTGATTCAGTTCTACGTGTCTATTCGCGACCGCGAACAGAACCGTGACCTGACCGGTGACCCATGGGGTGGTCGTACGCTGGAGTGGGCAACCTCTTCTCCGCCGCCGTTCTACAACTTCGCTATCGTTCCTCAGGTTCACGAGCGTGACGCCTTCTGGGAAATGAAAGAGAAAGGTGAAGCGTACAAACAGCCTGCCCATTATGAAGAAATTCATATGCCGAAAAACAGCGGCGCCGGTATCGTCATTGCCGCCTTCGCCACGGTATTTGGTTTCGCCATGATCTGGCATATCTGGTGGCTGGCGATCGCAAGCTTCATCGGCATCGTAGCGACCTGGATTATTAAGAGCTTTGACGAGGACGTGGATTACTACGTACCGGTTGCAGAAGTCGAAAAACTGGAAAAACAGCATTTCGATGAGATTAACAAAGCAGGGCTGAAAAATGGCAACTGATACTCTTGCGCATACTGCCCACGCGCATGAACACGGGCACCATGATACAGGACCGATGAAGGTATTCGGTTTCTGGATCTACCTGATGAGCGACTGCATCATCTTCGCTACGCTGTTTGCTACCTATGCCGTTCTGGTGAACGGCACGGCCGGCGGACCGACGGGCAAAGATATTTTCGAACTGCCGTTCGTTCTGGTTGAAACCGCACTGCTGCTGTTCAGCTCCATCACCTACGGCATGGCGGCTATCGCCATGTACAAAAACAACAAGAGCCAGGTGGTTTCCTGGCTGGCGCTGACCTTCCTCTTCGGGGCAGGGTTCATCGCGATGGAACTCTATGAGTTCCATCACCTGATTGTTGAAGGTATGGGTCCGGATCGTAGCGGCTTCCTGTCAGCGTTCTTCGCGCTGGTCGGCACCCATGGTCTGCACGTGACCTCGGGTCTGATCTGGATGGCTGTGCTGATGTTCCAGGTTTCACGTCGTGGCCTGACCAGCACTAACCGCACGCGTATCCTGTGCCTGAGCCTGTTCTGGCACTTCCTGGACGTTGTGTGGATCTGCGTGTTCTCGGTTGTCTATCTGATGGGGGCGATGTAATGAGTCATTCTACCGATCATAGCGGCGCTTCTCACGGCAGCGTGAAGAGCTACATGACAGGATTTATCCTGTCCATCATCCTGACGGCCATTCCGTTCGCCATGGTGATGAGTGGCTCCGCCTCGCATGCGGTTATTCTTGGCACCATTCTGGTGACTGCTGTGGTGCAGATCGTGGTACACCTCGTGTACTTCCTGCATATGAACAGCAAGTCCGATGAAGGCTGGAACCTGACCGCATTTATCTTCACCGTAATCATCATTGCGATCGTGGTTGTTGGCTCCATCTGGATTATGTGGAACCTGAACTACAACATGATGATGCACTAAGAGCGGCGAGTATGTTTAAGCAATACCTGCAAGTAACGAAACCAGGCATTATTTTTGGCAACCTGATCTCCGTGATCGGCGGTTTCCTGTTGGCCTCCAAAGGCCACATCGACTATCCGCTGTTCGTCTGGACGCTCCTTGGAGTATCCCTGGTGGTCGCCTCGGGTTGTGTATTCAACAACTACATCGACCGGGACATCGATCGTAAGATGGAACGGACGAAAAACCGGGTGCTGGTCAAAGGGCTGATCTCGCCAGAAGCTTCGCTGGTGTACGCCACCTTGCTGGGTATTGCTGGCTTCATGCTGCTGTGGTTCGGCGCAAATCCGCTGGCCTGCTGGCTGGGGGTGATGGGGTTCGTGGTTTATGTCGGCGTCTACAGCCTGTACATGAAGCGCCACTCCGTCTACGGCACGCTGATTGGCTCACTCTCCGGCGCCGCGCCGCCGGTGATTGGCTACTGCGCGGTCACCGGTGATTTCGACAGCGGTGCGGCGATCCTGCTGGCTATCTTTAGCCTGTGGCAGATGCCTCACTCCTATGCCATCGCGATTTTCCGCTTTAAGGATTATCAGGCGGCAAACATTCCGGTACTGCCGGTAGTGAAAGGCATTTCAGTCGCCAAAAACCATATTACGCTGTACATCGTCGCCTTTGCCGTGGCGACCCTGATGCTCTCGCTGGGCGGCTACGCCGGGTATAAATACCTGGTCGTGGCGGCAGCGGTCAGCGTCTGGTGGCTGGGCATGGCGCTGCGTGGCTATAAAGTGGCAGATGACAAAGTCTGGGCGCGTAAGCTGTTCGTCTTTTCCATCGTCGCCATCACCGCGCTGTCCGTGATGATGTCCGTTGACTTTATGGTGCCGGATTCACATAGTCTGCTGGCTTACGTGAGATAATCACCCACGCCAGTGCGATATAAAGCCCCGTTTTTACGGGGCTTTTTCTTTTCTGTTTCCTCACCGCTTTCTTTCTCAATTCATATTTCCCTCCCCTCCCCCGTGCCCTTCTCACTCCCTTTTCGGCCAAAAAATGAGAAAAAAATGAGCCAGTACACACCGGGCATCACTCGCGCCGCACGGTCCTACAATGCTACCTTTCGCCCCGGGCTTATGCCCACCTAGAAAATAACCACTACAAGGAATTGCAATGAAAGAGTTAACATTGAATCAAATGGAGTACATCTCCGGTGGCTTTAGCCTGACCGGCTCTATCAGTGGCTTTAGCCTGACCGGCTCAGTCAGTAGCTATAGCCTGACCGGCTCGGCCAGCAGCTTTGCCAGTTTTGTCGCCAACTCGGCCGTCGGCTTCACCTCTTTTGTTCTCACCTCCGGCAGCGCGTTTGCCTCCTTCGTCGTCGACAGCGCGATGGCGTTTGGCTCCTTCCTGACAGGGCAGTCAAACTGGGAAACTTTTGTGACCGCCGGTAAGGAAAACTGGGGAGGTTTTGTTAACACCGCAGGCAACAGCTGGAACACCTTTGTCAATAACGCCGCCAGCGACTGGAACAGCTTACAGAGCTAAGCGCCAGCCTAAGCGACGTCTCTCTGAGGGCAGCACGATTCGCTGCCCTGTTTAGCTCACCAGCATCGCCTGCGCACTGTAGAGCAGATCGAGGTGGTCGCGGCATAAAGCCTCAAGTGAAGTACGCGATTGATGGCTAGTCAGACTCAGCGCTCCCCACCAGGTCCCTTCCCTGTCGGTTAACGGCACCGCCAGCACCAGCATGCCAATCTCAAACTCCTGTTCGATGGTGGCATATCCCTGGCGCCGCACCTGCGCGATTTTCTCCATCAGCGACGCGACGTCGGTCACCGTATAGGGCGTGCGTTGTTCCCGGGTAATGCGCTGCAAGACCGCCTCGCACTCGGCTTCCGGCAGCGAAGCCAGCCACAGTCGCCCCCCGGCGGTACAGAAAATGGGTACCCGCTCCCCGAGTCGCACCGACGTGGAGTTAAACGGCGTATGGCGGCTGCGGGCGATATAGACCAGTTCATCTTCATCCACCACGCCCACCGAGGCATGCTCCTCCGTCCGGCTGGCGATGTATTCGACAATCGGCCGCACCATGCGGGGAAACTGCGCCGAATCAACGTAAGCCTGACCAAGCCGCAGCGTTTTCGGAGTAAGCCAGTAATAGCGTCCGTCGGTTTGCAGATAGCGCTCATGCAGCAGCGTCAACAGAAAACGCCGTGCGGCGCTTTGCGTCAGGCCGCTCATTTTCGCTGCCTGGGCGACGGTGAGCTTTGGGCAAGTTTTGGAAAAAAGCTGGATAAGCGCCAGCCCTTTTTGTAAACCGACGATCAGATCGCGTGGATGAATGGTGTTTTGCATATTCGCTCACATTTTTGCAACATCATTATCGATTTCCTGCGATTATCGCAGCGATCGTGCGATTAACAACCGACATGTCCGAATTCTGCGTTGTCGCTCTCAGCTTCCACTGAAATACTTTCACAACATTCATTTAACAAATGAGGTTTGAAATGGTCAGTGGAACTACCCAGGTTGTCGCCGTGATTGGTCATCCGATCGCCCAGGTGAAATCACCGGATAACTTCAACCGCTACTTTGCTGAACAGCACATGGACAGTGTCATGATCCCGGTGGATATCGCCCCGGAAGCGGTGGTCGCCTACCTCAACGCCCTGCGCGGCTGGCAGAACATGACCGGCGTGCTGGTGACAGTACCGCATAAGCAGCGCGCCGCCGCGCTGGTCGACGACCTCACCCCCCGCGCGCGTCGTCTCAACGCCGTCAATGTGATCCGTAAGCTGGCGGATGGCCGGTTACAGGGCGATATGCTGGACGGCGTCGGCTTTCAGCTCGCCGCCGAGGCGCAGGGTTTTCAGCCAGCAGGAAAGCAGGCGCTACTCTCCGGGTGCGGCGGCGTCGGCAGCGCCATCGCCTGGGGGCTGTGCGAGGCGGGGATCCGTCAGTTGGCCCTGCACGATCAAAACCCGGCCACCCGGCAACGCCTGCACGATCTCCTTGCCGAGGCCTTTCCGGCGGTGCAACTGAGCGCGCTGCCGGACACCCTTCATGGCGTCGATCTGCTGGTTAATGGCTCGCCGGCGGGCATGGCCGGATTTGATGAGCTGCCCCTGCCGCAGGCGCTGCTGGATACGCTCGACAGCGCAACCCACGTGGCTGACGTTGTCACCGCCCCGGTGATGACGCCGTTGCTCACTTTCGCCGCCGCTCGCGGCTGCCGGGTGCAGACCGGGCCGGAAATGGCGCTGGCGCAGATGACGCTGATGGGCCAGTTTATCGGCGCCATCCCGCAGGCGCAGGGAGCGGCAGCATGAAGAGCTGGGATGTGATCGTCATCGGCAGCGGCGCCGCTGGCTTTGCCGCCGCGGTCACCGCCAGCTGCAAAGGGCTGTCGGTGCTGATGCTGGAGAAAGCTGGCCAGTTCGGCGGCACCTCGGCCATCTCCGGCGGCGCCGTGTGGCTGCACGATACCGATCAGGCTCGCGCCCTGGGCAAAAGCGGCAGCACCGAGGCGATCAAAACCTATCTGCGGACCATCATCGGCGAGGCCCACTATCGGGACGATATCGCCGAGGCGTTTGTCAGCGCCGGGCGGGAGGCGCTCTCCTTTCTGGAGCGCGAGGGGGCGGTGAAATACAGCCTGCGCCCGCTCTCACCTGATTACTATCCGGATGAACCCGGCGCGGTCGACGTCGGTCGGGCGCTGGAGGTGGTGGAGTATGACGGCCGTGAACTGGGTGACGCGTTTCGCGACCTGCGTTCGCCGCCGCCGGGGATGCTGCTGTTTGGCGGGATGATGGTCAACCGCGTCGATATTCAACATTTTCTCGACATGCGTCGCTCGCTGCGCTCCCTGGCCCATTGCACCCGGCTGCTGCTGCGCTATGCCCGCGACCGGGTGAAGTACCCTCGCGGCACCCGCCTGGCGATGGGCAATGCGCTGATAGCTCGCATGGCGACAACGGCGCTGCGAAAAGGCATGAACCTGCGGCTGAATGTCAATGTTCTGGCGCTGTGCGAAGCGCAAGGCGCGGTCACCGGGGTGGAGATTGAGTATCAGGGGCAAAAAGAGACGCTGCACGCCCGCCGCGGGGTGGTGCTGGCCGCTGGCGGCTTTGCCGCGGGCGCGCTGGCGGCGCGCTATCGGCCGCACACCCGCGAGCACTTCACCATGTCACCGCCGGCCAACGATGGCGCCGCGCTACGTCTCGCGGCGGCGCTTAACGCTCGCGAGGGAGCCGATCGGCAATCCAATTTTTTCTGGGCGCCTGTATCCGTGCTGACCCGTGCCGATGGCAGCGAGGAGCGCTTTCCCCATCTGGTGACCGACCGGGCCAAACCGGGCGTGATTGCCGTCAATCAGCGGGCGGTACGCTTCGTCAACGAGTCTAACTCCTATCACCATTTCGCCAGCGCGATGCAACGCGCTGCGGAAAATGCCCCCTGCTTTTTACTCTGCGACGCCCAGGCGATGAAGCGTTATGGCCTCGGGCTGGCACGCCCGGCGCCGGTCAACAATGACGCCCTGATCGCCGCCGGCTATCTGTACAAAGCCGACACCCTGGAGACGCTGGCGCAACAGCTTGGTCTGGATGCCCAAACGCTGAGCGAGACGGTTGCCCGCTACAACCGCGACGCCGCGCAGGGCGTGGATCGGGAATTTGCTAAAGGCGGCAACAGCTATAACCGGGCGATGGGCGATCCAGGTCATCAGCCTGACGCCTGTAACGCCCCCCTGCTCAGCGCGCCGTTCTATGCCATCAAACTCTATACCGGCGATCTGGGGACGTCGCGGGGCCTGGTCACCACCGCCGATGCACAGGTCGTCAACGCGGAAGGAAAACCCATCGCGGGGCTGTACGCGGTGGGAAATGACATGGATTCGCTGATGGCCGGCACCTACCCGGGTCCCGGCATCACCCTCGGCCCGGGGCTGACGTTTGGCTACCTCGCCGCCTGCCATCTGGCACAACACTCCCCCCACTAATCAGGAAAACATCATGATCTACGAAAAACGCACGTACACCATCAATCCGCTGAAAATGGCCGACTGGCTGGCGCTGTACCAAAGCGATGCCCTGGCGGTGCAGACCGACCATCTCGGCAAACTGATCGGCTTCTTTTTTACCGAGATCGGCGTGGTCAATCAGGTGGTGCACATCTGGGCTTATGAAAGCCTGGACGATCGCCTGGTGCGCCGCGCGCGAATGGCGCAGGACGAACGCTGGCAGACCTTTTCGCGGAAAAATCGCGAACTGGCCGCCGTTGAACGCCTGGAGTCGGTGCTGATGCGCCCCACCGCTTTTTCACCATTGCAGTAAGGAGCCCATCATGAGTGGGCCTGTGAAGGTGGATGTGCTGGTGGTCGGCTCCGGCGCGGCGGGACTCTCTGCCGCGGTCACCGCAGCTATGCACGGCGCCAGCGTCATGGTGGCGGAGAAAGCGTCGGTGCTCGGCGGGACCAGCGCCTGGTCCGGCGGCTGGCTGTGGATCCCCCGCAACCCGCTGGCGCGGGCGGAGGGCATCGACGAAGCGGCTGACGCCCCGCTGACCTATCTGCAGCATGAGATGGGGGGCGAAGCCGCCGACCTTCGCCTGCAGACCTTCCTGCGCCACGGGCCGGAGATGGTGGATTTTTTCCATCACAGGACGGCGGTGCAGTTTCTCTCGGGCAGCGCCATGCCGGACTTTCACGCGTCGCCGGGTGCGGCGAGCGGTGGGCGGTCGGTCACCGCTCAGCCCTACGATGGCCGTCAGCTCGGCGACTGGCTCCACCGACTGCGTCCGCCGCTGGAGACCATCAGCCTTGCCGGGATGGGCATCGCCGGCGGCGCGGATATGGCGCATTTTTTCAATGCCACCCGCTCACCGCGCTCCGCGCTGTATGCCGTCCGCCGCCTGCTGCGCCACGGCTGGCAGCGGCTGCGCGCCGGACGAGGGCAGCATCTGGTCAATGGCAATGCGCTGGTCGCCCGTCTGCTGCGTTCCGCCCTCGACGCCGGGGTGCGTTTTCAGCTTAATGCCCCGGTGGTCCGGCTACTGCAGGGTCCGCAGGGCGTGTCCGGCGCGGTGCTGCGCAGCGACGGTGGGGAGATTCACGTCGAAGCAGGTGCCGTGGTACTGGCCTGCGGCGGTTTTCCCCACGATCGGCAACGGCTGGCGCAGGTAGTGCCCCACGCGGCGGAGGGTTACGGCCATTTTTCCGCCGCACCGCCGGACAATCAGGGCGAGGGGATCAGGCTTGGCGAATCCGTCGGCGGCCAGTTCGACACCCGCCTGCGCCACCCGCTGGCCTGGGCGCCGGTGTCCCGCGTCACCCTGGCCAGTGGCCAGCAGCTGATGTTTCCCCATCTGGTGGAACGCGCCAAGCCCGGGGTGATCGCCGTCCTGCCCAACGGCAAACGCTTTGTTAACGAGGCCGACTCTTATCATGACTTTATCGCCGCCCTGCTGGCGGCCACACCCGCGGGCGACACGCCGCAGGCCTGGCTGCTGGCCGATCGTCGCGCGCTGCGTCGCTACGGCCTGGGCCATGCCAGACCGTTCCCCTTCACCCCCACCGCCTGGCTGCGTACCGGTTATCTGCAGCGGGGAAACACGCTGGGGGAGCTTGCGAAGCAGTGCGCCATCGACGCCAATGCGCTGGCGGAAACCGTTGAACGCTTTAACCACTTCGCCAGCACTGGCGAAGATGTCGATTTTCACCGCGGGGCATCAGCCTATAACCGCGCTCAGGGTGACCATCAGGTGACGCTCGGACCGCTGCGCGAAGGGCCGTTCTACGCGGTGCGCATTCTGCCCGGCTCGCTGGGCACCTTCAGCGGATTGCAAACCGACGAACGCGCCCGGGTGCTGGATGAACAGCAGCAGCCGATACCGGGCCTGTTCGCCATCGGCAACGACATGTCGAGCGTGATGCGCGGCTATTACCCCAGCGGAGGGATCACCCTCGGGCCGGCCATGACCTTCGGCTATCTGGTGGGCAAAAATCTGGCGGCAAACGTAGTAAAAACAAAACAATAAAAAACAACCAGGGACGGCAATACCCATAACTATCCTCACCTGCAACTGTACCGGAGCCCTTTATGAACATGCGTACCCTATCGCTCGCCGCGCTGACCCTGCTCGATGTCCCTCCCCCCGAACAGGTGCGGATAGCGGCCAGAACCGGTTTTACCCACGTTGGTCTGCGGTTGCTTCCCGCCACACCGGCCGATCCGGACTACGACATGCTGGGCGATACCCCGGCCGTGCGCGCGACGCTGGCCGCGCTGATGGAAACCGGCATCCGCGTGTCGGACGTAGAGATCGTCCGCCTGACCCCCGGATTTACGCTCGACGATCGGCTGCAGCGGTTTATGGAGACTGCGGCGCGTCTTGGCGCCGGACAGGTGCTGGTCGCCGGCAATGACGACAACCTTCAGCGTAGCGCCGACAACCTGGCCATCCTCGCCGCGGCCAGTCGCCCTTATGGGCTGACCATGAACCTTGAGCCGATGCCCTGGACCCAGTTGCGCACTATCGCCGATGCGCAGGCGTTGATCGCCGCCAGCGGGCGGGAAGATATCGGTATCCTGGTGGACGCCCTTCATTTCTGGCGCGCAGGAGAATCGCTCGCCGCCCTCTCCAGCCTGCCCGCGCATCATCTCAACTATATGCAACTCTGCGATGGCGCGGCGCAGAGGCCGGAAAGTGAGCAGGAACTTATCCGCCAGGCCCGCTCGGCGCGCAACGTGCCGGGGGAAGGCGGTCTGGATCTGCACGGTCTGATGTCGGCCCTGCCGGCGACGCTGCCGGTCTCCCTCGAAGTGCCGCTCGACGGTGAGCAGGGCGCCCTGCCGCCCCTCCAGCGGGCACAATTACTGTTCAATGCCGCGCAGCCCTACCTGCGCTCCTGCGCATAAGGAATACGCTATGACACAGACTCAACGCCTGGATGTCAGAGAGTTAATAAACCGTAACCCGCTGAGCCGCTTTCAAAAGCAGATCATTTTTCTCGGTTTTTGCGTTATCGCTCTCGATGGTTTTGATATCGCGATCATGGGGTTTATCGCCCCGACGCTAAAGCTGGAATGGGGGGTAAGCAACCACCAGCTAGGCCTGGTGATCAGCGCCGCGCTGATCGGCCTCGCGCTGGGGGCGATTTTCTCTGGACCGCTCGCCGACTGGCTGGGGCGCAAGAAAATCATTATCAATAGCGTCTTTTTCTTCGGCTTCTGGACCATCGCCACCGCCTTCTCGCACAACATTGAGCAGATGATGTTTTTCCGCTTTATGACCGGACTCGGGTTGGGCGCCGCGATGCCGAACATCGGGACGCTGGTGTCGGAGTACGCCCCGGAACGCCAGCGTTCATTTATTATTACCGTCATCTTTTGCGGCTTCACCTTCGGCGCGGCGGCAGGAGGATTCTCGGCATCGTGGCTGATCCCGCAGTTTGGCTGGCACTCGCTGATGGCGCTCGGCGGCATTCTGCCGCTGCTGTTTGCCCCCCTGCTTATCTGGCGGTTGCCGGAGTCAGTTCGTTTTCTGGTGATCAAACAAGCGCCAGCGGCGCGCATCCGCGCCATTCTTAACCGTCTCTATCCTGGACAAGTCAGCGACAACGTGACGTTTATCCTGCCGACGCAGCCGGCGGCCGGCAACGCGATGCGCATTGTGCTCTCCCGCCAGTACGGCTTCGGCTCGCTGATGCTATGGCTGGTCTACTTTATGGGGCTGTTCCTGGTCTATATCCTCGGTAGCTGGCTGCCAACGCTGGTTAAAGCGGTGGGAATGACCGTTAGCCAGGCGGCCATCATGACAGCGATCTACCAGGCGGGCGGCACCCTCGGCTCGCTGTTTGCCGGCTGGCTGATGGACAGGATCAACCCCCATCGCGCGCTGGGGATGATCTACGCTGTTGGCGGCCTGTTCACCATGGCAATGGGCTACGCCGCGGGCAGCTTTGCCCTGCTCTGTATGCTGGCGTTTATCAGCGGCGCCTGCCTGAATGGCGCCAATACCGGTATGAACGCCCTCTCCGCCCGCTACTATCCTACGCAGGCGCGGGCGACGGGATCCAGCTGGATGCATGGCGTCGGGCGCATCGGCGCCATTCTCAGCGCCTTTGCCGGTGCCGAGATGATGGCGCTCAACCTGCCCTTTGAAAGCGTCTTTTTGATCCTCGGTATCCCGGCAGCCCTCACCGTCGCAGGCCTGGCGGCGAAAGGCATCTTTGCGGCCGGTAGCCCCGCCGCCGCTTCACCTGCCCCTGCGTCTGCGCGCGGAGCGTAATGCTGTATTCTCCCTCCGGTGCAATCTGCGGATTGCACCGGGCTCAGCGGCCAAAAGAAGAAAATTTATTTCATATTTATCAAAAACGAAAAACCACCCACAACAACCTGGTCTGCCACGGGGGCGATAATCCCTCACTCACCTTTTCAATGAAGCCCAAAAGAAACTTTCGTTAATTCGATCCCCCTCGCATATATGGAAAATAAATTCCATATTACAATTGAAACAGAACAAATATTTCCTTAAGTTTAAGTCAGTCTATCCGGATGCGCGTTGCCGCAGGCGTCGGCATTGAGCGCCTCAGAGTGTGAATGATTTCAAAAAGGAGAGCACCATGTTAAACGGCCTGAAACCCTTATCCCGCTCCCTGCGTTGGGGCATGGTCGGCGGCGGGGGAACCAGTCAGATCGGCTACAGCCACCGCTGTGCAGCGCTGCGTGACAATGTTTATACCCTGCTGGCCGGCGCGCTTGACGTCGATGCCGAACGCGGGCGCGCGTTCGGTGAGCGACTGGGCATCGCGCCGGAGCGCTGCTACGCCGACTACCAGACCCTGTTTCGTGAAGAGGCGCAGCGCCCTGACGGCATCGAGGTCGTCTCGGTCACCACCCCGAACAATACCCATTTCGCTATCACCAAAGCGGCACTGGAAGCGGGCCTCCACGTCATCTGTGAAAAGCCCCTCTGCTTTAGCGCCGAAGAAGCACGCGAGCTGGTGGACCTGAGCAAAAAACAGAACAAAATCGTCGGCGTCACCTACGGCTATGCCGGCTATCAGATGATCCAGCAGGCGCGGCAGATGATTGCCGATGGGCTGCTCGGCGAGATCCGCATCGTTAATATGCAGTTCGCTCACGGCTTTCATAACCAGGCCGTCGAGCTGCAGGCTGAATCCACCCGCTGGCGCGTGACGCCGAAGTTTGCCGGGCCCAGCTATGTGCTGGGCGATCTGGCCACCCATCCGCTGTTTGTCGCCGAAACCATGGCACCGCAGCTTAATATCAAACGGCTGATGTGCTCCCGTCAGAGCTTTGTCCCCTCCCGCGCGCCGCTGGAAGATAACGCCTTTGTCCTGATGGAATATGACAACGGCGCGGTTGGCTCGATGTGGACCAGCGCCGTCAACAGCGGCGCCATGCACTCGCAAAAAGTGCGTATCGTCGGCGAAAAAGCGAGTATCGAATGGTGGGATGAGCATCCTAACCAGCTCAGCTATGAGGTGCAGGGCGAGCCGGCGCGGATTCTGGAACGCGGGATGCCCTACCTGTCGCCGAACGCGCTGGCGGATGACCGCATCGGCGGCGGCCATCCGGAAGGGCTGTTCGAAGCCTGGGCCAACCTCTATCGCCGCTATGCGCTGGCGATTGACGCCACGGACCGTGACGATCGCGCCTTCCTGCAAGACTTCTGGTATCCGGACGTTGAAGCCGGGCTGCACGGCGTCTATTGGGTCGAACAGTGCGTCAAATCGGCTGACGCTGGCAGCCAGTGGGTTGACTTTACTTTACCTTAATTTTTTCCCTCGCCAGTGGAGTCCCCCTCCACTGGTTTATTGATTTTTACCAACTTGTCTCATCGCGCAACAGCCCCGTAATATCTGTTAAACAAACATTTATTTACGCTTCTTACCCCCCGCCGCTACACTAGGCGCAGTTTTTATATTGAGGTGGTAATGAACGATAACAAAATGACGCCAGGGGAACTGCGCGCGACCTGGGGTTTGGGGACGGTATTCTCCCTGCGCATGCTTGGCATGTTTATGGTCCTGCCGGTTCTGACCACGTATGGCATGGCGTTGCAGGGCGCCAGTGAAGCGCTGATTGGCCTGGCGATCGGTATCTACGGCCTGGCGCAGGCGGTTTTCCAAATCCCCTTCGGACTGTTATCTGACCGTATTGGCCGTAAGCCGCTGATCGTCGGCGGCCTGCTCATCTTTGTACTCGGCAGCGTCATCGCCGCGCTCACCGACTCTATCTGGGGCATCATTCTTGGCCGCGCCCTGCAGGGCTCCGGCGCCATCGCCGCCGCGGTCATGGCCTTGCTGTCCGATCTCACTCGTGAACAGAACCGCACCAAAGCCATGGCCTTTATCGGTGTCAGCTTCGGCGTCACTTTCGCCATCGCCATGGTGCTGGGGCCGATTGTCACCCACCAGCTGGGTCTGCACGCGCTGTTCTGGATGATCGCCATTCTGGCGACCGTCGGCATCCTGCTCACCCTGTGGGTGGTGCCCAACAGCCATAACCACGTGCTCAACCGCGAATCCGGGATGGTGAAGGGCTGCTTTAGCAAAGTACTGGTGGAACCACGCCTGCTGAAGCTCAACTTTGGCATCATGTGCCTGCACATCATGCTGATGTCCACCTTTGTCGCGCTGCCCGGCCAACTGGAGGCCGCTGGCTTCCCGGCCGCCGAGCACTGGAAGATTTACCTGGTCACCATGGTTATCTCGTTCATCTCGGTGGTGCCGTTTATCATCTATGCCGAAGTGAAGCGCAAAATGAAGCGCGTCTTCCTGCTCTGCGTCGCCATCCTGCTGATTGCGGAAATTGTTCTCTGGGGCGCCGGGGGCTACTTCTGGGAGCTGGTGGCGGGCGTACAGCTCTTCTTCCTGGCCTTTAACCTGCTGGAAGCGCTGCTGCCATCGTTAATTAGCAAGGAGTCGCCGGCAGGCTATAAAGGCACCGCAATGGGCATCTACTCCACCAGCCAGTTCCTCGGCGTGGCGATTGGCGGCGCCCTTGGCGGCTGGGTCGATGGTTTCTTTGATTCGCAAACGGTCTTTCTGCTGGGCGCCCTGCTGGCAATGCTGTGGCTGCTGGTGGCCAGTACCATGAGCGAGCCGCCGTACGTCAGCAGCCTGCGGGTGGAAGTGCCGGACGGCGTGGTGGTCGACAGCGCGCTACAGACGCGCCTGCTGAACGCCAGCGGGGTTCAGCAGGCGCTGGTGGTGCCTGAGGAGCGCTCGGTGTATATCAAAATCGACAGCAAGGTCACCAACCGCTTCGAGATAGAGCAGCTCATCAAAGGGGTATAAAAAAAGCGGGGAAATCCCCGCTTTTTGCTGTCTGTCCGCCGCGTTAGTCGCGGAAGTTTTTGAACTGGAACGGCTGCCCCAGATCGCCACCGCGCACCAGCGCCATCACCGACTGCAGATCGTCGCGGGACTTACCGGTCACGCGGATCTCTTCGCCCTGAATCTGCGCCTGCACTTTCAGTTTGCTGTCTTTGATCAGTTTGACGAGCTTCTTCTGCACCGCGCTTTCAATGCCCTGCTTCAGCTTCGCTTCAACAAACCAGGTTTTACCGCTGTGCACGATATCTTCCGGCACGTCGAGGGAGGTGCCTTCAATGCCGCGCTTGAGCAGCTTGGCGCGCAGGATATCCAGCAGCTGGTTCACCTGGAAGTCAGACTCACTCAGTACTTTTATGGTTTTGTTGGCGTCGTTTAATTCAAAAGTGGCTTCAACGCCACGAAAATCAAAACGCGACTCGACTTCGCGGCTCGCGTTGTCCACCGCGTTACGGGCTTCCTGAAGATCAACTTCAGAGACAATATCGAAAGATGGCATCTTTTCCTCTCCTTCCGTTTCTTTTGCGTTGCATAATACCTGCAACGCGGCATAACTCAACTTGTTATCCCGGAAGCTTAGCTGATTACGCAACGCTCGCGCTATTTCCCCGTGCTGCCCGACGACGCCGAATCCCCCTTTCCGTCCGACAATGCGAAAAGCGACGAGATATACTTTAGCCATCAGCGCCTGGGGTAGCGGCAGATGAGGAGGAACAATGAAAGTAACCGTACTGGGATGCGGTGCACTGGGACAACTATGGCTGACCGCGTTGTGCAAACAGGGACATGAAGTCCAGGGCTGGCTACGCGTACCGCAGCCATTCTGTAGCGTCAATGTCATTGAAACCGACGGCTCGGTGTTCAACGAGTCGCTGACGGCCAACGACCCCGATTTTCTCGCCAGCAGCGAGCTGCTGATCGTCACCTTAAAGGCCTGGCAGGTGTCGAATGCGGTGAAGCACCTGGCCGGGATCCTGCCGGTCACCACGCCAATTGTGCTGGTGCATAACGGCATGGGCACCGTCGAGGAGCTGCACGGCGTGAAACAGCCTTTGCTGCTGGCCTCCACCACCCAGGCAGCGCGTCGCGACGGGAACGTGATCATCCACGTCGCCCAGGGCACCACCCATATCGGTCCGGCGAAAAGCTACGAGGAGGACTACAGCTATCTCGCGGAAGTCCTGCAAAGCGTACTGCCGGATGTCGCCTGGCACAACCATATCTACTCGGCCACCTGGCGCAAGCTGGCGGTGAACTGCGTCATTAATCCCCTGACCGCCCTCAAAGGGTGTAAAAACGGCGATCTGCGCCACTCTCCGCAGGAGGTTGCCGCCATTTGTCAGGAAGTGGCGGCGGTGATGGAGCGCGAAGGTATTCATACCTCGGCGGAAAACCTGCTATTTTATGTCTGGCAGGTCGTTGAAAGTACAGCAGAAAACATCTCATCCATGCTGCAGGACATTCGCGCCCAGCGGCACACGGAGATCGACTACATCACCGGTTTTCTGCTCAACCGCGCCCGCGCCCACGGCGTTGCCGTACCGGAAAACGCCCGCTTATTTGAACTGATCAAGCGTAAGGAGAATGAATATGAGCGCGTCGGCACTGATTTGCCTCGCCCCTGGTAGCGAAGAGACCGAAGCGGTCACCACCATCGACCTGCTGGTCCGCGGCGGAGTGAAAGTGACCACCGCCAGCGTCGCCAGCGACGGCGGCCTGGCCATCGTCTGCTCGCGCGGCGTCAAACTGCTGGCGGATGCGCCGCTGGTCGAGGTGGCCGATGGTGATTTCGATATCATCGTCCTCCCGGGTGGTATCAAGGGCGCAGAGTGCTTCCGCGACAGTCCGTTGCTGGTGGAAACCGTCCGACAGTTCCATCTCTCTGGCCGCATTGTGGCCGCCATCTGTGCCGCTCCAGCGACCGTGCTGGTGCCCCATCAGCTGTTCCCGATCGGTAACATGACCGGTTTTCCGGCGCTGAAGGAGCATATCCCCGCCGATCAGTGGCAGGATAAACGGGTGGTCTGGGATCCACGGGTGAATCTGTTAACCAGCCAGGGGCCGGGGACATCGATCGATTTCGCCCTGAAAATGATTGACCTGTTGGTGGGTCGCGAGAAAGCGTATGAAGTCGCCTCACAGCTGGTGATGGCCGCCGGCATCTATAATTACTACGAAGCCTGATAGCTGGTCCGCGCCGCGGACTGGTTCCCCTTTTTCCTGAGGAGTCGTAGCATGTCCCGTAGCGCAACCGATTCTCGCGATCTTGTCATCAGCCGCCTGCTCAGCGCGCCAGCCTCTGCCCTGTGGCGCGCGTGGGCCGACCCGGCATTACTCAAAACCTGGTGGTGCCCGAAGCCCTGGTATACTGAGGTTCTGGCCTTTGATTTTCGCTCTGGCGGGGCTTTTCACACCGTGATGCACGGCCCTGACGGTGAACGCAACGATAACCCTGGCTGTTTTCTTGAGGTCATCCCGCAACAAAAAATCGTCATGACCTCGATGCTGACGGCGGATTATCGTCCTGCCGTGTCCCCTTTTGCCATGACGGCCATCATCACCTTTGCCGACGAAAAAGACGGATGTCGCTATACGGCCACGGTGCTGCATGCGGATGATGAAACTCGCGAGCAGCATGAGCAGATGGGATTTTTTGAGGGCTGGAATATCGTCATCGATCAGCTGAATGACCTGGCGATGACCCTGTGCTAATGCGCTGACCCGGAGATGACAAAAAGGCCTTCCATCGGGGAAGGCCTTTTTCAATATGGATGGCAACCCGTTACGGGCGATAAACTTTCACGTTGCTAAAGCCCTGCTCGCGCAGATAGAGCGCCTGCAGACGGCTCATCACGCCGCGCTCGCACCACAGCAGCCAGGTTTTGCTCTGATCGAGATCGCCAAATTTGGTGCTCAGCTTGTAGAACGGCAGCGAAACGACCTCAACGCCCTCGACCTTCAGCGGCTTGTCTTCCTGCTCGTCAATGGAGCGAATGTCGAGGATCGCGTCGTTGGCGCCAAAGCCGGTCACGGTTTCCACTTCAACCACAGAGGCTTCCGTCTGCTGGGCGATATCGCGAATGTCGATATTGCTCGCCTCTTCCACCACTTTATCGAGGATGCTGAAATCGAAGTGTTCTTCTTCCGCTTCAATCTTCGCCTTCACCGCCTTCACGGTCGGGCTCTTCGAGATCACGCCGCAGTATTCCGGCATGGTGCGGGCGAAATCTTCCGTGCCGATCTCACGCGCCAGGTCGATGATGTGCTCTTTATCGTGCGAAATCAGCGGGCGCAGGATCAGAGTATCGGAGACATTGTCGATCAGGCGCAGGTTAGTGAGGGTCTGACTGGAGACCTGACCGAGCGCTTCGCCGGTGACCAGCGCCTGCACGCCGTAGCGTTCCGCGACTTTTGACGCGGCGCGGACCATCATACGTTTGAGCACGACGCCCATCTGGCCGTCGTCCACTTTTTCGAGGATTTCGCCGACCACCGGCTCAAAGTTAATCGCCACAAAGCGAACGCGGTGCGAGCTGCCGAAGCGGTTCCACAGGTAATGTGCGACCTGGCGGACGCCAATCTCATGGGCGGCGCCGCCAAGGTTAAAGAAGCAGTAGTGCACGCGGCAGCCGCGGCGCATCAGCATATAGCTGGAAACGCCGGAGTCGAAGCCGCCGGAGATCAGCGACAGCACATCTTCCTGGGTGCCGATCGGGAAGCCGCCGATGCCTTCATAGCGGCCTTTCACCAGCAGCAGGCGATCGTTTTCAATCTCGAGATTGACGGTGACGTCCGGGTCGGTCAGCTTCACGCGCGCCGTTTCAATATGCTGATTCAGACCGCCGCCGACGTAGCGTTCCACCTCAATTGAGGTGAATTCATGTTTACCGCGACGCTTCACACGCACGCAGAAGGTTTTGCCTTCCAGCGCCTCGCGCCACAGCGGCAGCGTCTTTTCAAAAATATCGTGCAGCGAGGTGAACGGTACGTCTTCGACTTCCAGAATATGGTGGATGCCGGGGATACGGGTCAGCGCATCGCGAATAGCCGGGCGCTGATTTTCATCTTTCGCGCGAACTTCGATATGATCCCAATGACGGACGACGGCCAGCGTCTCGTCATAGTTTTTGAGAACGTTACGAATGTTCCCGGTTAAGATTTTAATGAAGCGCAACCGCACAGATTGGCTTTTGATGGTGATTTCCGGGAACAATTTAATGATAAACTTCATGGCGACAATAGTTCGTTGGCAAGCCCGACAGGGCTATAAGCAAAAGTTGTAAAGCAGCGCACACCGGTGCCTGCATCCTGGGCGCGGAGTATATCACCATTGCGCGTTATTTGCTTACACGCGTGACTTCGTTACCATACCCGGTATTGCCGTCGCGACATAACAAGAGTCTACATTCACTATGCCAAAGAAAAATGAGGCCCCGGCCAGCTTTGAAACTGCTCTGGGCGAACTGGAGCAGATCGTTAACCGTCTGGAAAGCGGCGATTTGCCGTTAGAGGAAGCGCTAAGCGAATTTGAACGCGGCGTACAGCTGGCGCGCCAGGGGCAAAGTCAGCTGCAGAAGGCCGAACAGCGCGTGCAGATCCTGCTGGCGGATAGTGAAGATTCCCCGACCACGCCTTTTACGCCGGACGCTGAATAAAATGGATTTCCCGCAACAATTGCAGGCCTGTGTGGAACAGGCTAATGGGGCATTGCGCCGTTTTATCGCGCCGCAGCCTTTTCAGAACACTCCGCTGGTGGAAGCGATGCATTATGGCGCACTCTTAGGGGGTAAACGCCTGCGCCCCTTCCTTGTCTATGCCACCGGCACGATGTTCGGCGTCAGTCGCACCACGCTCGATGCCCCCGCCGCTGCGGTCGAATGTATTCATGCTTATTCCCTGATGCATGATGATTTGCCGGCGATGGATGATGACGATCTGCGTCGCGGACTGCCGACCTGTCATATTAAATTTGGCGAAGCCAACGCAATTCTTGCGGGAGATGCCCTGCAAACGCTGGCGTTCTCTATACTCAGTGATGCGCCGATGGTCGACGTCTCTGACCGGGACCGGCTGGCGATGGTCTCCGAACTGGCGCAGGCCAGCGGCGTGGCGGGTATGTGCGGCGGCCAGGCGCTGGATCTGCAGGCGGAAGGACAGCAGGTGGATCTGCAGGCGCTGGAGCGTATCCATCGCCACAAAACGGGGGCGTTGATCCGCGCCGCCGTCCGGATGGGGGCGCTGAGTGCCGGCGAACGCGGCCGCGCCGCCCTGCCCGCGCTGGATCGCTATGCGGAAAATATCGGCCTGGCCTTCCAGGTCCAGGATGACATTCTCGACGTGGTAGGGGATACTGCGACCCTTGGCAAACGTCAGGGTGCCGACCAGCAATTGGGTAAAAGCACCTATCCCGCCCTCCTGGGTCTTGAGCAAGCCCGGAAGAAAGCGCACGACCTGATCGCTGATGCCCGCCGGTCGTTAGATGAGCTGGCTGCACAATCTCTGGATACTTCGGCACTGGAAGCGCTCGCGAATTACATTATTCAGCGCGATAAATAAACAAAAAATGAGTCTCTGATGAGTTTTGATATTGCCAAATACCCGACCCTGGCGCTGGTAGATTCCACCCAGGAGTTGCGCCTGTTGCCAAAAGAGAGCCTGCCGAAGCTGTGTGATGAGCTACGGCGCTATCTGCTGGACAGCGTCAGCCGCTCCAGCGGTCACTTTGCCTCTGGCCTCGGCACGGTGGAACTGACCGTGGCGCTGCACTACGTGTATAACACGCCGTTCGATCGCCTGATCTGGGACGTCGGCCATCAGGCCTACCCGCATAAAATTCTGACCGGCCGCCGGGACAAAATCGGCACCATTCGTCAGAAAGGCGGCCTGCATCCCTTCCCGTGGCGCGGTGAAAGCGAGTATGACGTGCTGAGCGTCGGCCACTCCTCCACCTCCATTTCCGCCGGTATCGGGGTGGCTATCGCCGCCGCGAAAGAGGATAAGCAGCGGCGCGCAGTGTGCGTGATTGGCGACGGGGCGATCACCGCCGGCATGGCGTTTGAAGCGATGAACCACGCCGGGGATATCAAACCCGACCTGCTGGTCGTGCTGAATGACAATGAAATGTCGATTTCCGAGAACGTCGGCGCGCTGAACAATCATCTGGCGCAGTTGCTCTCCGGTAAGCTCTACTCCACCCTGCGCGAAGGGGGCAAAAAGGTCTTCTCCGGGGTGCCGCCGATTAAAGAGCTGCTTAAACGGACCGAAGAACATATCAAAGGGATGGTGGTACCGGGAACGCTGTTTGAAGAGCTGGGCTTTAACTACATCGGGCCGGTCGATGGCCACGATGTGCTCGGTCTGGTCAGCACGCTGAAGAACATGCGCGATCTGAAAGGCCCGCAGTTCCTGCATATTATGACCAAAAAGGGCCGCGGCTATGAGCCCGCCGAGAAAGACCCTATCACCTTCCATGCGGTGCCAAAATTCGACCATACCAGCGGCGTACTGCCCAAAAGCAGCGGCGGCCTCCCATCCTACTCGAAAATCTTCGGCGACTGGCTGTGCGAGACGGCGGCCAAAGACAGCAAGCTGATGGCGATCACCCCGGCGATGCGCGAAGGCTCAGGCATGGTGGAATTTTCGAAGAAATTCCCCGATCAGTACTTTGACGTCGCCATCGCCGAGCAGCATGCGGTCACCTTCGCCGCCGGGCTGGCGATTGGCGACTACAAGCCGGTGGTGGCGATCTACTCCACCTTCCTGCAGCGAGCCTACGATCAGGTGATCCACGATGTGGCTATCCAGAAACTGCCGGTGCTGTTTGCTATCGACCGCGCCGGGATTGTCGGCGCAGACGGCCAGACGCATCAGGGGGCGTTCGATCTCTCCTTCCTGCGCTGTATTCCGGATATGGTGGTGATGACCCCGAGCGATGAAAATGAATGTCGCCAGATGCTGTACACCGGCTACCACTACAATGACGGCCCCTGCGCCGTGCGCTATCCGCGCGGCAGTGGCACCGGCGCGACGCTGGAGCCGCTGGCATCGCTGCCGATCGGCAAAGGGGTGGTGAAACGCCAGGGCGAGAAGCTGGCGATCCTTAACTTCGGCACCCTGCTGCCGGAAGCCGCGGCAGTAGCGGATAAACTCAACGCGACCCTCGTGGATATGCGATTTGTGAAGCCGCTGGATACGGCGCTGATCCTGCAGTTGGCCGGCGAACACGACGCGCTGGTGACGCTGGAGGAAAACGCCATCATGGGCGGCGCCGGCAGTGGCGTGAACGAAGTGCTGATGGCCCATCGCCGGGTGGTACCGGTGCTCAATATTGGCCTGCCGGATTGCTTTATTCCTCAGGGCACTCAGGAAGAGATCCGCGCCGACCTTGGCCTCGATGCCGCCGGTATTGAAGCCAAAATCCGCGACTGGCTGGCATAATTGCCCCCCTGCTCCTGCTATGCTTAAGGGATACCCTTGATGAATAGCAGGAGCGCACTATGCACTATGTCCCCCTCGGTGATACTGCCTTACGTGTTTCCCGACTCTGCCTCGGCTGTATGACCTTCGGCGAGCCAGACCGCGGCAGACACGCCTGGACGCTTCCGGAAGAGAGCAGCCGCCCGCTTATCCAGCACGCCATTGAAGGCGGCATCAACTTCTTCGATACCGCAAACAGCTACTCCGACGGCAGCAGTGAAGAGATCGTCGGCCGCGCCCTGCGCGACTTTGCCCGCCGTGACGAGGTGGTTGTCGCCACCAAGGTGTATCACCAGGTCGGCGATCTGGCAGAAGGGCTTTCCCGGGCGCAGATCCTGCGCTCCATCGACGACAGTCTGCGCCGTCTCGGGATGGACTATGTCGACCTGCTGCAGATCCACCGCTGGGACTATACCACCCCGATTGAAGAGACCCTCGAAGCGCTGGACGAGGTGGTGAAAGCCGGCAAAGCGCGCTATATCGGCGCCTCGTCCATGCATGCCCGACAGTTTGCCCAGGCGCTGGCGCTCCAGCAGCAGAACGGCTGGGCGCGCTTCGTCACCATGCAGGATCACTACAATCTGATTTACCGGGAAGAAGAGAATGAGATGCTGCCGCTGTGTCAGCACAACGGCGTGGCGGTGATCCCGTGGAGCCCGCTGGCGCGCGGCAGACTGACCCGCCCCTGGGGAGAGACCACCGCCCGGCTGGTTTCGGATGAGTTCGGCAAAACGCTTTACAGCACCAGCGAAGAAAACGACGCGCAGATCGCCGGGAATCTCGCGGACGTGGCGGAAGAACTCGACGCCAGCCGCGCCCAGGTCGCCCTCGCCTGGCTGTTAAGCAAACCCGGCGTTGCCGCGCCGATTATCGGTCCATCGCGTCAGGAACAGCTCGACGACCTGCTGCAGGCGGTGGATTTGACGCTTTCTCCGGAACAGATCGACAAGCTGGAGGCGCCGTATCAGCCGCATCCGGTGGTGGGATTTAAGTAACAAGTGTGGTTTCCCCGGCAGCAGGATGCTACCGGGGACAGACGATTAAAGCAGACCGATGGGCCAGTGATGGCCAATGACATACAGCACGCCGGCCGAGATCACGCCGGCGACGATATCGTCGACCATAATCCCCATTCCGCCGTGAATATTGCGGTCAAACCAGCGAATCGGCCACGGCTTCCACATATCGAAGATACGGAAAATCACGAAGCCGGCGGCCACCCACTGCCAGTCCAGGGTCGGCAGCGCCATCAGGGTGATCCACATCCCGACAAACTCATCCCAGACAATACTGCCGTGGTCATGAGTGCCCATATCTTTGGCCGTACGATGGCAAAGATAAACCCCAATACAGATGCTCATCATCACCACCAGCGAGTAGAGCTGCCAGGGGAGAAAGGTCATCAGATACCAGAATGGGATCGCCGCCAGCGACCCCATCGTCCCCGGAACCACCGGGCTTAAGCCGCTGCCAAAGCCAGTCGCCAGCAGATGCCACGGGTTACGCATACTCAGGCGGCGTAGCGCCTCGTCTCGACTACGCAAAGTGATCGTATCCCTTTAAATCAAGCGCGACCGGCTTACCGTCGCGGATAAACTGCAGCCCTTCGCTCTCCGGCGCAATCTGTCCGATACAGGTAAAACGCGCGCCAAGATGGCCGAGAGCCACATCCAGCGCCCCGCGGTTCAGCTCCGGTACGGTAAAGCACAGTTCGTAATCTTCTCCGCCGGCGAGCGCCCAGCGCAGCGCCTGCTCGGGCTCCACCTGGCGCAGCATCGCGTCGGAATACGGCATGGCATCGAGATCGATGCGCGCGCCGCAGCCGCTGGCTTTAAGAACATGGGCCAGATCGGAAATCAGGCCGTCGGAAAGATCGATAGCCGATGTCGCCAGGTCACGCAGCGCCTGGCCCTGCAGCACGCGCGGCATCGGCCGCAGATGACGGGCCAGCAGGTAGTCGGCGTCAGACGGTTCATCCACCGTCAGCCGGTTCTGCAACACGGCCAGGCCGGCGGCGCTGTCTCCCGGGGTGCCGGTGACATAGATCCAGTCTCCTGGCTTCGCGCCAGCGCGTTTCATGGCGCGCCCTGGCGGCACAAAGCCGTGAATACCCAGCGTCATGGCGAGCGGGCCACGGGTGGTATCACCGCCAATCAGCTGCATATCGTAATAGTCCAGCTGGACAAACAGGCTGTCGCTAAAGGCTTCCAGCCAGGTTTCATCCACCTCTGGCAAAGTCAGCGCCAGCGTGAGCCACGCCGGTTCCGCGCCCATCGCCGCGAGGTCGCTCAGGTTCACCGCCAGCGCTTTATAAGCGAGGTCGGCAGGGTCGATATCGGGTAGGAAGTGATTGCCCGCCACCAGGGTGTCGGTGCTGATTGCCAGCGTTTTTTTCTCGGGGATATTCAGGAGCGCGCAGTCATCGCCGATGCCGGTTTCAACATCAAGGCGGGCGCTTTTAACGCGATCAAAATAACGGGCAATCAGGGAAAATTCGCCGCATGCCATACGTTATGCCTCAGCAAAGAAAAAAATAAGGCCGGGTTCGCTGGATGATATCCTGCAAAGCCCGGCCTGGCGTTTACTTTTTGCGGGGACGAATTACCGGAGCCGCTTTGTCCAGCACGCCGTTGACGAACTTATGGCTATCTTCAGCGCCGAAGGTTTTCGCCAGTTCGATAGCTTCATTGATGGCCACTTTATACGGTACGTCATCACGTTTGGACAGCTCAAACAGCGCGATACGCAGCACCGCTTTTTCCACCTGGCCCAGCTCTTCCAGCTGACGGGACAGGTAGGGCTTCATCAGGCCGTCGAGGTACGCGCTGTTAGTCGCCACTCCGGACAGCAGTTCACGGAAATACAGAACATCTACATCTTTTACGTCCTGTTCCGCCAGGAACTGGTATTCGACATCAGCGATGTCGTTGTGGGACAACTGCCAGGAGTAGAGCGCCTGGACGGCACACTCACGGGCGCGGCGACGAGCAGCAGGTTTCACGGAATTCCCCTTACAAAAATCAGGCCTTGATGGCTTTCAATACGTTAATCATTTCCAGCGCGGTCAGCGCAGCTTCTGCGCCTTTGTTACCGGCTTTGGTGCCAGCGCGCTCGATGGCTTGTTCAATACTTTCAGTGGTCAGAACACCAAAGGCTACCGGGATTTCGCTGTCCTGAGCGACATGCGCCAGGCCATTGCTGGCACCGCCAGCCACATATTCAAAGTGGGCAGTACCGCCGCGGATCACCGTACCCAGCGCGATCACCGCGTCATATTTACCGGTTTTCGCCAGTGCGCCAGCCGCCAGCGGCAGCTCATACGCGCCTGGAACCCAAACAACGGTGATGTTTTCATCTTTTACCTGACCAATGCGTTTCAGGGCGTCAATCGCACCTTCCAGCAGGCTGTCATTGATAAAGTTGTTGAAACGCGCAATGGTGATGGCGACGCGAGCGTCCGGGGTAGCAACGTTAGCTTCAATAATGTTCATACTCTTCCTTCGGGTTCATGTGCCCCGCAAGGGGGGCGGATTTTATCATATTATTCTGAGCGCTGCTTCCTAATAATCAGGAAAGCCTCACGCAGTGGTTAAATGCAGGCAGACATCCGGGCCAACCTGACGTATCTCATTGAATTTGAAATGGGGTGCCTGGCTCAGTTCTTCAAGCCCCGGCAGCGCGCATAATCCACGCGCCGCATTGCCTAACAGTTTAGGCGCAATATAGACGATAAGCTCGTCGACAAGGCCAGCCTGCAGCAGCGCCCCGGCAAGCGTCGCTCCCGCCTCCACCCAGACGCTGTTCACCTGCTGTTTGCCAAGCAGCATCATCAGCAACACCAGATCGAGATGGCCGTTATGTTCCGGCACCAGCAGCGTACGAACGCTTTCCGGCCACTGGCGCTCATCCGCACGCAGGCGGGCAAACAGCGTTTCTCCTGCCTGCTGCACAATACGGTGCTCAGGCGTGACGCGGTTCTGACTGTCGATGACGACGCGCAGCGGTTGGCGCAAATTCTCTTCGGGATAAAGCGCCTGGGTATCGGCGCTCAACTCCTGCCAGCGCACGGTCAGCGCCGGATCGTCCGCCAGCACGGTGGCGCTGCTGGTGAGGATCGCATGACTCTGGGCGCGCAGACGCTGCACGTCGCGTCGTGCCTGCGGGGAGGTGATCCACTGGCTTTCACCGCTGGCCATCGCCGTGCGGCCGTCCAGCGAGGCGCCCAGCTTCAGCTGCACCCAGGGAAAACCGGTGCGCATCCGCTTCAGGAAGCCCTTATTCAGCGCTTCCGCTTCGTTCATCATCAGCCCGTGGCTGACGTCAATACCGGCCTGCTGCAAACGATACAGACCGCGCCCCGCCACCTGCGGGTTTGGGTCCTGCATCGCCGCCACCACGCGGCTGACGCCGGCGGCAATCAGCGCATCGCAGCATGGCGGCGTACGGCCATGGTGGCTGCAGGGCTCAAGGGTGACGTAGGCGGTGGCGCCCTGCGCCTTTTCGCCGGCCATGCGGAGCGCGTGCACTTCGGCGTGCGGCTCGCCGGCGCGATAGTGAAAGCCCTCGCCGACGATCTCGCCGTCTTTCACAATGACGCAGCCGACGTTAGGGTTAGGATGGGTGGTAAAGCGACCGCGCGCGGCAAGCTTAAGCGCACGCGCCATGTACATTTCGTCCTGCATGGCTTAGTCCTGTAAACGGGCGATCTCTTCGCCGAACTCTTTGATGTCTTCGAAGCTGCGATAGACGGAAGCGAAGCGAATATAGGCGACCTTATCGAGCTTCTTCAGCTGCTCCATCACCAGATTGCCAATCATTTTGCTCGCCACTTCGCGCTCACCGGTGCCACGCAGATGGGTTTTGATATGGTTGACCGCCATTTCCACGTCATCGGCGCTAACCGGGCGTTTCTCCAGCGCTTTCAGCATCCCGCTGCGCAGCTTGTCTTCGTTGAAGGGTTCGCGCACATCGTTACTCTTCACCACCCGGGGCATCACCAGCTCCGCCACTTCGAAGGTAGTAAAGCGTTCGTTACAGACCAGACACTGCCGACGGCGACGCACAGAAGAGCCTTCCCCCACCAGACGAGAGTCGATCACTTTGGTATCCACGGCGAAACAGAAAGGGCAATGCATAGCGCGTCCTGACAGGTAGTTAAACTGAAGGGTAGTTTACCGCGAAGTGACCTGACTACAAAGAAAGAGCTTTTGAGACAAAGGATCTATGGGAGAGGCAGGCGGTTTGGCTACCATTAAGCATCCTCTGCAAACGGAATCCTGACCATGACAAGACGTTACCTGAAACTCGCCATCGTTGGCAGCCTGTTCACCCTGAGCGCCTGCGCCCAGCAAAGCGAAGTCCGCCAGATGCACCAGAGCGTGAGTACGCTGAGCCAGGAGATGACCCAGCTTAATCAGCAAACGATTAAAATCACCCAGCAAAATGCGCTGAACGCGAAATCCACCCGCGGCGTCTATCTGCTGCCGGATGCCAAAACCCCGGCGCGGCTGGAGAGCCAGATCGGCACCCTGCGCATGTCGGTGGGCAGCATTACGCCGGATGGCGACGGGTCACGCCTGACTTTACGCATTCAGGGTGAATCCAACGATCCGCTGCCGGCCTTTACCGCCACCGTCGCCTCCGGGCAGATCACCGGCACCACCCACAGCTATCAGGAAATCAATGTTCAGGATCAGCTGATTAGCGCCCCGGCCAGCATCCTCGCCCCCAGCGATGTGGATATCCCGCTGCGCCTGAACGTGACGCCGGACAAAGTTGGTTTTATTCGCGTCCACGATATCCAGCCCGCCGCCGCACAGTAAGCCTTCACGCCGGGCCAGCCCCTGCCCGGCGACGTCCTGCCCCCGTCGTTTTTATCCACTTACAACTTTTCACAAGAGTTCATTAGAAATCGTTCTGCCCCGCGATTTTCAGTAGCATTTTGTCAAGAAATGCATAGAATCGTGAACGCAATCGATTACGCATGTTCTGGTTATGTGAAACAACACGTATTTTTGTGAGCAATGATTCCTATAATAGACCCCCACAGAAAGACGAAATATTTAGAAACGCTTCGGCACTTCTTTTAACGCCTTCAGGCTCAAATTAAACAGTGGCATTACTATGAAAAAAACATTACTGGCAGCGGGTGCGGTTGTGGCGCTCTCCACTTCTTTTACTGCGGGCGCGGCAGAAAACGATAAACCGCAGTACCTGTCTGACTGGTGGCACCAGAGTGTTAACGTGGTGGGCAGCTATCACACCCGTTTTGGACCGCAGATCCGTAACGATACCTACCTGGAATATGAAGCGTTCGCCAAAAAAGACTGGTTTGATTTCTACGGCTATATCGATGCCCCGGTATTCTTCGGCGGCAACAGCACGGCAAAAGGTATCTGGAACAACGGCTCGCCGCTGTTTATGGAGATCGAACCGCGTTTCTCTATCGATAAGCTGACCAATACCGATCTGAGCTTCGGGCCGTTCAAAGAGTGGTACTTCGCGAACAACTATATCTACGATATGGGCCGCAACGATTCTCAGGAGCAGAGCACCTGGTATATGGGTCTGGGTACCGATATTGATACCGGCCTGCCGATGAGCCTGTCACTGAACGTCTACGCCAAATACCAGTGGCAGAACTACGGCGCGTCCAACGAAAACGAGTGGGACGGCTACCGCTTCAAAGTGAAATACTTCGTGCCGCTGACCGACCTGTGGGGCGGCTCGCTGAGCTACATCGGCTTCACCAACTTCGACTGGGGTTCTGACCTCGGCGATGACAACTTCTACGATCTGAACGGGAAGCACGCGCGCACCAGCAACTCCATCGCTTCCAGCCACATCCTGGCGCTGAACTACGCGCACTGGCACTACTCGGTGGTGGCCCGTTACTTCCATAACGGCGGCCAGTGGGCTGACGATGCCAAGCTGAACTTCGGCGATGGCGATTTCAGCGTCCGCTCGACCGGCTGGGGTGGTTACTTCGTGGTCGGTTACAACTTCTAATTGCTGATACGGCAACACAGCGCCCGGGCCACCCGGGCGTTTTTATTTCTCCCACACGTCGCACCGCACCTTGCGCAGAAAATCGCTTAATGAGCGATCGGCACACTCGCTGAATCGACGCTCGGTCGCCCTGACCGCCAAACAGCGGTCGAGGCGAAAGTTACGATAATCATTACGCAGCTCGCACCAGGCCACCAGCAGCCAGCGCTCCCCCCAGAAAAACAGCCCCAGCGGCAGCACGTCGCGCTCGGTCACCCGGCCAGACTCATCCTGATAGCACAGCTGTAGCACCTGCTGGCCGGAGACCGCCTGATGAATGACGTCAAAATAGGTTTTGGCATAACGATGGGCGCCGAGATCGGGGGCAAACAGGCGGGTCTGCTCCGCCTGGCGCCGGCGCGCTTCGGGCAGGATCGCCAGCATCTTCTCCTGGGCGGATTCCAGCGATTGCGACAGCGCCTCACCACCCCAGGTTTTCAGCAGCCGAATCGCGGCGATCAGCGCTTCGGATTCTTTGGTGGTCAGCATCAGCGGCGGCAGATCGTAACCCGCCAGCAGGCGATAACCACTCCCCGCCTCGCCCTCCACCGGCACGCCGGAGAGGGAGAGATCGCGAATATCGCGATACACGGTGCGCTCCGACACGCCCAGCCGCTCCGCCAGCAGCGCGGCGGTAGTGAGCCGCCTGCCGCGCAGGATCTGCACAATCTGAAATAAACGGTCGGCGCGTCGGGTCATGTCTCACTTCACAAAAAGTTTAGGTTAAGCCGGCTGGTGCAGGCCGACGCGGTTGCCCTCGCTGTCAGTAAACAGCGCGATGGTGCCAATATCATTCGGCAGCGTCAGCGGCCCGAAAACACACGCCCCACCCACCGAGGCAACGCGGTCCAGCGTGGCGGCAAGATGGTCAGTATGCAGGTAAATAATAGCGCCCTGCGCTGAAGGCGCGATACCCTCAAATTTGGCCAGCGCGCCGCCAGGGGCCGGATCCTGATGCGGGAACACCGCCAGTTCGGCGCAGTCCATGGTTTCGCGACGCAGCGTCACCTGCATCACCGGCTCATAAAACGCGACGGCGCGATCCATATCGGCGACCGGAATTTCAAACCAGTTAATCACGTTATTCATACTTCCTCCTGCTCGTTAGTGAGTTCAGAAGTAGTGTATGGGAGGGCTCCTGACAGCATACTGTCAGCAGGTTTTATCGCGAACAAAAAAAATCCCGGCCACCTGGGCCGGGATTGCTTTATCTCAACTGAACCGTATTACGGCAGAATAGACGGCTGATCCGCCCCTTCTTTCTCGACCTTCTGCTGGATCAGATGCTCGCGCTTCATACCCAGTTTCAACGCCAGCGCAGAGGCGACGTAGATAGAAGAAGCCGTACCGATGGAGACACCGATCAGCATGGTCAGCGAGAAGCCTTCCAGAATCGGGCCACCGAACAGGAACAGCATCAGGATCACCATCAAGGTAGTCCCGGAGGTGATCAAGGTACGGTGCAGCGTCTGGGTCAACGACACGTTAAAGATCTCGTACGGCGTACCGCGGCGGATCTTACGGAAGTTTTCACGGATACGGTCCGATACCACGATACTGTCGTTCAGCGAGTAGCCGATAACCGACATCAACGAGGCCACGATGGTCAGGTCGATTTCGATATGGAACAGCGACAGTACGCCCATGGTGATCACCACGTCGTGCGCCAGGGCGATAACCACCCCGGCGGCCAGACGCCATTCGAAGCGGAAGCCGACGTAGATCAGGATACAGACCAGCGCCGCAATCAGCGCCAGGGCGCCGGTTTGCGCGAGGTCCGCGCCGACGCTCGGGCCGACAAACTCAATTCGCTTCACCGCCGCATTCTGACTGGTCGATTCGTTAATCACCGTCACGACCTTGCTGCCCAGCTCCTGGCTGCCGTTGGCGTCATGCACCGGCGGCATACGTACCATGATGTCGCGGCTGCTGCCAAAGTTCTGCACCTGCGGCTCTTCAAAGCCCGCTTTCTGCAGGGAATCGCGCATCTGGTCCAGATCGACCGGCTTCTCAAGGGTAATTTCGATCACCGTACCACCGGTGAAATCGAGCCCCCAGTTAAAGCCGCGGACGCCAATGATGGCAATCGACACAATCAGCAGAAAACCTGAAATGCCGAAGGCCCAGTAGTCCCAGCGCATAAAGTCCCAGACTTTACGGCCGTGGTTCAATTGTTCAACAGTATATTCCTGTGCCACAACGCACTCCTCAGATAGACAGCTTTTTAACGCGCTTGCCGCCGTACAGCAGGTTCACGATGGCACGGGTGCCGACGATAGCGGTAAACATTGAGGTCGCGATACCGATACCGGTGGTAATCGCAAACCCTTTAATGGCACCAGTACCGACGGCGTACAGGATGATCACTTTGATTAGCGTCGTCACGTTGGCATCGAAGATCGAGCTGAACGCGCCGCGATAACCTTCGTCAATCGCCTGCTGAACGGAACGCCCGTTGCTCAGCTCTTCTTTGATACGTTCGTTGATAAGAACGTTAGCATCGACCGCCACCGCAAGGGTTAATACGATACCCGCGATGCCCGGCATGGTCAGCGTCGCCCCCGGGATCAGGGACATAATGCCGACAATCAGTACCAGGTTGGCAATCAGCGCCGAGGTCGCAATCAGACCGAACTTCTTGTAGAAGAAGATCATGAACAGGATAGAGACCACCAGACCGGCCAGACACGCTTCCAGGCCCTGCTTGATGTTCTGCATACCGAGGGTTGGGCCGATAGTCCGCTCTTCGACGATCTGAATCGGCGCAATCAGCGCACCGGCACGCAGCAGCAGCGACAGCTGGCGCGCTTCGTTCGGATTGCTGATACCGGTGATACGGAAGCTGTTACCCAGACGCGACTGGATGTTGGCGATGTTAATCACCTCTTCCTCTTTCGCCAGGATAGCGCGGCCGTTAGCATCTTTCTTACCGCTGTCTTTATACTCCACGAACAGGGTCGCCATCGGCTTGCCGATATTGTCCTTGGTGAAGTTAGACATGATATTACCGCCCGCGCTGTCCAGCGAGATGTTGACCTGCGGCTGGTTGTACTCATCCATGCTGGAGGTCGAGTCGGTGATATGGTCACCGGTCAGGATCACCCGCTTGTACAGCACCACCGGCTGGCCTTCACGCGTCTCTTTCACTTCCGAGTCGCCCGGCACGCGGCCAGAGGCGGCGGCGGACTGGTCCACGTTGGTATTGACCAGACGGAACTCGAGGGTCGCGGTTGCGCCAAGGATCTCTTTCGCCCGCGCGGTATCCTGGATACCCGGCAGCTCAACCACGATGCGGTCAGCACCCTGACGCTGAACCAGTGGTTCGGCGACGCCCAGCTGGTTCACACGGTTACGCAGAATGTTAATGTTCTGCTGAACCGCGTACTCACGGGCTTCTTTCAGGCGCTCATCGGTCATCACCGCTTTCAGGCTGTTGTCACCCTGAGAGGAAATCACCAGATCGCGATGGCGAGGGCTGAGATAAGAGATAGCCTGGTCGCGCGCCGCGCTGTCGCGGAAGACGATGCTCAGACCGTAGTTGTCTTCCTTGCGCACGGTCGCGTAAGGAATGCCTTTGTCACGCAGTTCGCTGCGCAGGCTGTCGATGTTCTGTTCCTGCAGCTTGCCTAACGCGGTGTCCATGTCGACTTCCATCAGGAAGTGCACGCCGCCGCGCAGATCAAGACCCAGCTTCATTGGCTCGGCATAGAGTGCCGCCAGCCAGCGTGGGGTTGCCGGAGCAAGGTTTAGCGCCACGACGTATTTGTCACCCAGCACGGTAAGCAGCGCTTCACGCGCACGCAGCTGGGTATCAGTGGTGTCGAAGCGCGCAAGAATAGCGCCCTCTTCCAGTGCCACAGACTTCGCGGTTATTTTTTCTTCTTGTAAAGTTTTCTGGACCTGGATCAGCGTTTGCTCACTGGCGGCGACGCCGCGCGCGCCAGTGATTTGAACAGCCGGATCCTCACCATACAGGTTGGGAAGCGCATAGATCAGGCCGACGACAATGACGACGACCAGCATGACGTACTTCCACAAAGGATAACGGTTTAACACGGCAGTTCCCTTTGGGAAAAGTTAGATTACAGCGCCTTCATGGTGCCTTTCGGCAGAACGGCAGCAACGAAGTCACGTTTGATAACCACTTCAGTGGTATCGTTCAGCGCGATAGCAATGTAGCCAGTTTCCGCTACTTTGGTCACGCGACCGACCAGACCGCCGTTGGTCAGCACTTCATCACCTTTGGCGATGGAGTTCATCAGGTTCTTGTGTTCCTTGGTGCGCTTCTGCTGTGGACGCAGGATCATGAAGTAAAAAATCAGACCGAACACCACCAGCATCAGAATCAGAGACATCGGGCTGCCCTGCGCCGGTGCACCCGTTGCCGCTACCGCATCAGAAATAAAAAAGCTCATTGAAATTCCCTCATTATTAAAATTAATCAACGTTCAAAGGAGGCACGGTGCGCCCCTGACGTTGGTAAAAATCGGTCACGAAGCTCTCTAATTTACCCTCTTCGATAGCCTTGCGTAAACCAGCCATTAAACGCTGATAGTAGCGCAGGTTATGAATGGTATTGAGACGCGCGCCCAATATTTCGTTGCAACGGTCGAGGTGATGCAAGTAAGCGCGTGAATAATTGCGACATGTATAGCAATCACACTCGGCGTCCAGCGGTGCGGTATCGCTTTTGTGCTTCGCGTTGCGGATTTTCACCACGCCGTCGGTGACGAACAGGTGGCCGTTACGCGCGTTGCGCGTCGGCATGACGCAGTCGAACATATCGATACCGCGACGTACCCCTTCCACCAGATCTTCCGGCTTCCCGACGCCCATCAGGTATCGTGGCTTATCGGCCGGGATCTGCGGGCAGACGTGTTCCAGAATGCGATGCATGTCTTCCTTCGGCTCACCGACCGCCAAACCGCCGACAGCGTAGCCATCAAAGCCAATCTCTACCAGACCTTTCACCGAGATATCACGTAAATCTTCGTAAACGCTGCCCTGAATGATGCCAAACAGCGCGTTTTTATTGCCGAGGCCATCGAAACGGTCACGGCTGCGCTTGGCCCAGCGCAGAGACATCTCCATCGAGCGCTTGGCGTAATCCCAGTCCGCCGGGTACGGTGTACACTCGTCGAAGATCATCACGATGTCGGAACCGAGATCGTACTGAATCTCCATCGATTTTTCCGGATCGAGGAAAATCGGATCGCCGTTGATCGGGTTGCGGAAGTGGACGCCCTGCTCGGTGATCTTACGAATATCGCCAAGGCTGAATACCTGGAAGCCGCCGGAATCGGTAAGGATCGGTCCTTTCCACTGCATAAAATCGTGCAGATCGCCGTGCAGCTTCATGATCTCCTGACCTGGGCGCAGCCACAGGTGGAAGGTGTTGCCGAGAATAATCTGCGCGCCGGTGGCTTCCACCTCTTCCGGCGTCATCCCTTTGACGGTGCCGTAGGTGCCAACGGGCATAAAGGCCGGTGTTTCCACCACGCCGCGCTCAAACACCAAGCGACCGCGGCGGGCGCGACCGTCGGTGGTATCCAGTTCAAATTTCATGCTTGCTCCTGCGTCAGAAAAACAGTCCGACGTTTTCATACTCGCCACGGAATGATTCCGTGGCTAAAAAATGCGTCATGGCGTCCAAAAAGCCGGCGGGCCGGCCTTTTCAGGGACGCTCAGAAATAGCCTGCGGATTGTACGTGATAAACATCGCATCCCCGTAGCTAAAAAAGCGATATTTCTGCTCAACCGCCACCTGATAGGCGTTCATGGTGTGCTGATAACCCGCAAACGCCGACACCAGCATAATCAGTGTGGATTCAGGGAGATGGAAGTTGGTCACCAGCGCATCGATCACCTGGTACTGATAACCCGGGTAGATGAAAATCTGCGTATCGTCGAAGAACGGCGCGATCAGGGCGTCTTTCGCCGCCTGCGCCGCGCTTTCCAGCGAGCGTACCGAGGTGGTGCCTACCGCAATCACGCGGTTGCCGCGCGCTTTCGCCGCCAGCACCGCATCGACCACCTCCTGCGGCACTTCCGCATATTCAGAGTGCATGGTGTGCTCTTCAATGCTGTCGACGCGCACCGGCTGGAAGGTCCCCGCCCCCACGTGCAGGGTGACAAACGCCATCTCAACGCCTTTGGCGCGCAGTTTGTCCAGCAGCGGTTCGTCGAAATGCAAACCGGCGGTCGGGGCGGCTACCGCGCCCGGCCTGGTGCCGTAAACGGTTTGATAGAGCTCGCGGTCGGCGTCTTCGTCAGGACGATCAATGTAGGGCGGCAGCGGCATATGGCCGATCCCGTTGAGGATCTCCAGCACCGGACGCTCGTCGTTAAATTCCACTTCAAACAGCGCGCCATGACGCGCCAGCATCGTGGCCTTAATGCTCTCGTCATCGCCCAGCAGCAGCTCGGCGCCTGGTTTCGGCGCTTTCGAGGCGCGAATATGGGCCAGGATGCGCTTATCATCCAGCATCCGCTCCACCAGCACTTCAATCTTGCCGCCGCTGGCCTTGCGGCCGAACAGACGCGCCGGGATCACCCGGGTATTGTTAAACACCAGCAGGTCGCCGGGATTGAGCTTATCGAGGATATCGGTGAAGGTTCCATGCGTCAGCGCGCCCGTCGGCCCGTCCAGGGAGAGCAGGCGGCAGCTGCTGCGCTCAGGCATCGGATAGTGGGCAATCAGGGATTCGGGTAGTTCAAAAGCAAAATCGGTAACGCGCATGACGGTAACTCAGACTGAATAAAGAGGCGGGTAGTCTAGTGCCGGGGCGTTCCGCCTGCAACCTTTACCCCTCCGGATGAATGACATAATCTATATTCCAAATCATTCCGAATGCCACCATGCGGCAGCCGGATGCCTTACCGGTGGCAAAGGTGCCGCGCGCGGCCAGACAGCATGCCATTCGGACACCGAGGCGCCGTTCAGCGCGACATCGGTGATTCCACCCGCCCGCTCGTATTTAAAGGATGTCGTTTTATGAATTTTCTCGCCCACCTGCACTTGGCCCATCTCGCCGACAGTTCGCTGCCCGGCAACCTGATGGCCGATTTTGTGCGCGGCAACCCGCAGGGCGACTATCCGGCGGAGATCATCGACGGCATCTATATGCATCGCCGGATTGACGTGATGACTGACAATCTGGCGGAAGTCAAAGAGGCGCTGGAGTGGTTTCGCCCGCAGACCCGTCGCGTCGCCCCCATCACCCTCGATGTCATGTGGGATCATTTCCTGTCGCAGCACTGGGCGCAGCTCTCCCCTGACCTGCCGCTGGACGAGTTCGTGCGCTACGCCGAGCAGCAGATTGTCCCCATCCTGCCTGACTCGCCGCCACGCTTCGTCAATCTGAATCAGTACCTGTGGTCGGAGCGCTGGCTGGAGCGCTATCAGGAGATGGATTTTATTCAGCGCGTGCTTAACGGCATGGCCAGCCGCCGTCCGCGTCTCGACGCCCTGCGCGACTCCTGGCAGGAT
The DNA here is from genome assembly GCF_002810545.1 of Klebsiella sp. A-Nf5. Classification (NCBI taxonomy): domain Bacteria; kingdom Pseudomonadati; phylum Pseudomonadota; class Gammaproteobacteria; order Enterobacterales; family Enterobacteriaceae; genus Klebsiella; species Klebsiella sp. A-Nf5. The sequence goes on along the minus strand of NZ_PIOG01000222.1, from coordinate 153,146 downwards.
CTGGATACCCACTACGACCAGCTGGAGGGGCAGTTCTGGCGCTTTTATCCGCAGATGATGCGCCTGGCAGAAAACAAACAGCTGTAATCGTTGCGTCATTGATAGGTAAAAGCTGGCTGAACGATTGTTAGCGCCTCTTTGTGTTATTGCCGGGCAGGCTCTATACTTGCCCGCGTTGCGTTCCAAATAACCTTAGTAATTACAGGAGAATCAAATGGTTCTGGTCACTCGTCAAGCGCCGGATTTTACTGCAGCCGCTGTGCTGGGTAATGGTGAGATCGTTGAGAAATTCAATTTCAAACAGCACACCAACGGTAAACCTACCGTTCTGTTCTTCTGGCCGATGGACTTCACCTTCGTTTGCCCGTCTGAGCTGATCGCGTTCGACAAACGCTACGAAGAATTCCAGAAACGCGGCGTAGAAGTCGTTGGCGTTTCCTTCGATTCCGAGTTCGTTCACAACGCATGGCGTAACACCCCGGTCGACCAGGGCGGTATCGGCCCGGTTAAATACGCGATGGTTGCTGACATCAAACGTGAAATCCAGAAAGCTTACGGTATCGAGCATCCGGACGAAGGCGTAGCGCTGCGCGGCTCCTTCCTGATCGACGCTAACGGCGTGGTACGCCACCAGGTGGTTAACGACCTGCCGCTGGGCCGTAACATCGACGAAATGCTGCGCATGGTCGACGCGCTGCAGTTCCACGAAGAGCACGGCGAAGTCTGCCCGGCGCAGTGGGAAAAAGGAAAAGAAGGTATGGCTGCCTCTCCGGAAGGCGTTGCAAAATACCTGACCGAAAACGTCTCCAGCCTGTAATCGGCACGCGTTTTTATAAAAGGCTCGCTCAGGCGGGCCTTTTTTGTTAACGGCGTCAAAATTTAAGAAAATGACCCGCCGATAATTGTGACCAGCAATACACTTCTGCCGAAAAAATTCGCTCTACCTCTCACTTTTTCTCTGTCAAATTTCAGCGTTTAAATACACAACCTGCATAATCCACTGAAAAATATATAAATTATTTATATCGTTTTCTGCCGGTACTTTCCTGCCGATGTGATCGCCATCAATATTTAAAACCCCGGATGTGATCTCATCCATCATTTTCATCAATGTATTTAGTCATGATTTTACTCAGGAACAGGAATACGTTCAGGAGCAGAGAATGGAGATTATTTTTGACCCGACGTTAATCGCCCTTAAGCAGAATATTTCCCGTGCGGAAGAGGCCATCGAACTGGCGGGTTCATTACTCGCCAGGCGCCAGATTTGCAGTCCCGAATATGTCAACGAGATGCTGACGGTATACGAAGATTTCGGCGCTGCCATCGTTATAGATGACGGGATTGCCATGCCGCATGCCCGACCGGAAAAAGGGGCATTGCAGACCGGATTTTCGCTTGTCACCACCGCCACGCCAGTGACCTTCGGCCACGATGAGTTCGATCCGGTTACCGTCATTATTGCTATCGCCGGCGCGGACGCTGACAGTCATATCAAAATGATCCAACTGATAGCCTCGCTGATCGAGTCAGATATTGTGACCTTCCTTCAGCAGGAAAATGACGTCAATTCAGTCTTACAATTCATCCAAAAACAAATGGAGTAGTCATTATGTTAGTTATCAGAACGGTTTGTGGTAACGGTATTGGCAGTTCATTGATGGCTGCGAATAATGTGAAAAAGATCTGTGAAGAATTAGGTATCAAAGCGGACGTCGCCTCGGTCGATTTTGCTAACGCCGTCGGGGAAAAAGCCGACCTTTACGTCACGATCAAAGAACTGGCAAATCAATTTCCGGCCCACTGTCATGTCGCCATCATTCGTAGCTACGTCCATAAAGCGAAGATCGCCGAGGATATTACCGACGCGCTGACCAAAATTGCGGCGACTCACTCTTAATCAACATAGAGGGAACGACCATGCAGGCTATTCTTAGTTTCTTAGCGGAAATATTCAGTCAACCTGCTTTTTTAATGGGGCTGATTGCTTTTGTCGGTTTAGTGGCGCTGCGCTCCCCCGGTAATAAACTCCTTACCGGCACATTAAAACCGATTTTAGGTTATTTGATGTTGAGCGCTGGCGCAGGCGTTATCGTTGCCAATCTCAACCCGCTGGGCGGTATTATCGAGGCCGGATTTAATATCCGCGGTGTTATTCCAAACAATGAAGCCATTGTCTCCGTCGCCCAGAAGATGCTGGGCGTGGAAACCATGAGTATTTTACTGTTAGGTTTTATTTTCAACCTGATTATCGCCCGCTGTACCAAGTATAAATATATCTTTCTGACCGGCCATCACTCGTTCTTTCTCGCCTGCCTGTTTTCCGCCGTCCTGCAGGCGGCGGAGTTCCATGGCTGGATGTTGATCCTGATCGGCGGATTCCTGCTGGGATCATGGTCCGCCATCTCCCCCGCCATTGGCCAGCGTTACACCAAGCAGGTCACGGAAGACGGAGGGATCGCCATGGGTCATTTCGGCTCCCTCGGCTACTACCTCTCGGCCTGGATCGCCAGCCGGACCGGCAATCCGGCAAATTCCTTCGCGGATACCGAAATTTCAGAAAAGTGGGGCTTTCTGCGCGATACCACAGTCACCACCGGTATCGTGATGTTTGTTATCTACTTTGTCTGCAGCGCTGTCGCCGGGTCGGCATACCTGAGCACCATCACCGACCAAAACATGCTGATCTTCTCAGTGCTGACCGGCCTGCAGTTCGCCGTTGGCGTGGCCATTGTGTACAACGGTGTGCGGCTGATCCTTGGCGATCTGGTGCCGGCATTCCAGGGCATCAGCCAGAAGCTGATCCCGGACTCCATACCGGCCGTTGACTGCGCGGTATTCTTCACCTTTAGCCCCACCGCCGTGGTGGTGGGATTCATCAGCTCCTTCGTGGGCGGGCTGGTCGGGATGCTCTTGCTCGGCGGGCTGGGCATGGCGCTGATTATTCCCGGCATGGTGCCGCACTTCTTCTGCGGCGGCACGTCCGGCGTCTTCGCCGACAAGCTGGGCGGTAAGCGCGGATGTATCATCGCCTCCTTTATCGGTGGGATCTTCCTCGCCTTCCTGCCGGCGATGCTGCTGCCGGCGCTCGGCAACCTCGGGTTTGAAAACAGCACCTTCGCCGATTTCGACTTCGCGGTATGGGGCATCATCATCGGCAATGCATTCACCCAGTTTGGCCAGGTCACTATCTATCTGATTTGTCTGGTGCTGCTCGTCGCGCTGCTGGCGCCTTTCTGTTTCCGTCATGTACGGGTGGTGGGCGATACGCTCAGCTATGAGGAGCTCACGGCGAAGCAGAAAAATGAATAAGCGACGTCATTTTTCCCGGCGGGGAGGTCACGCTCCCCCGCCGCTGACCAATAATCAGGAGTGGTTATGGCTATTTTGTCCATTGGATTTGCTTGTTTCGATCAGTTTTTCTTTCTCAATGAATGGCCTCAGGAGAATACCAAAAACTTTTGTCATGATTTTATAGAAAGCGGCGGCGGCCCAGCGGCCAATGCGGCATGGCTGCTGGGATTGTGGGGTGAGGAGGTCTATTACATTGGTCATCTGCATCAGGACCTTTACGGCCAGCGCATTATTGATGAATTTGCCGAGGCGGGCGTGGATACCAGCCAGGTGGTTTTCTCCGATGACATGATCACCCCGCTGGCCTCGGTGCTGGTCAATCGCTTAACGGGTTCGCGGACGATTATTACCCGCAAGATGCAAACACCACCTTCCCTGACCTACGATCAAAAACTGAAACTGGACGACCTCGCCGAGCGATTGATTGCCAGCGAGGAGCCGGTGACCATTTTAATTGACGGCCACGAGGCAGAAATCAGTGAATATTTAATTAAGAAACTTCCCACCGCCAGAGTCGTGATGGACGGGGGTTCACTGCGTGCCAGCAATATTAAACTGGCGGCCTGGACCGACTATTTTGTCGTGAGCGAACATTTCGCCCGCGATTATATGAGCTATCGTTCACTGAGCACCGAAGCAGACATTAAATCAGCCCTGATTGAACTGAATAAAATTTGCCGCGGCGAGGCGTTTATCACCCTTGGCGAAAAAGGCTGTGCCTTCTTAAAGAGCGGTATGCTGCAGATCGTCCCGTCCTGGCGGTGCAATGCCGTTGATACCACCGGTGCCGGGGATGTTTTTCACGGCGCCTTTACCTATGGCGTCCATTATTCGTGGCATATTGATAATATTATTTTATTTGCCAGCCTGACCGCCGCTATTTCTATTGAGAAAAAAGGGGTACGGGAATCGATGCCGGATCTGGCGGTCGTCCACCACTCGCTAAATAGCTACGAGAGAAACTTAAAGCAATATTTTGAAGAATAACTGCGTTTAATACATATCAAGAGGTGAATATGTTAGTGTCGATGAAGGACATGCTTCAGCATGCCCTAAAGAACGGTTACGCCGTCGGTCAGTTCAACATTAATAATCTGGAATGGGTCGGCGCCGTATTAAGCACCGCCCAGCAGTGCCGCTCACCGGTTATTTTGGGCGTGTCTGGCGGCACGGTTAAGCATATGCTCGGGCTTAAATGTATTCATGATATTGTGGTTAATGCCATAGATTATTTACATATTGATATTCCGGTGGCCCTGCATCTGGATCACGGCACCACCCAGGAAGCCTGCGAAGCCGCGATCGCTGCCGGCTTCAGTTCCATTATGTTTGATGGTTCACATCTGCCGTTCAGGGAAAACCTGGCCATCACCCGCCACCTGGTGGAGCTGGCGCACAGCAAGGGCATCTCCGTGGAGGCCGAACTGGGGACCATCGCCGGCAGTGAAGACGGTATCGTTAACTCCGAGGTCATTTACGCCGATCCTGAAGAGTGCTACACCCTGGTGACAGAAACGCAGGTGGATTGCCTCGCCGCCGCGCTGGGTTCCACCCATGGTCTGTATAAAGGTAAAGCCCGGCTGGGATTTACTGAGATGAAAGCCATTGCCGATCGCGTGAAGGTCCCGCTGGTGCTGCATGGCGGCACCGGTATTGCCGATGAGGATATGCGCCGGGCGATTGCCTGCGGCACCGCCAAGATTAACGTCAATACCGAAAACATGTACGCCTGGTGTCAGCAGGTGAAAGCGATCTTTGCCGCCGACACCGGGCACGATGTGAACGATCCGCGGAAAGTCATCACCCAGGGACTGCAGCCAGTACGCGAGATGATTGCCCGCCGCATGGCGCTTTTTGGCTCACAGCAGCGCTATTGACGCCGGGCCTGGGCTGAAACCTCCGCCCCGAAGCTGCCGGGGCGGAGGCGTCAGGTATCAGAAGGCAAAGCAGGAGCAGCCCAGCACGCCCCAGAAAGCTTGCTCATCGGAGACCGGAATCGACGACTTGCGCGCAATATCATGTTGGTGGCCGTGAACGCCGCAGCTGCCGCAGCACTGGTGCATCTGCACTATGGCGCCGATTTTAGCCGCCGCCGGCGGAGCGGAACGGTAATGACCCGGGACTTTCACCACCGGTGACCACTCAGGCAGCACCGGAATAGGCGGCGGCGCCAGCGGCGAGAAGTGACCGGCGGCGTACACCACTTTGCCATCAACCACCGTCAGCACGGACTCAATGCCTTTGATCTCCTCTTCCGCGACACTGAAGTAGTCTTTCGACAGCACCACCAGATCGGCAAGCTGACCGGCGGCCAGACGGCCTTTCTTGCCTTGCTCGCTGGAGAACCAGGCGCTGCCCGCCGTCCACAGCTCCAGCGCGACATCGCGCGGCAAGCGGTTGTCGTCGTCATACATCGCCATCCCGCCAACGGTGCGCCCGGAGACCAGCCAGTACAGCGCAGTCCACGGATTATAGCTGGCGACGCGGGTCGCATCGGTGCCCAGCCCCACCGGCACGTCCAGTTCCAGCATTTTCGCTACCGGCGGGGTATGTTTCACCGCCTCTTTGCCGTAGCGATCGACAAAATATTCGCCCTGGAAGGCCATCCGATGCTGCACCGCAATACCGCCGCCCAGCGCCTTCACCCGCTCAATGTTACGCTCGGTAATGGTCTCGGCATGATCGAAGAACCAGTGCAGACCATTAAACGGGATATCGCGGTTCACCTTCTCAAACACGTCCAGCATCCGACTGATGGACTCGTCGTAGGTGGCATGCAGGCGGAACGGCCAGCGATGCTCCACCAGATGGCGCACCACCCGCTCCAGCTCATCCTCCATGCCTTGCGGCAGATCCGGCCGCGGCTGCAGGAAATCTTCAAAATCCGCCGCCGAGAACACCAGCATCTCGCCGGCGCCGTTGGCGCGATAGAAGTCGGTGCCCTGCCCCGGCTTCAGCATATCGGTCCAGCGTTCGAAGTCCTCCAGCTCCTGCTTCGGCCGCTGGGTAAACAGGTTGTAAGCGATGCGCACGGTCATCTGCTCTTTCGCATGCAGCTGTTCGATAATTTCATAATCTTCCGGATAGTTCTGGAAACCGCCCCCGGCGTCGATGGCGCTGGTCAGCCCCAGTCGGTTCAGCTCGCGCATAAACTGGCGGGTAGAATTCACCTGCAGATCCAGCGGCAGCTTCGGCCCTTTGGCCAGCGTAGCGTAGAGGATCATGGCGTTCGGCTTGGCGATCAGCATCCCGGTCGGGTTGCCACGGCTATCGCGGACGATCTCTCCGCCCACCGGATCCGGCGTCTCTTTGGTATAACCCACGGCTTTCAGCGCCGCGCGGTTCAGCAGCGCGCGATCGTAGAGATGCAGCACAAACACCGGTGTATCGGGCGCCGCGTCGTTCAGCTCTTCCAGGGTTGGCATCCGCCGCTCGGCGAACTGGAATTCGCTCCAGCCGCCGACCACCCGCACCCACTGCGGGGAGGGAGTGCGATCGGCCTGATCCTTAAGCATTCGCAGGGCATCGGCCAGCGAGGGGACGCCCTCCCAGCGGAGCTCAAGGTTGTAGTTCAACCCACCGCGGATCAGGTGCAGGTGAGAATCGTTGAGCCCAGGGATCACCGTATGCCCTTTGAGATCGACGATTTGCGTCCCCTCGGCGGCAAAGCTCATGATCCGATCGTGACTTCCGGTAGCAACAATTTTTCCGTCGGCGATGGCCACGGCTTCCGCCAAGGGATTCGCACGATCGAGGGTATGAATCTGACCGTGGGTCAGAATCAGTGTGGCAGTTTGCGACATAACGCACTCCTTGAGGAGGCTGACTCAGTTTTTCTTTAACCAGCCAGCAAACAGGCGGGTCACGATGGGCATCCAGAACCAGACCACCAGCGCAACCACGCAGGCATCATTGATCAGGTGCAGCAGCAGGCTCCCTTTGAGTGACGGCAACAGCATGCCGGTGACCGCAGGCACCAGGTTGGTGCTGGGAAAAATCACCAGCAGGGTGATCAGAAACTGTTTCCACCGCCGCGGCTGGCGCACGTTCGCCGCCGGCGGGGTAAACCAGAAGGCCGGCTCCGTCCGCACCTCCGTCCGATCGCCTTCCGTCAGCAGCGGCGCAATCTCTGCCACCAGCTGCCGACGGGTTTCCGACTGCGTCCAGGCGTAGAGGTGCTCCAGGGTATCGAAGCGGATAATCACGCTCCACAGATTCTGCCCCGCGGTGGGACGGATCACATTCGCGCCAAGATGGCCGGGAAACTCGGCCGCAATGGGCATAATTTTACCGAGCCACTCTTCGTAGCGCTGGCCGTGTTGCGGATCGAGCAGATGGCTGATGACCAGGGTTACCGATTTTTGCTGCGCCATAAAGCGTTCCTTACTTCAGGGGAATGACAGGATTGCTCCTGCCATTGGCCATAAATGATATACACAACATCATTCATGCTGCGTCGAGGCGACAGAGTGGTACGTCCCCGGAGCTGAGCTGAGGCAGTGACCGGGGACGGGCAAACGCAGCCGACAAAGAGGCAGCCTGAAGGATGAAGTGATTTACGCTTTGCGCTCCGGCGCGCCATGCACCATGGTATAAGCGTAATCCACGCCCATCCCGTAGGCGCCGCTGTGTTCGCGTACGAGGTCCATCACCGCATCGTAGGTCGCTTTGCGTGACCAGTCGCGCTGGTACTCCAGCAGCACCTGTTGCCAGGTGACCGGCACCGCGCCCGCCTGCACCATCCGGTCAATGGACCGCTCATGGGCGTCGACAGAGGTGCCGCCGGAGGTATCCGTCACTACGTACACCTCGTAGCCTGCTTCCAGCGCCATCAGCGCCGGGAACGTCAGACAGACTTCGGTCCACAGGGCAGAGATCACCAGCTTTTTACGGCCGGTCGCTTTCACCGCCGCCACAAACGCGTCGTCTTCCCAGGAGTTCATTGAGGTACGTTCAATCGGCTTGACGTCAGGATGCACGGCCAATAATTCCGGCCAGATATAACCGCTGAAGCTTTTGGTCTCTACGGAGGTATAAATCACCGGCACATTAAAAATTTTGCCCGCTTTCGCCAGCGCTACGGTGTTATTTTTCAGGGTCTGGCGATCGATATTCGCCACGCCAAATGACATCTGCGGCTGGTGGTCAATAAAGATAAGTGCGGAATTAGTGGGATCGAGCAGTTCACGAATAGACATTAAATACCTTCTTAATCAATAAGTTAAAAAGATTACATGATGGTTAATGCGTCGTGTAGATCCTGACTGATAAAGCATGGTGAGTATAGCCAGTTATTTCTAACAAGTTATTAAAGTTTTTTTGTGGTTTATTTTTTTGCCCGTAGCAAGGATTTGCTCGCATCCGCATTAATCAAATTTTTACGCCAAACTGTTCTGATTTATTCACTGGCATTGATTATTGCGCTTAGGTACAACAAGGGAAAATGAATTAATGGATAGCTCCCCTATGCGCGTGAACTTTGATGTACTCATGATCCTTGATGCCCTGGACAGACACGGCTCCTTCGCCACCGCCGCGGAGTCGCTGTATAAAACCCCCGCCGCCCTGAGCTATATGATCCAAAAGCTGGAGAACGATCTGGATATTGTGCTGTTGGATCGCTCCGGCCACCGGGCGAAGTTTACCGATACCGGCCGGTTGATGCTGGAGAAGGGGCGGCAGCTTTTAAGTGCCGCCAGAGATCTGGAAAAGCAGGCGCAGCAGCTAAGCGCGGGCTGGGAACGCGAACTGGCGATTGCCCTCGATGCTTCCTTTCCCTTTTCTGCCCTGCTGCCGCTGATCGCCGAGTTTTATGCGCAAAATCCGCAGACGCGCCTGAACTTCAGTCATCACACCCTCGCCGGTTCGTGGGAAGAGCTGACCCACCATGGCGCGGATATTATCCTCGGCGCCATCAATGAGCCCCCGACCTCTGCAGAGTGGTCATGGCAAACCCTCGGCGCACTGGATAATATTTTCGTGGTTGCCCCCGCCCACCCGCTGGCTCAGGCGAAGGAGCCACTGACCAATAAACAGCTCAGCCAGCATCGGGCCATCGTGATCCGCGACAGCGCCCGTTATTGCCATCCGCTAAACAGCAATCTCCTCGACGAGCAGCCGCAAATCGGCGTCGATGATTTCGCCAGTAAAGTCGAACTGCTGTGCGCCGGGTTGGGCTGCGGCTTTCTACCGCGCCATATCGCTCGCCCGTGGCTGGAAAAAGGCAGTCTGGTGGAGAAAAGCGTCGCCTGCTGGCGGGAAAAAGATATCACCTACATGGCCTGGCGCAGCGGCAATGACGGGCTGGCTCAGCACTGGTGGCGGGAGGCGCTCCTCCGCGACGACCTGCTGAGCCAGCTCTACCGTTAACGGCCGGACCAGACGCTGGCGGAGATGGCCGGGAGGGTCAGCACTCCGTCCTGGAAGGCGCCGGCGCCTTCCAGCAGCGTCCACCCTGCCACGTTCAGCAGTGGGGAATCCTCGATAACCACCTCGCAGGCTTCCCCGCGGTTAATTGCCACCAGCACCCGCTGCTGTTTGTAGACCCGGACAAACACCACTACGTTATCCTCGGCGTAAATCACCTGGCAGCCGCCGTAGCGCAGCGCCTGCTGAGCCTTACGCAGTTTTGCCATCCGCTGATACAGCGCCAGCAGTTGGGTATCCTGCAGCGCCGGATCCCACGGGAACGGTTTGCGGCAGAACGGATCGTTATTGCCATCCACGCCCACCTCGTCGCCGTAGTAGATGCACGGTACGCCCGGCCAGCTAAACAGCCACACCACCGCCAGCGGCAGGCGTGCTACGTCTTTGCCAAGGAGAGATTTAAAGCGCGCCGTATCATGGCTGTCGAGCTGGTTGAACATCCGCAGCTGCTGCTGATGCGACAGCCCGGCGCGATAATTATCCATCCACGCCATACAGGTCTGGGCATCTATCTTCTGCGGATCGTAGGAAATATCAGTATTGGCGAGGAATCCCCAGATCGGGAAGGTAAAGCCGCGATAGTTCATCGCCGAATCTTCGGCATCCGCCTGCAGCCACTGTCGCGCATCGCCAAAATGTTCGCCAAAGACAAAGGCTTCTGGCTGCGTTTGCTTTGCCGCCTGAGTGATGCCGGCGATATGCTGCAGGTTATTTCGCGCCCCGCCACCTTCGCCCAGCATATGCACCACGTCCAGACGCCAGCCGTCCATGCTCCACGGCGCCTTCAGCCAGTGGCGTACGATGCTGTCCTCGCCGGCATAGATCTCGTTGACCAGGCTGGTCGACCGATAGTCGAGCTTCGGCAGACTGGCATAGCCCAGCCAGTTGTGCGCCTGCCCCTCCTCTGAGAAGGTGAACCAGTCGCGCCACGGGGAGTCCGGATAGTGGCCGGCGCCGCCGCTGCCCTGCTGGTGTCGGTCGAACCAGGGATGGGAATCGCCGGTATGGTTGAACACACCGTCGAGGATCATACGCATCCCCGCCCGCTGCGTATTGTGGCGCAGCCGGAGCAGCGCCGCGTCGCCGCCAAACTGCGGATCGACGCGCCGATAATCCTCGGTATCGTATTTATGCACGCTGGGGGCGGCGAAAACCGGGTTCAAATAGAGGGCGGTGACGCCGAGCTGCTTCAGATACGGAAGTTTTTCGCTGATGCCGTCGAGATCGCCGCCGTAGAACGTCGACCCGCCCGCTTCGCCGGTTAGCGGTTCGTCCCACGCTTTGCGCACAATCTCCCGCCCCGCCGCGTGATGGTAATAGACTGCATCCTGGTCAGCCTCACGTGCGGCGCTGCGGGCAAAGCGATCGGGGAAAATCTGATAGAAAACCTGATCGGCCACCCACTGCGGGCCGGCGTCCGGCAGGTCAATGGCAAACTGCTCCAGCCTGGCCGGCGGGAAACGGGTGAAACCTTGTGGCGTAAACCAGCGCTGATGGTCAGCCCACAGCAGCTTAAAGCTGTAGCGGCGGCGCGGCTGGCCGCTGGCGAGAGAGATTTCACCGCGCCATGCCACCACGCCGGGCTGCGGCGCCTGGCGGAGCCGCTGCATCGGCAGCGACAGCTCTTCGTTATCTTCTTCCGCGCGCAGCGTGATCCGCTGCGGCAGCGACTCACCGCTTAACCACAGGGTAATAAACAGTCGGTCCTGTTGCACCTTGATAAAGGGTGCAACCGGAAGGTGCCATGCCTTCAACATCGTGAATCCTCATTGTGCAGAATGGGCACACCTTGCCATAGCCGTCAGGCGCAGAACTCATCATCACAGGATTTTTTGGGGGAGGATAACGGGGGAGGACGCGGGACTGCAAGCCGCCCCGGTCGCGTGATGCTGACCGGGGCGGTGTCATTTACTGAGCCTGCGCCAGGCGGCGATCGCGACGGGTCTTAAAGACCCAGCCCAGCAGCAGCAGGCCGATCCACGCCATACCGACATACAGCGAGATACGAGTATCCGGATGATAGCCGATCAGGGCGATAATAAAGGCCAGGAACACCAGGCCGACTACCGTGGTCACCACTCCGCCGGGGACTTTGAATTTCAGCGCCTTAACCTCTTCGGGTGACAGACGGCGGCGGAAGGCAATCTGTGACAACAGGATCATAATCCACACCCACACCGTAGCGAAGGTGGCCAGGGAGGCGATCACCAGGAAGACGTTTTCCGGCATGATGTAATTGAGATACACCGCAAACAGCAGCGCAATGGTCATCACCATCACCGTCACCCACGGAATACCGCGACGCGACGTTTTAGCGAACACCTTCGGCGCACTGCCCTGCTCAGCCATACCGTGCAGCATACGACCTACGCCGAACACGTCGGAGTTAATCGCCGACAGCGAAGCCGTCAGGACCACGAAGTTAAGAATACTGGCCGCGAAGGTAATGCCCAGATGCTGGAAGGTCAGAACAAAGGGGCTGCCGTCGGTTCCCACCTGGTTCCACGGATAGATGGACATAATGACGAACAGCGTGCCGACGTAGAACACCAGAATACGCATCGGCACCGAGTTGATCGCGCGCGGAATGGATTTCTCCGGGTCTTTCGCCTCACCGGCGGTAATACCGATGATTTCGATGCCGCCGTAGGCGAACATCACCATCTGCAGCGACATCACCATCCCCAGCCAGCCGTTGCTGAAGAAGCCACCGTTGCTCCACAGGTTATGAATGCCGGTCGGCTGGCCGCCGTTGCCGATCCCCCAGATAATAATGCCGAACCCGGCGAGGATCATGATGATAATGGTGGCCACTTTGAAGAACGAGAACCAGAACTCCAGCTCACCAAACACCTTGACGCTCATCAGGTTGACGGCGCAGATGATCAGTACCACGCTGAGCACCCAGATCCAGTGCGGCACCGTCGGGAACCAGACGCCCATGTAGATACCGAAGGCGGTGACGTCAGCGATGGCGACGATCAGGATTTCGAAGCAGTAGGTCCAGCCGGTGATATAGCCCGCCAGTCCGCCGAGGTTTTCCTGGGCATAGCGGGAGAATGAGCTGGCGGAAGGGTTATGGACCGACATCTCACCGAGCGCCCGCATAATGATATATGCCGCGACGCCACCGATAATGTAGGCCAACAGCACGCTGGGTCCGGCCATTTTAATGGCGTCGGCTGAGCCGTAAAAAAGCCCGGTACCGATGGCGGAACCCAGGGCCATAAAGCGGATATGCCGGGTGCTTAGCCCGCGCTTAAGCTTGTTACTACTTTCCATCGTGGTTTTTTCAATGCCGTTTAACACAAAAAATAAAAAACCACGGAACCCGAAGTCCCGTGGTTAAACGCTTTTCCTTAACGCCTGTTAATGGGCGCTGGAGGTCACCTGACGTCCGGCTGCGCGATCCCAGATCACCGCGAGGAACACCATCACGGCGGTGGGCATCAGCCAGGCCAGGCCCTGCTCCGCCAGCGGCAGACGCGCGGTCCAGGCCGGCAGAATCGCGGCAAACGCCGATGACTTAATCCCGTCAATGATACCAAACATCAGACTGATAAACATGGCCGGCGCGATAACGCGGGACGAATTATGCCACCAACTGCGGGTAAAGCTTAATACAACCAGTGCGATACACGGCGGATAGATAGCGGTCAGCACCGGAATTGACACCTGAATCAGATGGCTCAAGCCCAGATTGGAGACCGCCATCGAGAACAGGCCAAGGATAAAGACCAGCGTGCGATAGGAGAACGGCAGATACTGGGCAAAGAACTCGGCGCAGGCGCAGGTCAGGCCCACCGCCGTCACCAGGCAAGCGATGAAGATCAGCGCCGCCAGCAGGAAGCTGCCTGCCCCGCCGAAGGTATGCTGCACGTAGGAGTGCAGAATGGCCGCGCCGTTGGCGGACTGGTCCACGAGAGTGGCGCTGTCAGAACCCAGACGGAACAACGCCAGGTACAGCAGCGTCAGGCCAACGCCTGCCATCAGGCCAGCCCAGACGGTGTAGCGGGTCAACAGACGCGCTTCGCTGACGCCGCGGGAGCGTGCCGCATTGACAATCACGATCCCGAACACCATCGCGCCGAGGGTATCCATGGTCAGGTAGCCGTTAACGAAGCCATTGGAGAATGGCGCCGTGCGATACGCTTCCAGCGCGTCGCTGATCGGGCCCGCTGGCCAGACAATGGCCGCTACCGCCAGCACAATCAGGGCAATAATTTTCAGCGGCGCGAGGAAGTTGCCCACGGTGTCCAGCAGTTTGCCCGGATAGAGGGAGACCAGAATCACCAGCGCGAAGTAGATAACGCTGTAGATCAACAGCGGCAGCGGGCCATCGCCGGTCAGCGGCGCAATACCGACCTCAAAGGAGACGGTCGCGGTACGCGGGGTCGCGAACAGCGGCCCCACCGCAAGATAACACACCACCGCCAGCAGGATACCCGCCACTTTACCAATGGGGGTGCTCAGGCTTTCAACGCCGCCGCCGACTTTCGCCAGCGCCACCACCGTCAGCACCGGCAGACCCACCGCAGTGATCAGGAAGCCGATCGCCGCCGTCCAGACGTGCTCGCCCGCCTGTAAGCCAACCATCGGAGGGAAAATAATGTTGCCTGCGCCAACAAACAACGCGAAGGTCATAAAGCCCAACGCTATGATGTCGCGAGATTTTAACTGATGGGTCATAAATTCATTACTGCCTGTGGATGTGGTGTTGTAAAAAAATGGAAAAATACCGCGCTCCCCTCTCAGGGACGATACAGCGGCTATTGCCGGTAAACTCAGCGAGATATGCTCCCGAAGCGGCGTGGGAAAGAATTGTTTTTGGTATTACCACGCAAAAGCAGTCTGTCATCGACTACGCAGGCGCAATTTAAACGCTTATAACGTTTTAAAGCAAGGCACGATCGCAAAAGCAGATGATTATGCTGGTTATCAGTTATGCACCAGAATCATTTACCATATTGATGGAAAACCCGTGGCTTATCATGCGAACAAAAAAGCAGCACACGTTCATTAAATAGGCGAGGAAAAAAGGGATGCCAACGAAAATGACCAGCCGGGGCTGGTCATTGGCAAGATAAGCTGACAGCACGCCGATCAGGCGTCGTTTCTGGCAATTAATCGTTCCGGGAGCAGGAAGCTAAAACGGGTTCCCTTGCCCACCGTGCTGGCGATCTCCAGCCGGCTGTCATGATGGTTGACCGCGTGTTTGACGATCGCCAGTCCCAGACCGCTGCCCCCCGTTTGCCGGGAGCGAGCTTTATCCACCCGATAAAAGCGCTCGGTCAGACGGGGAATGTGCTCCGGCGCAATACCCGGTCCATTATCCTCAACGCTGAACAGCGCCCCCTGCGGGGTCCGCTGCCAGCTGACGCGAATTTCGGTCCCCGGCGGGGTGTGGTTCACCGCGTTATAGACCAGGTTGGAAATCGCGCTGCGCAGCTGTTCCTCGTTGCCAAGCACCTTGAGCTGCTCGTCAACGGTGAAGATCAGCGTCTGTTTCTCCTGGCTGAGGGTCTGCGCCTCGCGCTCCACCACCCGCAGCATCATCGGCACGTCAATGCGATCATTCATCACCAGCGCCGGCGCGGCTTCAATGCGCGACAGTGTCAGCAACTGCTTCACCAGCCCTTCCATACGCTGAGTTTGCTCCCGCATGGTGTGCAGGGCTTTTTCCCGCGTCGCCCCCTCCAGCACCTGCTCCTGCATCATCTCCAGATAGCCCTGCAGCACCGTCAGCGGGGTGCGCAGTTCATGGCTGACGTTGGCGAAAAAGTTCCGCCGCGCCCCTTCCAGTTGATGCATCTGCGTCACGTCGCGCGCCACCATCAGCCACTGCTTGTCGGTGTAAGGCATCACGCGAATTTCCAGATGGCGAGCGTTATTCAGCACCAGGTTGAGTGGCTTAGAAAAATCACGCTGTTTCAGATAGTTGGCGAACTCGGGATAACGCAGGAGGTTGAGAATATTTTGGCCACTGTCGTCCGGCCAGCGCAGGTTTAGAATCTGCTGCGCCAGGCCATTACACCAGAAAATGGCCCCCTCTTCCGTGGTCAGTACGACCGCATCCGGCAGCGATTCCGCTCCGCTGCGAAAACGTTTAATCAGGCTTCCCAGCTCGCGTCGACGCTTTTTATTACGCATCTGCATCTGATGCAGACCATACAGCAGCGGCTCCCAGCTGCCACGGCCAGGCGGAGGAGTCATGCTCCGATCCACCCACAGCCACCACGACAGGCGCATCAAATTCCAGAAATGCCAGACCAGCAAACCGGTCACTGCCGCCAGTAAAAACCACGGCAAATGCCCCCAAAATGCCCCCAGAATCAGGGCCGGAATACACGCTAAAAAGAGCTCCAGCGCCAGCCTTTTCCATGACAGCCGTTCCAGCACGGGTCACACTCCTGTCAAAATTCAGAAACGGGCGGAGAAACGATACCCCGTGCCGCGAACCGTTTGCACCATACGATCATGGCCACTGTGTTCCAGCGCTTTGCGCAGGCGGCGAATATGGACGTCCACCGTGCGGTCTTCCACATAGACGTTGGTTCCCCAGACGTGGTTCAGCAACTGCTCGCGGCTGTACACTCGCTCAGGATGGGTCATAAAGAAGTGCAATAACTTAAATTCCGTCGGCCCCATATCCAGCGGACTGTCGCCGGTCATCACCCGGTGCGACGAAGGGTCGAGGCTCAGACCCTGCATTTCGATCACCTCTTCCACCGCCATCGGCGAAATACGGCGCATCACCGCCTTGATCCGCGCCACCAGCTCTTTCGGTGAGAAAGGCTTGGTAATGTAATCATCCGCCCCGGTCTCCAGGCCGCGAACGCGATCCTCTTCTTCTCCACGCGCGGTCAGCATCACGACCGGGATATCCCGCGTCATCGCCTCGCGCTTGAGCAACTTAATAAACTGCAGCCCCGAACCACCCGGCAGCATCCAGTCAAGGAGAATCAAATCAGGCCAGGGTTCATTGAGTTGATTCACCGCGCTGTCATAATCTTCCGCCTCGACGGGCTGAAAGCCATTTTGCTCCAGAACAAAGCAGACCATTTCGCGGATTGGAGCTTCATCTTCAACGACCAGAATTCTTCTCGCCATTATTTACCCTGTGTTTTTTAGCCATCAGTATAGAAGTGCGGCGTCATTATGCGTCACTTTTGTGACAGATTTATGAAAAAAATGACGGTCTGATGATCGGGTAATTTGAAGCATGACGCGGACTTACCCCCCGCCGACAAATGGTATACTGCCGCCCATGCTTTTTTCGCTAGGGAAGATTTATGCGCCTCCTTCACACCTCCGACTGGCATTTGGGCCAGAATTTTTACAGCAAAAGCCGTGCGGCCGAACACGACGCTTTTCTTACCTGGCTGCTGGACCGCGCGCAGGAGCATGAAGTCGACGCCATTATCGTGGCTGGCGATATTTTTGATACCGGCTCGCCGCCGAGCTACGCCCGCGAACTGTATAACCGTTTTGTCGTCCAGCTGCAGCAGACCGGCTGTCGCCTGGTGGTGCTGGCGGGCAATCACGATTCGGTGGCGATGCTCAATGAGTCCCGCGATATTCTCGCCTTTTTGCACACCACCGTGGTGGCGAACGCCGGCTACGCGCCCATTGAGCTGCCGTTGCGCGACGGCACCCCGGGTG
Source organism: Klebsiella sp. A-Nf5 (assembly GCF_002810545.1). Taxonomy (NCBI): domain Bacteria; kingdom Pseudomonadati; phylum Pseudomonadota; class Gammaproteobacteria; order Enterobacterales; family Enterobacteriaceae; genus Klebsiella; species Klebsiella sp. A-Nf5. The sequence goes on along the minus strand of NZ_PIOG01000222.1, from coordinate 135,704 downwards.
CCATCTTTTGCCCGGTGCCGTTTTTACGCCCGCGCGAGCTGGTCACCAGTCAGGCCGGCCACTCCGGTCGGGAAAAACAGCAACAGCTCCTGCACGCCATCAGCGACTATTATCAGGAGCAGTATCAGCAGGCCTGCGCGCTGCGCGGCGATCGGCCGCTGCCCATCATTGCCAGCGGCCACCTGACCACCGTCGGCGCCAGCAAAAGCGATGCCGTCCGCGACATTTACATCGGCACGCTGGATGCCTTTCCGGCGCAATACTTCCCGCCTGCCGACTACATTGCGCTGGGCCATATTCACCGCGCGCAGGTGGTCGGCGGTTGCGAACACATCCGCTACAGCGGCTCGCCGCTGCCGCTGAGCTTCGATGAAACCGGCAAAGCCAAATCGGTGCACCTGGTGAGCTTTAACGACGGGCGCCTCAGCGCCGTGGAAACCCTGGAGGTGCCCGTGACCCAGCCGCTGGCAGTGATCAAAGGCGATCTGGCCGCCATCACCGCCCAGCTGGAGCAGTGGCGCGGCGTCGAGCAGGACCCGCCGGTGTGGCTGGATATCGAAATTACCACCGAGGACTACCTGCACGATATTCAGCGTCATATTCAGGCGCTGACGGAGGATTTACCGGTGGAAGTGTTGCTGGTACGCCGCAGCCGCGAGCAGCGCGAGAAAATATTGCTCAACGCCCAGCGGGAGACCCTCAGCGAACTGAAGGTGGAAGAGGTGTTCGAGCGCCGGCTGGCGCTGACCGAGATTGACGATGACAAGCGCGCCCGGCTGCACGAGCTGTTCACCCATACGCTGCATACGCTTACCGCGGAGGACGAAAACGCATGAAAATCCTCAGTCTGCGTCTGAAAAATCTCAACTCCCTGAAGGGTGAATGGAAGATAGACTTTACCGCCGAGCCGTTCGCCAGCAACGGCCTGTTCGCCATTACCGGCGCCACTGGCGCCGGCAAAACCACCCTGCTCGATGCCATTTGCCTGGCGCTTTATCACGAGACGCCGCGCCTGAATAAAGTCTCCCAGTCGCAAAATGACCTGATGACCCGCGATACCGCCGAGTGTCTGGCGGAAGTCGAGTTTGAAGTAAAAGGCATCGCCTACCGCGCTTTCTGGAGCCAGAACCGGGCGCGCAACCAGCCGGATGGCAATCTGCAGGCGCCCCGCGTCGAGCTGGCGCGCTGCGCCGACGGCAAAATCCTCGCCGATAAGGTCTCGGACAAGCTGGAGCAAACCGCGACGCTCACCGGCCTCGACTATGGCCGCTTCACCCGCTCAATGCTGCTTTCCCAGGGGCAATTTGCCGCCTTCCTGAACGCGAAGCCAAGCGATCGCGCGGAACTGCTGGAGGAGCTGACCGGTACGGAAATCTACGGCCAGATTTCGGCCATGGTCTACGAACAGCACAAAGCCGCTCGCCACGCGCTGGAGAAGTTCGAAGCCCAGGCGGCGGGCATCATCCTGCTGACGGAAGCGCAGCAACAGGCGTTGCTGGAAAGTTTGCAGGTACTCACTGACGAAGAGAAAACCCTGCTGACGCAGCAGCAAAACCAGCAGCAGCAGCTTCAGTGGCTGACGCGCCGCGACGAACTGACGCAACAGCACCAGCAGGCGGTCGCCCGGCAGCAGCAGGCCCGCCAGGCGCTGACCGACGCCGCCCCGGCGCTGGCGAAGCTTGAGCTGGCCCAGCCCGCCGCCCAGCTGCGCCCCCTGTGGGAGCGTCAGCAGGAACAGGTGGCTGGTCTGGCGCAAACCCGGCAACGGATCAACGAAGTAAATGCTCGCTTACTTGCCTGCACCGCGCAGCGCGCGCGCATCCGCCGTAGCGCCCTGCACGCTCAGCAGCAGCGTCAGGCTGAACTGACGGAGCTGGCGCAGTGGCTGGCCGCCCATGATCGATTCCGCTTATGGGGTCAGGAGATTGCCGGCTGGCGAGCGCAGTTCTCGCAGCTGACGCGGGATAAACAACAGCTAACGGCTCAGACCACCCGCCTGGGCGCGCTGCGCCAGAAACTGAGCGCTCTGCCAGTCAGTTCCCTGTCGTTGTCCGCAGAGGAAGTCACGGCGGCGATGGCGCAGCAAACGCAGTCGCGGCCGCTGCGCCAGCGGCTGATCTCCCTGCATGAACAGCATCAGCAGTTGCACAAACGCCTGCGTCAGCACGCCGAGAGCGTCCAGCAGGCGCAGACGGAGCAGGCAAAACTCAACGCCACCCTGACGCAACGTCGGGAACAGTATAAAGACAAAAACCAGCACTATCTCGACCTGAAGGCGCTCTGCCAGCGGGAAGAAACGATTAAAGATCTGGAAGGTTACCGCACCCGGCTCGAGGCGGGTAAACCCTGCCCACTGTGCGGCTCCTGTGAACACCCGGCGATGGCGCAATACGCCTCGCTGACGGTCACGGATAACCAGCGTCGCCGCGACGCGCTGGAAAAAGAGGTCGCTGCACTGAAAGAAGAAGGCCTGCTGATCCTCGGGCAGGTCAACGCCCTGACGCAGCAGCTCCAGCGTGAGACCGAAGAGACCCGGCGGCTCACAGAGGAAGAGCAAGCGCTCACTAAAGCGTGGCAGGAAACCTGCGCCTCGCTGCAGGTCACGCGGGATATTGCGCAAGAGATAAACGACTGGATGCAGGAGCAGGAGCGCTACGAGCAGCAGCTCTATCAGCTCAGCCAGCGTCTGATGTTACAGAGCCAGCTCAACGACCAGCAAGCGCTGGAGCGCCAGGCTCACCAGCAGCTGGAGACCACGCGCCAGGGGCTGGAGAACGCCCTGCAGACGCTGTCACTCAGCCTGCCGGAAGAAGGCGCAGAAGCCGCCTGGCTGCACGCTCGCGAAAGCGAATTTTCCCGGTGGCAGGCGCAACAGACGCAGCATGGCATGATTCAGGAGCAGATCGCCGCCCTGAAACCGCTGCTCGATACGCTGCCGTCCGGCGACGAGGATGACGCGGAGGCTGAGCCGGTTATCCCGGACAACTGGCGCGAAATCCACGAGGAATGCCTGTCGCTGCACAGCCAGCTCGTCGCCCAGCAGCAGCTGGAGACTGAAGAAACGGCGCGCGTGCACCAGTCACAGACGCAATTCACGACTGCCCTGGCCGCCAGCCGCTTTAACGATCGGGAGGAGTTCCTCGCCGCGCTGCTGGATGACGAGACCAGCCAGCGGCTGACGCAGTTAAAACAGACGCTGGAGCAGCAGCTCCAGCAGGCGACGGCGCTTTGCGAGCAAGCGACCCAGCAACAACAGGCGCATCTGGCGCTGCGTCCGCAAGGATCAGACACTGACGGCCCCACCCTGCAAACGCAGCTGCACGCCCTGGCCCAGCGGCTGCGGGACAATACCACCCGCCAGGGTGAGATCCGCCAGCAGCTCAGGCAGGATAATGAAAGCCGCCAGCATCAGCAGGCGCTGGGACAGCAGATTGCAGAGGCGACGCAGCTGGCGGACGACTGGGGCTATCTGAATTCGCTGATCGGATCCAGCACCGGCGACCGGTTCCGCAAATTCGCCCAGGGGCTGACCCTCGATAATCTGGTCTGGCTGGCAAACCAGCAGCTCAACCGCCTGCACGGCCGCTATCTGCTGCAACGCAAGGCCAGCGAGGCGCTGGAGCTGGAGGTTGTCGATACCTGGCAGGCCGACGCCGTGCGCGACACCCGCACCCTCTCTGGCGGCGAAAGTTTCCTCGTCAGCCTGGCCCTGGCCCTGGCGCTGTCTGACCTGGTGAGCCATAAAACGCGGATTGACTCCCTGTTTCTCGATGAAGGCTTCGGCACCCTCGACAGCGAAACGCTGGACACGGCGCTGGACGCCCTGGATGCCCTTAACGCCAGCGGCAAAATTATCGGGGTGATCAGCCACGTGGAGGCGATGAAGGAACGTATTCCGGTGCAGATCAAAGTGAAGAAGATAAATGGCCTGGGTTACAGTCGGCTGGACAGAGCGTTTGCGGTGGAGTGAGGTCTGAGTCATTGCGATGTTCCCGCATCCGGGCCCTCTCCCGGAGGGCCCGGATGCGGGGAAACGGTTCAGGTCCCCTGGAGCGGCCACAGCCAGGCCGCGCCGCGTACTCCGCTGGAGTCACCGTGCAACGCTTTGCGGATCGGTGTTTCACACTCGCCGCCGAAGACCCACGGCTTCACCAGGTCCGGTACCGTTTGATACAGACGCTCGACGTTGCTCATCCCGCCGCCCAGCACGATAACGTCCGGGTCGAGGATATTCACCACGTGAGCCAGCGATTTCGCCAGCCGCTGTTCATAGCGGCTCAGCGCCAGTTCGGCCTTTTCATCACCTTCACCCACCAGGCGCATAATCTCGCTGCCGGTTAACCCCTTGCCGCTCAGCCGCTGGTAGTCGGTGGCAAAGCCGGTGCCGGAGATAAAGGTTTCGATACACCCCTGTTTACCGCAGTAGCAGGGCACTTGCGCACGATAGCACAGCTCATCGTCGTCCATCCACGGCAGCGGGTTATGCCCCCACTCGCCGGCGTTACCGTTGCCGCCGATATGCGCCCGCCCGTTGAGCGCCACTCCGGCGCCGCAGCCGGTGCCGATAATCACCGCGAACACCGTTTGCGCCCCCGCCGCCGCGCCGTCCACCGCTTCCGACACCGCCAGACAGTTGGCGTCGTTGGCCAGCCGGACTTCACGCTCAAGGCGCAGGCTGAGATCCTTATCAAAGGGCTGGCCGTTGAGCCAGGTCGAGTTGGCGTTTTTCACCACCCCGGTATAGGGCGAAATTGAGCCAGGAATGCCCATCCCCACGGTACCCTGCTGTCCGGTCGCCTGCTCGGCCATCGCCACCAGGGTGGCGATAGTCTCGATGGTTTGCCGGTAGTCCTCACGCGGCGTGGGTAACCGGTGGCGAAACAGCTGCTCTCCCTGGTCACTCAGGGCTATCACTTCGGTTTTTGTTCCACCTAAATCAATACCAATACGCACGCTCAGCTCCTCACCCCGATTAACAATGCAAGCATAGCGACAATTCGCTATCATGCCCGCCTGATTTAACGACAAAGCCGTGGAAATTATCATGCTGTGGTTCAAAAATTTAATGGTTTACCGTCTCAGCCGCGATATCGAATTGCGCGCCGAGGAGATGGAAAAACAGCTGGCCGAGCTGACATTTACCCCTTGTGGCAGCCAGGATATGGCGAAAACCGGTTGGGTGTCGCCGATGGGATCGCACAGCGACGCGCTGACGCATACGGCAAACGGCCAGATCATTATCTGCGCGCGTAAAGAAGAAAAGATCCTGCCGTCGCCGGTGATCAAGCAGGCGCTGGAAGCGAAGATCCAGAAGCTGGAAGCCGATCAGGGCCGCAAGCTGAAGAAGACCGAGAAAGATTCCCTGAAAGATGAAGTGCTGCATTCGCTGCTGCCGCGCGCCTTCAGCCGCTTCAGCCAGACGATGATGTGGATCGACACCGTTAACGGCCTGATCATGGTGGACTGCGCCAGCGCGAAGAAAGCGGAAGACACCCTGGCCCTGCTGCGTAAAACCCTCGGTTCACTGCCGGTGGTGCCGCTGACCCTGGAGAATCCAATCGAGCTGACGCTGACCGAGTGGGTCCGCTCCGGCACCGTGGCGCAGGGCTTCCAGTTGCTGGATGAAGCCGAGCTGAAAGCGATGCTGGAAGATGGCGGCGTGATCCGCGCCAAGAAACAGGATCTGGTCAGCGACGAAATCGCCGTGCACATTGAGGCCGGGAAGGTCGTCACCAAGCTGGCGCTGGACTGGCAGCAGCGTATTCAGTTTGTGATCTGCGACGACGCGTCGATTAAGCGCCTCAAGTTCTGCGATGAATTACGTGACCAAAACGAAGATATCGATCGGGAAGATTTCGCCCAGCGCTTTGACGCCGACTTTATCTTAATGACCGGCGAGCTGGCCGCCCTGATCCAAAGCCTGGTAGAAGGGCTCGGCGGCGAAGCGCAGCGCTAAGCGCCGCTTTCCTTCCTGGCTGGCAGGAAGGAAAAAACAACCCGGCGGCAGGCGCCGGGTGTCACTCTGGCTTACAGATAGCGGCACAGATAAGAGGTTGGCTCAGCCACCTGCAGATGAAATTCGCTGTTGCCTGGCACATTGAAAACTTCGCCGGCAGCGTAAACTTTCCACTCAGTCTCACCCGGCAGCAGGACATTCAGCGCCCCGCTGACCACCGTCATCTCTTCCGGCTGCGCCGTACCAAAGGTATATTCCCCTTCCGCCATCACGCCAACGCTGGCGCGACCGGTACTGCTGCTGGTGAAGCCAATGGATTTCACTTTTCCGTCAAAGTATTCATTGCTTTGAAGCATAAACAAGCCCTTCTGATCGTCGGTTAAAGGCTCAATATAGGGGGCGCTCCTTGCCCCTGTCACGTGAAATTAACACATTAGACCAATAGTTCTGCCGCCAGTCGGGAAACCAGCACATTCGACAGCAAAACCGGGACGTCCAGGGCTTTTTGTAACACATCGCGGTGATGTTGATAGTAACCGAGACAATCGAGCACCAGGACGTCGGCGCCCTGCTCCAGCAGCGCTTTACCGGCGCTTAATAGCTCACTGTCGCTGCCGGTAAAGGGGTTGGCCAGCGCGTAGTACGGCGACTTTTCCAGCGAGAGCCACTTTTGCCGCTGCATGGGCATGATCTCTTCCACCGGCACGATCACCCCCACCTGATGCCCATCGACGATCGACGCCACCAGCGGCGGGATGATCCGCTGCGGCTCAAGAAGGATCGCATGGTGGGTCGTAAAACCACTCAACTGTTCGGAGCTGAGCAACAGGATCACATCATAGTTCTGCCGATCCAGCATCGCGATCACGCTGCGGATATCCCGTTCAATTTTCTGCCGCGATATCATCACCAGCTGGTTATCACTGAGCAAGGTCAGCAGGCCCTGCTCGCCGTCACCCACCGCGTACTCTTTGCTTACCTCAGCATGGGTCATATCGCCCAGCAGACTAATGTGGGTGATCTGTTCTTCCCTGATATGTTCGGTCAGGAGCGGCAACACTCCCGCCAGCGGCACAACGCCGATGGTCAAAATTGCCATCGTTGCACTACTCATATCATGTACCTTTTCACTACCACTGCTTCAAGACAGACTTACCACACACAGCATCCGCCCCCCTGTTGAGTAAAAATCAACCGTCGAGAAGCGTAGCAGCTCCGCGCCGCCGTTGAATGTAAAGATTGACCGGCGGCAGCGGCGTGCCTGAAAAATCCGTGTGTTAGATATTCATTAGTACGACTGATAAATAAAAAATGTGAGATACGCCCGATATTGCCAGTATGGCAGGCAATCCGGGCTCAGGGGTTACGACTTGTCAGGATCTTCATAGCGCCGCTTGGCATCCACGGCTTCCTGCTCGGTAGGATGTTCGCTGATCAGCGAATTGGGTTCAGGATAATCCGCGCGGAGTTGATACCAGGTGACGGTCTGACCCTGCGGGCCTTTCTCTACCGCCACAACGCGGGCTTCTCTCGGATAAGGGGGCCTGTTTGGCATAGTTCTTCCTTCTTCTGGCGTCAGAACTATCAAGTATAGGCGCCCCTCACCGTCTTAATGTAAGTAAATTCTTAACTTACCGGGGTCGCCGTCACGCCACACAGCATGGTCATAATCTGCTCCACCACCCGATCCGGGGAGGCCGTGGCATCCACGATGTGATGGGCGGCGTCACGGTATAAGGCTTCGCGCTGCGCCAGCACCTCGCCCACTTCTTCACGTACCGGTTTCCCGGTCAGCGTCGGACGCTGCTCGGCTTTCGGGTAAGCTTCCAGACGATCAATCAGCGCCGACACCGAGGCCTGCAGATAGATAACCACGCCATTCTCCCGCATAAACTGGCGGTTACCTTCCGCCAGCACAATGCCGCCGCCGGTGGCGATCACCGTATTCGGCAGGGTCACGGCCTTCAGCGACAGGGTTTCCAGTTCGCGAAAACGCGCCCACCCTTCTGCCTGCACGATCTCCGCTACCGTCCGCTGCTCATGAGCCTGCAGCCGATGATCGGTATCGGAGAACTGAAAATGCCGCGCTCGCGCCAGCGCATGGCCGACGGTGGTTTTACCGCAGCCCCGTGGCCCGATGAGAAAAATTGGCTGTGTCATGACCGAAGACCCCCTGGTTCCGCCTGTCGTAAAAAATGAAAACGAAAGAACGTATTATCGCTGTTTGTTCCGCAACGCATGCGTAAATTAAACGTTACACAACTTCTTTACCCCCCTATTACCACAGTGAGAGAAGGGGCTCTTGATGTAAACTTATCATTGCATTAAGTGTTTAACCAGCTTTACTTTCGGCTGGGCGTTATTTTTTATCCAACGCTGGCGTAAACGGTAACACATTTATGCATAGCTTTACGAAGCAACATATTTACAACATCGTGTTTCAGACGCACCCTGATGCCAATTCAACAGTGTGACAGAGGAATGTAACATGCAATCTGAAGAACAACGCCTTATTGATGGGCTGTTTTCCCGGCTGAAAGAGGCTGAGACACACAGTGCATCGCGCGATACCAGCGCCGAGGAGCGGATTGCCCAACATGTGAGCGCGCAGCCGGCGGCACCCTACTATATGGCGCAAACCATTCTTATCCAGGAAGCCGCGATTAAACAGCTTAACGATCGCATCCAGGCGCTGGAAAGCCAGGTCAGCCAGCTGCAGGCGGCGAAGCCCAGCAGCGGCGGATTCCTCTCCGGCTTGTTTGGCGGAGGCGGCTCGTCACGCGGTTCTGACTCCATCCCGGGCGCGGAGCAATACGGACGCCCGCAGGCCAGCGCCCAGCCGCAGTATGCCCCGCCGCAACAGCAGCAGAACTATGCCCCGCAGGCAGCCGCACGCGGCGGCGGCTTTATGGCGGGCGCTCTGCAAACAGCCGCAGGCGTAGCAGGCGGCGTGGTGCTGGGCAATATGCTGACCAATATGTTCAGCGGCTCGCACCCGCAGGAGATCGTCAATATCATCGAAGAGAAGCCGCAGCCTGATGCCACTCCCGCGCAGGACGCCACCGCAGGTGACGATCCGTTCCGCCAGGGAGACGATCAGTTCCTTGCCGACAATACCTGGAACGACGACTTCGACGCCGGCTTTGGCGACGATGATGTTGGCAGCGACGACGATAGCTGGGTCTAACCCTGCTGACGTTTAACCGCCAGCAACCACTTCTCCAGCTCGGCGGCAAACTGTTGCCGATCGCGTTGCGATAAACTATCCGGGCCGCCGGTCTGAACGCCGCTGGCCCGCAATGTCTCCATAAAATCCCGCATTGTCAGCCGCTCGCGGATCGTCGCCTCACTGTAGCGTTCCCCGCGCGGATTCAGCGCCGCACCGCCCTTCGCCAGCACTTCCGCCGCCAGCGGGATATCGGCGGTGATCACCAAATCCCCCGGCGCACACTGGCGGACGATTTCGTTATCCGCCACGTCAAAACCTTGCTCAACCCGCAGAGTGCGGATGAAACGCGACGGCGGTACGCGCAGCGGCTGATTCGCCACCAGCGTCACCGGGATCTGGGTTCGCTCTGCCGCGCGGAACAAAATCTCTTTAATCACGTTCGGACACGCGTCCGCATCTACCCAAATAGCCATGCCAGCTCCTGTTACCTGCAATAAGTGACGCCAATGTTACCTGCTTTTCTCCCCCATGAAAGCGCCAGGATGGTAAGCTAATCAGATCGTAACGAAAAAAGCAGAGGGGAATGGTGATGGATAAGAAAATTGGCTTTATCGGCTGCGGCAATATGGGTAAGGCCATTCTGGGTGGACTGATCGCCAGCGGCCAGGTACAGCCGGGACAAATCTGGGTCTACACCCCGTCGCCGGACAAGGTTGCGGCTCTGCGCGACCAGTATGGCATTAACGCGGCCGGGAGCGCTCAGGAAGTGGCGCAGATTGCCGATATCGTCTTCGGCGCGGTGAAGCCGGGGATCATGACCAAAGTGCTGGGCGACGTCGCCTCAAGCCTGAATAAAGAGTCGCTGGTGGTCTCCATCGCCGCCGGGGTCACGCTTGAGCAACTGGCGCGCGCCCTCGGTCACGATCGCAAAATTATTCGCGCGATGCCCAATACGCCGTCACTGGTCAACGCCGGTATGACCTCCGTCACGCCTAACGCGCTGGTGAGCAGCGAAGATGTGGCCGAAGTGCTGACCATTTTCCGCTGCTTTGGCCAGGCGGAACAAATTGCCGAGCCGATGATCCATCCGGTGGTGGGCGTGAGCGGCTCCGCGCCGGCCTATGTCTTTATGTTTATCGAAGCGATGGCCGATGCCGCCGTCCTCGGCGGGATGCCGCGCGCCCAGGCCTATAAATTCGCCGCCCAGGCGGTAATGGGCTCCGCCAAAATGGTGCTGGAGAGCGGCGAGCACCCGGGGGCGCTGAAAGATATGGTCTGCTCGCCTGGCGGGACCACCATCGAAGCCGTCCGCGTGCTGGAAGAGAAAGGGTTCCGCTCCGCCGTGATCGAAGCCATCACCCAGTGTATGGAGAAATCAGAGAAACTGAGCCGCGCCTGAGCCTGAGAGGGTAGGCAGTAATGCCCTGAGTATTCAAAGAAGAAGGGAGCGGATAAGCGCTCCCTTTTTTTCAGGCTTTCTTCAGGCAGGTACTCATGAAGGTACTGCGTTCATCACCCTTCAACGATTTTGCCGAGGCCGCTTTGTTGCAGTCGCTCATCTTCTGCTGCTGAGGGGTGAGCGCTTTTCCTTGCGACGTGGTGGTCTCTTTTTTCAGGCACTGGCTCATAAACGTTTTGCGCTCATCTCCCTTCAGCGCTTTGGATGACGCTTGCTGATTGCAGTCCGTCATCTTTTGCTGCTGTGGAGTGGGCGTTTTTTCTGCCGCGCCAACCGCGCTGATAAAGATCAAGCCAAACAGTAGGGTCATTAGTAAGGTTATTTTCATCGCACCATCCTTCTGTGAGTGGATCGTTGTAAGTCTGGACGCAGATAGAAAAAAAACCAGCCGGTGACGCAATTTCGCCACCGGCAGCGACTTATTTCAGACTCAGGGCAGCTTTCATGGTCGAGAACAGGTCGGTCTGGTCGGTCAGGCCGACGACGTTAGCCGCGTGTGGACCGTAGGCCGCAATGCGCAGCTGGGTGCCGGTATGCTCCATCGACTCTTCCTCAGAGTTGCCGTAGCTCATGACCATCACTGCGCCATCGTGGGTATTCAGAGCCTGGGTCAGTCCCGGGGCTTTGCTGTCCGCCGGAATGATCTGGCTGGCGTGCGCATGGTCGGCGGTGACGATCACCAGGGTATTGCCATCTTTTCGCGCAAACTCCAGCGCCTTCTGCACCGCTTCGTCGAGGTCAACGGTTTCACCGATCTGGCCGCACGGATTCGCCGCATGATCCTGTTTATCGATGGAAGCGCCTTCCACCTGCAGGAAGAAACCTTTCTCGTTGCGGCTCAGCAGGTCAATCGCTTTCTCCGTCATCTGCGCCAGCGTCGGCACCGAGGCGTCGCGTTTCGGGTTTGGCGTACAGGTCACCGGCGCCTTATCGATATTGCCGTGATAAGACGCCTTCGGCCCTTCCCAGCGTACCGGCATATTGCCATCGGCGAAGAGTCCCAGCAGCGGCTTAGCCTGACTGGCGTCAGTCGCGGCGGCAAGGGAAGCCGCGTCGGTCACAATCTGGTAGCCGCGCGCTTCCGCCTGCTCGCGCAGGGTTTTGCCCTGCCACTCGCCCGCCGTCGCCGTTTCGGCAAAGGTCTTCGCGCCGCCGCCCAGCGTCACATCCGGCCGGGCGTTCAGCAGCTGTTCAGTAATGGAGCCTTTGCCCCCTTTCTCCAGCGCATTGCTGGGGCATTTTTCGCTGGTGACCGTGGGGCCGTAGCATTTACGCGATGTCACATGCGCTACCAGCGCCGCGGGGGTGGCATCCTGCAGCTCGGCGGTGGAAACGTTGCCGGTGGCCAGCCCCGCCGCTTTCGCCAGCTCGAGGAGGGTCTGGTGATCTTTTTCATGAATATCGACGCCCAGCGCGCCGTTATAGGTCTTCACGCCGGTGGTCCAGGCGGTGGCGGACGCCGCCGAGTCGGTCACGTAGTCCGGTTTACCGGTTTTTTTATCCAGCGAATAGTGCGTGTATTGTCCGGTTAACGGCAGGGCGTCAATGCCTTTAAAGAAACCGCCCGCCCCTTCCGCATAATTTCGCGCAGCGGTAATTTCCGAATCACCCATGCCATCGCCAATCAGCAAAATAACGTTTTTAGCCGGCTTATTGATTAACGAGGCGCGCAGCGCTTCGGTTTGATCGCCTGTTAAACGACGCGCGCCGCCGGGAGTGGTGATATCTCCTTGCGCAGCGCGATTTTCCAGAACCGGCGCAGCAGTGGTTTCTGCATGAATAACCGGCGAACCCAGCAGAGGAACCAGGGCAATAAACAGGGCGCTTAATTTCACTTTTGTCATCTCCATGTAAAAAATACTTAAAAAAACAAAACGGGGGAGACTTTATAAAAGGGAGATGACAGAAAAATGACGGCATCCTTGTCGTGTCACAAAGACTAGCTACGAGGATGCCGCAACAGCTTCTTTAGATATTGCTGCAGCAGCATCGCATCCTGGTCGTTGACCGGCGGACAGGGCGTCACCTGGTCTATTGCCTGCTCAATATCCTGAATCAATGCCTGCTGGGCATCATGCTCCATATGGCGCAATAATGCGGTGACCACGATCTCCAGCGCTTCAACCTGCACCGTCAGTTCCTTTGCTTCTTCTTCCTTTTGCGCCAGTTTAACCAGTAACTCAGCAATGAGATTCTTCATAGCACCAGTTCCTTATGCGAGGCCTGTTTTTGATTGGGATGTCATACCCGATGACGGACCTCAGAATTACTTAAAATAAGAATCATCGCAACACCCAATATACAGCGAAACGTTTTACCACAACAAAATACCACTATAAATAGTATTGTTTAATCATGGCCGGGGATGGTTATAACCAGATGGCGCAGGAAATAATAAAATGGAATAGCGCTCACGGCATGGCGATAACAAAAAGTAATGGTAAATGTACCGACGGTGAATAACGCTGACGGTATCGCGATAAATACCGTCAGCAGAGGTTCAGGCGTTAGCCCGGCGGGTGCGGCGCAGCATCCATGCCAGCTGCCAGAGGTTAATGAAAACGATAATGGCGGTAGCAATAAACACCCAGCGGAAGCCGGCCATGGCCGATACAGAGGCGCCAATCAGCGGCCCGGCGACATTGCCCAGATACATAAACGACTGGTTATAGCCAAAGATGCGTCCGGTGACGCTGTCGCTGCTGTATTTCAGCAATAAAGTCTGCACCGCCGGGAGCATCGCGCCATCGGCAAAGCCAAGCAGGAAACGCAGCGTCCCCAGCTGCAGTGGGGTGGTGACAAAGGACATGGCGAAGAACATCACCACTGCGCAGCAGAGCGTCGCGAGCAGGATCCGCGAGGTACCGATGCGATCGCCTAACTTACCCAGCCGTGGCGCAGAAATCAGCGCTGACACGCCGGGCACCGCGGCGATCATCCCGGCCAGAAAGGCGATATTGTTGCTGTCCGGCACCATCGACTTGATAAACAGCGCCAGAATTGGGCCAATTGAGCCGTTGCACAACTGGATCACCAGGGTGGTGAAAAAGAGGCTGATCACCAGCCCCGGGTAGGGCAAGGAGGCAAAGACTTGTTTCCCGGTGAGGCGCTCGCTTTTGCTGACCTGCGGGCGGGCGCCCTCTTTAATCAGAAACAGCGTCACCAGGAAGCTTACGGTCAGCAAAATCGCGGTGATGATAAATACGGCGCGCAAACCGACATGATCAGCCAGGAAGCCGCCGAGCAGTGGGCCGCCGATCACGCCGCTGATTTGCGCCGTTGATAGCGTGCTCAGCGCCCAGCCGCTGCGCTCGCGCGGCACCTGGGAGGCCACCAGCGCCATGGCGTTGGGGATATAACCGGAGGTTAAGCCCATGATCGCCCGCAGGATAAACAGCTGCCAGACGTTAGTGGCGAAGGCCTGCAGTAAAATAGCAATCGCCATCCCCAGCGAGGCACGCAGCAGCATCAGCTTGCGGCCTTTGCGGTCTGCCAGGCTCCCCCACATCGGCGAAACGATCGCCGAGACAAGAAAAGTCACGCTGAAGGTCAGCCCCGACCACATCGACAGCGCTTCATGCGAGGTGACGCCCAGCTGGGAGACGTAGAGGGGCAAAAAAGGGAGAATTTGACTGATCGCCAGGCCGGTAAAAAAGCAGCCAAACCAGACGGAGATAAGATTAACCTTCCAGGATTCCATAACTACGCGTATTCATTAATGATTTGCCAATTATTACCTAGCTTAGCAATTTCATTCCACTGGTGTACTACCATAGATGCGCTGGCGATGAGTTTGGTGTTTTATGAGTGCGGATGAGAACCTGACGAAGCATTTTCTGGTCATTTAGGCTGCTCACAGCGCTTTATGCTCAAAAGCAGAAGCCCTGTCCGCGCATCCCCAGATGAAAATGATTGGCGTGAGCCGCATTGTACTCTGGCCCCAGTGCGTTGCCGAAGTAGTGGCAGCTGTTGCTCAACAGCGCCGCCAGCCAGGGATGCGAGGTCTCGTTCCGCCAGCCCTGCAGGACGCTGACGCGTCGGCCGTCCGCCAGACGGAAACCGCTGACGTCCAGCGCGTCCGCCGTGGCGTGTTCACTGCGCCGCGCCTGTTGCCGATGGTAGATATTGCGGCAGGCGAAGCTGCCGAGATGATCGATCTGGCGCAGATCGCTCGCCATCAGCTGGCGGGTCAGCGGTTTCGCCTGCTGCTCGACATACAGCGCAGTGCTGAGCGCCAGCGGGCAGCTGGCGAGGAAGCTGCTGCTCAGCATCACGCTGCCAAAATTCGCCACTCGCACCACGTTATGCAGCGGGCAGCTTCCCTCGCTGTCGGCCACCGGCCGGCTGGCGATAAGCCGCCGGCGATTGGCTTCCGCCAGCAGGGAGGCGCACTGATCTGCCGTCAGCCTGCGCAGCTTGAATGACGTCAGCCAGCCCGGGGGATCGTCCAGCGCCAGCGGTACCAGAGGATTCAGGTGCGGCGGCAGATAGCGGTATCCCAACAGGCCCGCGCCGAGCAGCCCGGCCAGCACCAGCAGCGTCTTTCCTCTCACGCCCACTCCCGTCAATTGATCAGGTAAATATTATGGCAGGCAGGCAGCGGTTTCACATGGTATGTTATGCCCTTTGATGTTATCTGGATGGAAGTTGAAATGGCAAAGATGAGGGTTGGGATCGTTTTTGGCGGCAAGTCGGCGGAGCATGAAGTGTCGCTGCAGTCAGCGAAGAATATCGTGGAAGCGATTGATAAATCGCGCTTCGATGTGGTTCTGTTGGGCATTGATAAACAGGGGCTATGGCACATCAACGACGCCGGCAACTACCTGCTCAATGCTCAGGATCCTGCCCGCATTGCCCTGCGCCCTTCCACAGTGACTCTGGCGCAGATCCCAGGCCGCGAAGCACAGCAGCTGATTAACGCCGACAGCGGCCAGCCGCTGGCGGCTATCGATGTGATTTTCCCCATCGTCCACGGCACGCTGGGCGAGGATGGCTCCCTGCAGGGCATGCTGCGCATGGCGAATCTGCCTTTCGTGGGTTCCGATGTGCTGGGCTCCGCGGCCTGTATGGACAAAGACGTGACCAAACGTCTGCTGCGCGATGCCGGGCTCGCTGTCGCCCCGTTTATCACCTTGACCCGCGCCAACCGCGCGCAGTTCAGCTTTGCCGATGTCGAAGCGAAGCTGGGCCTGCCGCTGTTCGTGAAGCCGGCCAATCAGGGCTCATCGGTTGGCGTCAGCAAAGTTAAAAACGAAGAGCAGTACCATCAGGCGGTGGCCCTGGCCTTTGAATTTGACCATAAAGTGGTGGTGGAACAAGGCATTAAAGGGCGGGAAATTGAGTGTGCGGTGCTGGGTAACGACCACCCGCAGGCCAGCACCTGCGGTGAAATTGTCCTCAACAGCGAGTTTTACGCCTACGACACCAAATATATCGATGACCAGGGCGCGCAGGTGGTGGTCCCGGCCGCCATCGCCCCTGAGATCAACGACAAGATCCGCGCGATTGCGGTGCAGGCCTACCAGACCCTGGGCTGCAGCGGCATGGCCCGCGTTGACGTGTTCCTCACCGCCGACAACGAGGTGGTGATCAACGAGATCAACACCCTGCCGGGCTTTACCAACATCAGCATGTATCCGAAGCTGTGGCAGGCCAGCGGCCTCGACTACACCAGCCTGATCACCCGGTTGATTGAGCTGGCGCTGGAGCGCCATGCCGCGGACCGGGCGCTGAAAACCTCCATGAACTAAAACGCGTTTACCGCGCCTGGCAGCAGGGGTCTCAGGCCTCTTCTGCCGGGCGGCGGCGGATCACCAGGCCCGCGGCCCAGAAGCTAATCACCCAGGTCACCAGACCAACGGCGTAAGATTGCCAGCCCTGCGTTTCAAACCCCAGCAGCCCCACCACCCCATTGAGAATAAAAATTAACCCCAGCGCCACCGCGTAGTAGTGCCAGTCGCGGCGAATTTTATCAGTGAGCTTCATGCGGCCTCCAACAGCAAAAAACGCATCTTCGCATAGCCGCCCGCGGCGGTCTGTAGCGCCAGGGAGAATGTTGCTGGATTGCGACGCCGCTCTCCCTTTTGGATCCTGTGGCGCGGTTAACACAACGGCGAAAACAGGATTATTCCTGGACGGCAATTACCAGCAATCTGATACTGACAACGGCCCCTCACTGCCAGAATACCTGCCATAGAGCTGGAGAAAAAACCAGCAGCGCAGAGGTGGGAGGGCCTATGGCTGAATTCAGTTTTTCAAAATCGCTTTTGGGAAATAAAAAAAGAGGG
Organism: Klebsiella sp. A-Nf5; assembly: GCF_002810545.1. Lineage (NCBI taxonomy): Bacteria > Pseudomonadati > Pseudomonadota > Gammaproteobacteria > Enterobacterales > Enterobacteriaceae > Klebsiella > Klebsiella sp. A-Nf5. Next base: position 118,833 of record NZ_PIOG01000222.1, on the reverse strand, counting down.
GCGCTGACCGGCAGCCATGTCGCCTACGGGCTGTTCGTCCTGGTCTGCTGCTGGGCCGGCGCGCAGATGCTCAGCATGCTGATCCACGCCCCGGGGGTATTTGAACGCTTGATGCAAACGCAGGACGCCAGCCGTCCGCAAGTCGACATCAGCCTCGCCGTTGGCACTCTCTTTGGACTGATCCCTTTCGCGATCGGCTGCTCGTTCATCGTGCTGCTCGCGCTTATCGTGCGCTGGCGTCAACGCCGTTAACGCCGCGCCATACAGTTTGCCCGCCGCTCATCAACCCGTTTTGCAAACCACGCCGTCGTCAGATTTCGGGTAATTTTCGGACTCTCCAGCTGGATCCCTGGCAACATCTCCCGCGGCAGGGTCTTGCCCGCCTTTTTCTCGGCGAGGCGGAAAACCTGCTGATAAAGGTCGGTCTTCTCAAACGCCAGGCTGTCACCCTTTTTCAGCTGGCGGTGGATCTCGCTGTCGCTCATTCCCAACTGGCCCGCCAGGCGACGCACCGCCAGTTCGGTGCTGCCCGGTTCCTCGCTGTCGTAGCGGATAAGGTCGCCGTCGAGCGCCAGTTTTACCCCGCTGGCTTTCACCACCGCGTTCTGGAAGGCGGCGTTACGGCTGGCATACCAGCCGGCGTTGAAGTCGGCAAAGCGGTACAGCGGCGCACTGTAACTGGCCGGGTAGTTCAGCAGATGATAGGTGCCAAACCACAGGCCACCGCGCAGGCTGAAGACCTCCTGGCGCACCGTACCGCTCATTTTCCACGGGTAGCCGGAGGTGTGCTGCTCGGCAAAGGCAATGCTGACCTGCATTGGGCCTCCGGTATGCACCGGGTTAAGCGAACCGAACAGCTTCTGCCCCATCGGCACCATCCCGATAAAGTCATCAAAAATGGCGCTCAGCTGCTTTTCCGTCTTCACGTTGTCCAGACGGTCGCTGTAGCTTTTGCCGTTTGGCGAAGTGATCTTCAGCGCGGTATGGACCAGAAACGGCGGAATGTGCATTTTTTCCGCCCGGCGGTCAATTTCCTGCCAGGCGATTTTATTTAGCCCCGGCACCACCGGATCGGACTGATAGTTAGACTCCTGCTGCGCGACCGCCAGCACCGAACAGACGTTCTCTTCCGTCGGCGCCAGCTTCTGGCTGTCAAACGCGGTGGCGATGGCTTGCGCCCAGGCCTCCCGATCCTTGACGCTGGCCGGCATTTTCTGCCGCACCACCGACGCCACGTCAACGGGCTTCTCGCCCTCTTTCAGCGTCGGGGCCTGCTGGCTGGTACAGGCGCTCAGCACCATGGCCGCCAGCAGCGTCAATGAACCGGGAATAATGCGCGATAAACGTGCGGCCATCATGCTTCCTTGTCTTGATTAACGTAATGTCGGGATCGCTTCCTGCAGCGGCTTGCCGTCCAGCTCGCGTTCAAAACTGCGCAGACGTTTGTAGATGGACATCAGTTCCACCAGCGTCGTCCACGAGCTGATCAGGTACTGGAACGAGCCGCGCACCTGGCCGAAGACGTTGGTAATTTGCGTCATCAGCCCGAGGGTAATCGTACCGGCAACGATCGACGGAAACAGCAGGAAAAGGCCGAAAACGTTATCCACCTGCAGATAGAGAATGCGGGCGATGTTGAAATACATATAGTGGAAATAGAGACGGAAGTAGTTGCGACGCACCGCGCTGAACAGCTCACGTACCGTTGGCGGCGTGGCACGGGTTTCATCATCCTCACCATAGACCAGCTCTTTACGATACGCCGCTTCAACACGCTGGTTTTTAAACTCCAGGCCAGGCAGCTTAATCCCCACTACCGCCAGCATGCCGGTTCCCATCAGCGACCAGACGATAGCGGCAATCACCAGGCCATACGGCAGATGACCGACGATGGGCAGGTCGGGAACGTGTTCGGAGAGTGTCACCAGCACCGGCAGGAAGGCGATCAGGGTCATCACCGCGTTGATAAAGCTCACCCCCATATCTTCCAGGGTGGAAGCAAAGCGCATGGTATCTTCCTGCACACGCTGCGCGGCGCCTTCGATATGGCGCAGATGCTGCCAGTGGGCCATATAGTGTTCGTTCATCGCCGTACGCCAGCGGAAGACATAGTGGCTGACGAAGAAGTTGTTCATCACGCCAATGATCACCGCGATGATCGCGATGCCGAGAAAGATGCCGATCTCCTGATAAAACTGGTTGATGCTGACCTTATGCGGGGTGGCCAGCGCGCTCTGGATCAGGTCGTAGAACGGCGCATACCAGGCGTTGATCGCCACCCCGACTTCCACCAGAAACCAGGTGACGAAGATGATGAGCGACGTGCCGAGAATCGACCAGTACTGCCAGCGGTGCGGGCAGTAGACAAACCAGAACAGTGCAAATACGCCGACGCAAAACAGATAGTAAGCGTAGAACACCAGATAGTTGAGCGACCAGAAGCGCGCCGCGCTGATCGCCACATTTTGCGATGCCCCGGTGACCCGCAGCAGCCAGTCGCCGCCGCCCGCCTGCCAAAAGATCACGGCCAGCAGCGACCAGATAAAGGCAGAAATAAAAAACGGCCCCGGTTTGGGGAAAAAAGATTTAAACATTATTGTCTCCTGCTAACTTCTTATCGTTCTGCTATTGCTGTGTACGACGCATACGTCGGCCGCCGCGTGGATGCGCTCTCGCGGGGCAGACGAATGATAAGACCGGATATCAACAGCTTAGTTCTGCTGCCAGGCGTGCAGAATTGTTTCTGTGGGTTTCACCTGTAAAGGATTGCCAGGAACGGTCAGCGTACGCCACACCTCATTGTAGTGGGCGATAAGCGTCGCGGCCTGCGCGGCGGGGCGGTCGGCGGTGGTGTGGGCATCTTCCGCGATCACAATACCGTACCCGCGGCTGGCGCCGTTTTTAATGGTAGTGTCGAGGCAGTAGTCGGTGGCGCAGCCGCAGATGACGAATTGCTGAATGTCGTGTTCGTCCAGCACCTGCGCCAGCGAGGTGTGATAGAAGGCGTCGCAGGCGGTTTTGGTGACATACAGCGCGCCAGCTGGCTGTTCCAGCTCGGGAAGCAGGGCGAAGCCTTCGCTGCCGGCTTCGAGGCCGCCGGCTTCATCATGCTGAATGAAAATAACCTTGTCCGCCGCGCGCACCAGACGATTAATTTGCGCGACGCAGCGCTCGCGCGCCAGACGCGGCGTGGCGAACACGCCGTTTTGCATATCCACGACCATCACTACCCGTTGAGCCGTCATTGTTCTCTCCCACGAACTTTCAGCCAAACGGTCATCATACGCGGCAGCGGAAAAAGCCGATATCTGAAAGCGTAAAAAAGTCTTTTTTACGCACCGTTACCTTTTTCCTGCAGGAATGTCGTGAATCCCACTTTGTTCTGCGCCACTTCGTAGTATAAATACCCTCTTCTCTTTTATTTATTTAATGGATGATCTCCGTTGAAACGTAGTTTGCTCATTTTTGCTGCGCTGTGCGCGGCGTCGTGGACCTCGGTACAGGCCGCACAGCCCACCGTTGATCCGGTTTTCGCCTCGGATGTGGTCGATCGTTACGCCAATCATATCTACTACGGCAGCGGCGCCACCGGTATGGCGCTGGTGGTTATCGATGGCAATCAGCGCGTTTTTCGCAGCTTTGGCGAAACCCGCCCGGGGAATAATCAGCACCCGCAGCTCGACTCGGTGATCCGTATCGCCTCCCTCAGCAAACTGATGACCAGCGAGATGCTGGTGAAGCTGCTCGATCAGGGGGTGGTGAAACTCAACGATCCGCTAAGCAAATACGCCCCGCCGGGTACCCGGGTGCCTGACTGGCAGGGGACGCCGATCACGCTGGCGAACCTCGCGACCCATACCAGCGCCCTGCCGCGCGAGCAGCCTGGCGGCGCCGCTCATCGCGCGGTGTTTGTCTGGCCGACCCGCCAGCAGCGCTGGAACTGGCTCTCTACCGCAACCCTGAAGACGGCGCCCGGCTCGCAGGCCGCCTACTCCAACCTGGCCTTCGATTTACTGGCGGACGCCCTCTCCAACGCCGCCGGCAAACCTTATCCGCAGCTGTTCGAAGAGCAGATCACCCGGCCACTGGGGATGAAGGACACCACCTTTACCCCGTCACCGGATCAGTGCCAGCGGCTGATGATCCCGGAAAAAGGCGCCAGCCCATGCAACAACACCCTGGCGGCGATCGGTAGCGGCGGAGTCTACTCGACACCAGGCGATATGATGCGCTGGATGCAGCAGTTCCTGTCATCCGATTTCTATACCCGCAGCCAGCAGGCCGACCGGATGCAGACGCTGATTTATCAGCGTAACCAGCTGACCCGGGTGATTGGTATGGACGTGCCGGGCCGCGCCGACGCGCTGGGACTTGGCTGGGTGTATATGAAGCCGAAGAATGGCCATCCGGGGATTATTCAGAAAACCGGCGGCGGCGGTGGGTTTATCACCTATATGGCGATGAATCCGCAGGCTAACGTCGGCGCTTTTGTGGTGGTGACCCGCTCGCCGTTAACCCGCTTCAACAATATGAGCGATGGCATCAACGACCTGGTCAGCGAGTTGAGCGGCGCGCAGCCCAACATGCAGACGGCCAGCCAGTAAGCTCGCGGGGGTTTCGCCGACACGACATAACGATCGTTTTGGCGAAACATCCCCATGCCATTTCAGTTACACTAACGTCTTTCATTTCACAAAATCAGGCAAACCATGACAGATTTAATCACTCGCCCCCGCCGCCTGCGTCAATCCGCTGCGCTGCGCGCCCTGTTTGAAGAGACAACACTGAGTTTGAACGACCTGGTGTTGCCGATCTTTGTTGAAGAAGAAATTGATGATTACAAAGCGATCGAGGCCATGCCCGGCGTGATGCGCATTCCGGAAAAATATCTGGCGCGTGAAATCGAACGCATCGCCAACGCCGGTATTCGCTCGGTGATGACCTTTGGCATTTCTCATCACACCGATGCCACCGGCAGCGATACCTGGAATGAAAATGGTCTGGTGGCGCGTATGTCGCGGATCTGCAAGTCCACGGTGCCGGAGATGATCGTCATGTCCGATACCTGCTTCTGCGAATACACCTCCCACGGCCACTGTGGCGTGCTGTGCGACCACGGGGTGGATAACGACGCGACCCTGGAAAACCTCGGCAAGCAGGCTGTTGTCGCCGCCGCCGCGGGGGCGGACTTCATCGCCCCTTCCGCCGCGATGGACGGTCAGGTACAGGCGATTCGCCGCTCGCTGGATGCCGCCGGTTTCACTAATACGGCGATTATGTCCTACTCCACCAAGTTCGCTTCTTCCTTCTACGGCCCGTTCCGCGAAGCGGCCGGTACCGCGCTGAAAGGCGATCGTAAAACCTATCAGATGAGCCCGATGAACCGCCGGGAAGCCATTCGCGAGTCGCTGCTCGATGAAGCCCAGGGCGCCGACTGCCTGATGGTGAAACCGGCTGGCGCCTATCTGGATATTCTGCGCGATATCCGTGAACGCAGCGATCTGCCGCTCGGCGCCTATCAGGTCAGCGGGGAGTACGCGATGATCAAATTCGCTGCCCAGGCGGGCGCTATCGATGAAGAGAAAGTGGTTCTGGAAAGCCTCGGCGCTATCAAACGTGCAGGCGCCGACCTGATCTTCAGCTATTTCGCCCTCGATCTGGCTGAGAAAAAAATTCTCCGTTAACCCCGCCCCTCCCCGGTGGCGCTTCGCTTACCGGGGCTACCAAACCTCATCCCCGGTGCGCTGCATTTATCGCGACCACCACACCGTAGCCCGGATAAGGCGCTTGCGCCGCTATCCGGGGACAGGCGCTAACCAATATCTGTAGCTAAAATTTTGCGCGCCGCTTTCCATCTTCTGCGCCTTCTCCTTGGCGTACCGGATTTCGCCTTCTACCGTGTTAAACCACATCATAAATACCGAATTCCAGGAGATCCTGTGGTGGCTTATCGACGTTATTACATTAAGGGGGGAACCTGGTTCTTCACCGTTAATCTTAAAGACCGTAGAAGCATGCACCTAACTGAAAACATAGAATTATTGCGCTACTCTGTCGCCGTTGTTAAACAACATCGACCCTTTACTATTGATGCCTGGGTGGTGTTGCCTGAACATCTCCATTGCATCTGGACACTACCTCATCATGATGACGATTTTTCTTCACGCTGGAGAGATATCAAAGGCTGTTTTACCAGAACGTTAAAACGGCAACGCCTCTGGCAACCGCGCTTCTGGGAGCATGTCATACGCGATGAAGATGATTACCGCCGACATGTTGATTACATCCATATCAATCCACTTAAGCATGGCTGGGTCACCCGAGTGATCGATTGGCCATTTTCAACCTTTCATCGCGATGTCCAGCGCGGGCTATATCCCCCAAATTGGGCTGGCGATAGCTTTGATCTTATCTGTGGTGAACGCCGATAGCCTCTCCCCGGTGGCGCTGACGCTTACCGGGGCTACAAATCGGCGCCAACCGTAGCCCGGATGAGGCGTTAGCCGCTATCCGGGAAACCTCCCCCGCTGCGACCGAAACTTCACTCAACTGTAATCTGAACGACATCTCCACCTTCTACTGTCTGGGCAGGACGGAGGAGGAGCCACTATGTTTAGTCTCGACAACGTACTCGATGACCTGTGGCCTCAGGCGAGGCCCGCCCCCTGGCAAAAGAAACTGTTAAAAAAGCTATTTCATGAGGAAGAGTTTCAACAATTTGCCGATCGTCATCGCCACCTGAAGGGGCTTGATACGGTCGAACAGGTACTGGAATACCTCAATATCCGTTGTGCCATCCCGGCGCACGATCTCGAACAAATCCCCGAATATGGCCCGCTGGTCATTATCGCCAACCACCCCACCGGCACCCTCGACGGCCTGGCGCTCCTGTATGCGGTATCCCGCGTGCGCCGCGACGTCAAAGTGGTCACCAACCGCATGCTAACCCACCTTGAGCCCCTGAGCTCGCTGTTTATCCCGGTGGATAACATTCATGGCCGCACCGCTAAAGCGGCGCTGCAGCAGATGGATCACCAGCTGCAGGCCGGCGGGGTGCTGATCTTCTTCCCGGCGGGGGAAGTCTCCCGTCTGACCCGCCGCGGTATCCGCGATCGAAAATGGCACTCCGGTTTTATTAAGCTGGCGGCAAAATATCGCGCCCCGCTGCTGCCTGCATGGATTAACGCCCACAACAGCGCCCTGTTTTATGCCAGCACGCTGATATCAGACAACCTGCCGCTGCTCCTGCTGATGCAGCAGATGTTTCGCCGGCGCAACAGCAGCCTGCCGGTGCGCATCGGCCAGCAGATCCCCTGGTCGAACTGGTTCGATGCGCAGTCCAGCGCTCGCGATCTTACCGGCCGCTGCTATCAGCATCTTGAAAAACTGCGCAAAGGGCTGCCGGGGCAGTTCAAAACCGTAAGCGCCATCGCCCGCCCGGAAGATCGGGCGCGGCTCAAACGTGAGCTGAACAAGGCCGAATGCCTGGGCCGTACCGCCGACGGCAAAATGATTTACCTCTGGCAACGCAACGGCCAGGAGGACGCGCCGCTGCTGCGCGAGCTGGGACGTCTGCGGGAAATCGCCTTCCGCGCGGTCGGGGAAGGCAGCGGCAAACGGCGGGATATCGACGGGTATGACGATGACTATCTGCATCTGATCCTGTGGGATGAAGACGATCTGGAAATCGTCGGCGCTTACCGCTTTATGCCGACGGCCATCCAGATGGCAAAGCGCGGCCTGGAGGGGATCTACAGTTACAGTCTGTTCCATTACGACGGGCGGATGGACGATGTCCTGCAGCACGGCATTGAGCTGGGGCGCAGCTTTATCCAGCCGCGCTACTGGGGGCGTCGCGGGCTGGATTATCTGTGGTCCGGCATCGGCGCTTATCTGGCGCGCTATCCGCACTATCGCTATCTGTTTGGTCCGGTGTCGATTTCTGGCGGGTTGCCGCCCGCCGCCCGCGATCTGCTGGTGGCGTTCTACCGGCTGTGGTTCCCGGCAACGCATCCGCTGGCGGAGTCGCGTCGACCTTATCCGGCGTCGCTGCCCGACGTGCTGGCGCAGTTTGGCGGGCAGGATTACAACGACGACCTGGCCCGGCTGAAGTCCCTGCTCGGCAATCTCGGCTGCGCGATCCCACCGCTGTATAAGCAGTACTCGGAAGTGTGCGAGCCGGGCGGCGTGCAGTTTATCGATTTCGGCAGCGACCCGGATTTCAATAACTGCGTGGATGGTCTGGTGCTGGTGGATCTCACCTACCTGAAGGCCAATCGCTATCAGCGCTATATTGGCGCGCATCTGGGTGCGCAAAAATCGGCATAAACGCTCTTTCCCGGCTTACGGCGCGTTGCGCCTTAGCCGGGCTACGGTTCACCGTTTCCGACGGATCGGTAGCCCGGAAAAGGGCGGCTGATGCCTTAACCGGCTACAAGCATTACCCCGCCCGGTAATACGGCTTATCGCCGAGGATCGTCGCCCGGTGCATGATCCGCCGCTGTGGCAGATAGTCGGCGTTAGCGTAATGCTGGGTCACCCGGTTATCCCAGATAGCGACATCGTTCGGCTGCCAGCGCCAGCGCACCTGAAACTCCGGTTTAGTCACATGGGCAAACAGGAAGTTCAGCAGCGCCGCGCTCTCTTTCTCGCTCACCTCGACAATTCGCGTGGTAAACCCTTCATTAACGAACAGCGCCTGCTTGCCGGTCACCGGGTGGGTACGCACTACCGGATGCAGCAGCGGCGGATGCTTCGCCACCGCTTCCTGCCAGCGCCGATGCTCGGCTTCGGTCTTGTTGTACTTATACTCCTGGAACGATTTGCGGAAATCGTGTTCGGCATGCAGGCCGCTCAGCAGCTGCCGGAAAGGTTCTGACAGCGCTTCCCAGGCGGCGATGCCGCTGGTCCACAGGGTGTCTCCGCCGGTTGTCGGCAGCTCTTTCGCCGCCAGAATGGCGCCAGCGGGCGGCGTATCGATAAAGGTGACATCGGTATGCCAGTTGTCATTGTCCGGGGGATTATCGTTGTGGGTATCGAGGACGATAATCTCTTCCACGCCAGGGGCGTGAGGGTAGACCGGATGGATATGCAGGTCGCCAAACCGCAGCGCCAGGTCGCGCTGTTGCGCCGGGGTGATATTCTGCTCGCGCAGGAACACCACCTGATGACGCAGTACCGCGTGATACAGCTGTTCAAACTGGTTGTCGCTCAGCGGACGGGTTAAATCCGCCCCGGTCACCTGCGCGCCAATATACGGCCCCAGCGGGGTAATGCTCAGACGTTCACTCATTGTACTTCTCCATGCCAGGGCGTCAGGCGCCGCTGCAGCGCGCGCAGACCCAGTTCCAGTAAAAAGGCGATAATGGCAATCACCGCGATCCCCGCCAGCACCACATCGGTCGCGAGAAACTCGCCAGCAGACTGCACCATAAACCCTAACCCGCGAGTGGCGGCGATCAGCTCAGCGGCCACCAGCGTTGACCAACCCACCCCGAGACCAATGCGCAGCCCGGTGAGGATCTCCGGCAGCGCGCCGGGGAGGATCACCAGCCACAGCACCTGCGCCCGGCTGGCGCCCAGCGAACGGGCGGCGCGAATGCGCACCTGCTGCGCGCTTTTTACCCCTGCCAGCGCCGACATCGCTACCGGGGCGAAAATCGCCAGGTAGATCAGCAGGATCTTCGAGGTTTCACCGATGCCAAACCAGATCACCATCAGCGGTAGGTAGGCCAACGGCGGCACCGGACGATAGAGTTCGATCAGCGGATCGAGGATCCCACGCACCGTCGGGTTGAGCCCCATGGCGATCCCCACTGGGACGCCAATAAGCACTGCCGCCAGCAGGGCGATGACGATCCGCGTCAGGCTCGCCGCCAGATGCTGCCAGAGCGTCGCATCCATAAAACCCTGCGGCCCGGCGATAGTGATAAGCTTCTGCAGCACCTGGCCCGGCGGCGGCAGAAACAGCGGGCTAATCAGCTGCAGCGCCGCGACCGCCCACCAGACGGCCAGCAGCACCGCCAGGGTCGCCACGCTGAGGGTGAGCTGACGGGAGAGCGGCCAGCGCCACTTCAGCGTCGACTGACGCGGTTTGTCGTTCAGTAGCACGCTCATGAGAAAGCCTCCCGTTGGTCAAACACCCGGCTCAGAATGTATTCCCGCTGTTCAATAAAGCGCGGGTCGGATTTGATGCTGCGGCAGGGTTCTCCCGCGACAAAACGACGGCTGAAATCAAGCGGCAGCCGCTCCACCACCCGACCCGGCCCCGGCGACAGCAGCACCAGCTCGGTCGCCATGAAAATGGCTTCTTCAATGTCATGGGTGATCAGCAGCACCTGTTTGCCGGTCTCATGCCAGAGCGTCAACAACAGCGTTTGCATCTGCTCGCGGGTAAAGGCGTCAAGCGCGCCGAAGGGCTCATCCAGCAGCAACAGCTGCGGATTCGCCGCCAGCGCCCGGGCGATACCCACCCGCTGGCGTTGACCGCCGGACAGCTGCCAGATAAAGCGCTTTTCCGCCCCTTCGAGGCCGACCTTCTTCAGCATCTGCGCCGCCGCTTGCCGGCGCTGCGCTTTATCCACGCCCGCCAGCTGGAGGCCCAGCGCCACGTTATCCTGCACATTGCGCCACGGCAGCAGGCCTTCATTCTGGAAGACCACGCCGCGCTCTGCGCCCGGCCCGGTCACCCGCTGACCTTCGAGGGTGATGCTGCCGTGCTGATAGGGCACGAATCCGGCAATCAGGTTCAGCAGGGTAGTTTTACCGCAGCCCGAGGGCCCCAGCACCACCAACAGCTCCCCACTCTCCAGCGTCAGGTTGATATCCGCCAGCGCCGGTTTACCGCCGTAGTCGGCGGAAAGATGCGAGATTTGCAGCATCGCCGCCTCCTTTACTTCACGAAACGGTCAGTGACGTACTGACGATAATCGGTTCCCGCCGCAGGCACTTTGCCCTGCTCTTTCAGGAAGCGCGCGGTATCGACGATGGCCTGATTGACCGGGCCGTTCAATGCCTGCGCCTGCTCAGCGGCGGTCAGATAGGTGTTCCCCTTCACCAGCCCCGGAACATCGGCTTCCGGCACGCCGCTCAGGCGCGCCAGCTTGCTGATGTTGTCCGGCTGTTTCAGCCATGTTTCCGGGTTGGCGATGTAGGGCTGCTGGGCGTCGATGGCGCTTTTAGCAAAGGCTTTGACGATCTCCGGATGCTGCTCGGCGAAGTCCTTACGGACCACCCAGACGTCGAGGGTTGGCGCGCCCCACTCCCCAACCTGCGCGGAATCGGTCAGCACCTTGCCCTCTTTTTCCAGTTCGTTAACCGCTGGCGCCCAGACGTAAGCGCCATCGATATCCCCGCGCTGCCAGGCGGCGATAATCGCTGGCGGCTGCAGGTTAATAATCTGCACCTGTCCCGGCTTGATGCCCCAGTGTTTGAGCGCCGACAGCAGGCTGTAGTGGGTGGTGGAGATAAACGGCACGGCAATGCGCTTGCCGATCAGATCTTCCGGTTTAGTGATGCTCTTTTTCACCACCAGCGCTTCGGAGTTGCCGAGCTTTGAGGCGAGCAGGAACACTTCGATCGGCACCTGCTGACTGGCGGCCACCGCCAGCGGGCTGGAGCCGATATTGCCGATCTGCACATCGCCGGAGGCCAGGGCGCGCACCACGCTGGCGCCGCTGTCAAATTTCCGCCAGTCGACGGTCGCGCCGCTGGTTTTGGCGAAGGTATTGTCCGCCTGGGCGACTTTCGCCGGCTCAGCGGAGGTTTGATACGCCACGGTCACGTTGACCGCCTGCGCCTGGAAGGCGGCGACGGCCAGCGCCGCCAGAAGAGTAATTCGCGATGTGAATGCCATAGTGTCTGCTTCCCCTGAGTTGTTATAGGTGCAGTATTTCCGGCATCAGGATGCAGATGAAGTAATTAAAAATTCTGGCTAATAGCGAATCGTTTTTAGAACAAAAGCGGGAAAGGATAGTTGGTTTTGTGCGGTGGGTTGGCGCCGCGTGCCGGCGACGGATCGCGCAATGTGTAGGCCGGGTAAGCGCAGCGCCACCCGGCACAAAACTCAGCGCTTCGCGTTAAGCGCGGCGATATCCTTCGGCGTGGTGCGGCAGCAGCCGCCAATCAGCTTCGCCCCGGCCGCCAGCCACTGCGGCAGATAATCCGCCAGGGTGGCGCAGGCTTCGCCATGATGGTGCCAGGTCTTGCTCACCGCATCATAATGTTCGCCGGAGTTAGGATAGACCACCAGCGGCAAGGCCGTCAGGCTGTGCAGATGCGCCAGCGCCGCGGGCGTATTTTCCAGGGCGATACAGTTGATGCCCACCGCCACCACCTGCGGGTTATTCGCCAGGGCAGTCATCACCTCGCGCAGCGGCGTGCCATCGCTGAGATGTTCGGCGTCGCGCAGCGTGAAAGAGTACCAGGCGCGGGCGCGGGGATAGTCTTGCAGCAGGGCCGTCAGCGCCTGGATCTCAGCGAAGGACGGCAGGGTTTCACAGGCCAGCAGGTCGGCGCCCGCATCCAGAAGGGCTTCGACGCGCGGGCGGTGGAAATCCTGGAACTCTGCCGCGCTGCGCTGATAATCGCCGCGATACTCCGAGCCGTCGGCGAGAAACGCGCCATACGGCCCTACCGAACCGGCCACCAGCAGCGTGCCAGCCTGCGGGTTCTCGGCGAGGTACGCCTCGCGTGCCTTGCGCGCCAGTTCGACGCTTTTGCCGATCAGCGCCCGGGACTGCGCATCATCCAGCCCGCGCGCGGCAAAGCCGGCGGGAGTGGCCTGATAGCTGGCGGTGATCGCCACCTGCGCCCCGGCGCGAAAGTAGTCGAGATGCACATCGCGGATCAGCTGTGGGTTCTCCAGCAGCACTTTCGCCGACCACAGGCTGTCGGCCAGATCGCAACCGCGGGCCTCCAGCTCGGTGGCCATAGCGCCGTCCAGCAGGACATAAGGCTGGGCGGCCAGAAGGGCAGTGAACGGATTAGTCTGCGACATGTTGGGACTCCTGAGTCATATTCCGTGAACGAGTGAGATACCAGGCACCATAGCACAGGGCCACAAAGGGGATCCCGCACCACAGCGCAATTCTCTGGCTCGGGTCAAAGGCGAGGCCCACGCAGGCCACCAGGCACAGCACAAAGCCCAGAACGGGCACCACCGGATACCAGGGAGCGCGATACTGCAGATCGCCCAGGGCCTTACCCTGCTGCAGATGGCGGCGGCGGAACATAAAGTGTGAGGCGCAGATGCTCAACCACACCGCCACCACCGCAAAGCCGGAGATCGCCGACAGCGCCACAAACACCGTATCGGGCGCCACCACGCTGGAGAACAACGCCAGCACGCCACCCAGCATACTCACCGACAGCGCGGTCACCGGCACGCCCCGTTTATTGACTGTGGCAAAGCAGGCCGGCAGCGTCTTCTCGTTCGACAGCGACCACAGCATCCGTCCGGAAGCGTACAGGCCGGAGTTAGCCGCCGACAGGATCGCCGTCAGGATCACGAAGTTGAAAATGTCCGCCGCGTAAGGGATGCCCACCTTTTCAAACACCAGCACGAAGGGGCTTTTCTCCACCCCCGCCTGCTGCATTGGGATCAGCGCCGCCAGCACAAACACGGTGCCGATAAAGAAAATAATCAGCCGGGCGATGGTGGTGCGGATGGCGACCGGAATGACCTTGTGCGGGTTTTCCGTCTCTCCGGCGGCAATGCCGATAAGCTCCGTTCCGGAGAAGGCGAAGTTCACCGCCACCATGGTCATCAGGATCGGCAGGCCGCCGTGCGGGAACCAGCCTTCGGCGGTGATATTATGCAGGCCCGGCGCCGGGGAGCCATCCTGCATCGGAATGAAGCCGAAAATGGCCGCGCCGCCGAGAATAATAAACGCGATGATGGTGATCACTTTCACCAGCGAGAACCAGAACTCGCCTTCGGCGAAGAAGCGCGTCGAAATGATATTAAGGCCGAAGATCACTGCGCAGAATACCACGCACCAGATCCAGACCGGCACCTGCGGGAACCAGTACTGCATGCAGAAGCCCGCCGCGGTAAAACTCGACCCCAACGCCACCGTCCACGTCAGCCAGTAGAGCCACGCCACGGTATAACCCGTCGCCGGGCCAAGATAGCGCGCCGCGTAAACGTGGAAGGCGCCGGTCTCCGGCATCGCCACCGACAGTTCACCGAGACACTGCATCACCAGCCAAACCACCAGAGCGCCAATCAGGTACGCCAGCAGCGTCCCGGCCGCGCCGGTGGTAGAGATGATATAGCCGGTATTAAAGAATAAGCCGGTGCCAATCACGCCGCCGAGCGACAGCATGATCAGATGGCGCGTTTTCATGGTGCGCTTCAGTTGCCCACCTTGTTGTTGTGTTGTGCTTTGCATTTTATTTTCTCACGCCAGCCCGCTTGCCCGGGTCATGATGCGTATAAACGTATAGACATCTAAACATCCAAAAGAAGAAGAGTTATACCGTGACGCCGCGGAAAAAGCAAAGCCGCTGCACCAGAGCACGCGCCGACAGCGTGCAGCCTGCCCCATTTTTGCGCAGCGCCGGCGGGCGCGCCACGGACTGACGCCTCCTCGCGACAGACAACGTTCTGGCACTCTCTTTGCAGCCTGTCGTTCAGAACCTTTCTATCTGGCGAGGCAACACGTATGACAGAGCAAACCACCACCTTAAAAAGAACGCTCGGCAGTTTTCGTTTATGGGGGATCGCCGTCGGACTGGTGATATCCGGGGAGTACTTCGGCTGGAGCTACGGCTGGTCACAGGCGGGCACGATGGGGTTTATGGTCGTCGCCCTGGCGGTCGCCGCGATGTACTGCGCCTTTATTTTCAGCTTTACCGAGCTGACCACCGCCATCCCGCACGCTGGCGGCCCTTTCGCCTACGCCTACCGCGCCTTCGGGCCCACCGGCGGCTTTATCGCTGGTTTTGCCACCCTGATTGAATTCGTCTTCGCCCCGCCGGCCATCGCCATGGCCATCGGCGCCTACCTCAACGTGCAGTTTCCGGCGCTGGATCCGAAATGGGTCGCCTGCGGCGCTTACGTGATCTTTATGACGCTCAATATTCTCGGCGTCGGCATTGCCGCCACCTTCGAGCTGATCGTCACCCTGCTGGCCATCTTCGAGTTGCTGGTGTTCATGGGCGTGGTCGCGCCCGGCTTCTCCTGGAGCCACTTCACCACTAACGGCTGGGCGGGCGCGGAAAGCTTCAGCGGCCTGGCGCTGCCGGGGATGTTCGCCGCCATTCCGTTCGCTATCTGGTTCTTCCTCGCCATTGAAGGGGCCTCCATGGCGGCCGAAGAGGCCAAAGATCCGCAGCGCACCATTCCGCGCGCCCTGGGCGGCGGCATTCTGACGCTGACGGTGCTGGCGATCGGCGTGATGGTCTTCGCCGGCGGCGTCGGCGACTGGCGCGCGCTCTCCAATATTAACGATCCGCTGCCCCAGGCGATGAAGACGGTCGTGGGCAATGGCAGCGGCTGGCTGCATATGCTGGTGTGGCTGGGGCTGTTTGGCCTCGTCGCCTCCTTCCACGGGATCATTATGGGCTATTCGCGGCAGATCTACTCCCTCGCCCGCGCCGGCTATCTGCCCGCCGGGCTGGCGACCCTCAACCGCCGCACCCGTACCCCGCATCTGGCGATCCTCGCCGGCGGCGTGGTCGGTATCGCCGCGATCTTCTCCGACTCGCTGATCACCATCAGCGGCATGCCGCTGACCGCCTGTATCGTCACCATGTCGGTATTTGGGGCTATTGTTATGTATATCACTTCCATGGCGGCGCTGTTCAAACTGCGCCGTAGCGAGCCGAAGCTGATCCGTCCGTTCCGCGCCCCGCTCTACCCGCTGGCGCCGGCCTTTGCCCTCGGCATGGCGGTGATCTGCCTGGTAGCGATGGTCTGGTATAACCTGCTGCTGGCGCTGATTTTCGCGGCGATGATGCTCGGCGGCTACCTATGGTTCCGCAAAACCGCAGCAGCCCGTGAACGGGCGCCAGTGGATCCTCAACTGCGCACGGTCTCCTGAGGAGGCGGCATGTATAAAACCACGCTATCGGGCCAGGTATGGCGCTTTGATAGTCTGAAAACGTTGATGGCAAAAGCGTCGCCGGCCCGCTCCGGCGACGCCCTCGCGGGGGTTATCGCCACCTCAGCCGAAGAGCGGATGGCGGCGAAAATGGCCCTCGCCGAGGTGCCGCTGACCGACATTCTCGACAACCCGCTTATCCCTTACGAGCAGGATGAAGTGACCCGCCTGATCCTCGACACCCATGATGCGCAGGGCTTTGCCGCCCTGCGTCACCTGACGGTCGGCGATTTTCGCGACTGGCTGCTGGATGATGCCACCGATACCGCCACGCTGCAGCGGGTCGCCCGCGCCATCACCCCGGAGATGGCGGCGGCGGTCAGTAAGCTGATGCGCAATCAGGATCTGATCCTTGCCGCCAGCAAATGCCAGGTGGTGACGCGCTTTCGCAACACCATCGGCCTGCCCGGCCACCTCAGCGTGCGCCTGCAGCCCAACCATCCCACCGACGATCTGAAAGGCATCGCCGCCAGTATGCTCGACGGGCTGCTGTACGGCGCCGGGGACGCGGTGATTGGCATCAACCCGGCCAGCGACAGCTTACCGGTGCTGGCGCAGCTGAACGTCATGCTGGACGATATTATTCAGCGCTTCGCCATTCCCACCCAGTCCTGCATTCTGACCCATGTCACCAATACGCTGCAGCTGATTGAGCGCGGCGCACCGGTGGATCTGGTGTTTCAGTCGGTAGCCGGAACCGAAGCGGCCAACAGCGGCTTCGGCATCAATCTTGCCATGCTGCAGGAGGCCCGCGAGGCGGCCCTCAGCCTCAGGCGCGGTACCCTCGGCAACAATGTGATGTATTTTGAGACCGGCCAGGGAAGCTGCCTGTCGGCCAACGCCCACCACGGCGTCGACCAGCAGACCTGTGAGGCGCGGGCCTACGCGGTCGCCCGCCACTTTGAACCGCTACTGGTCAATACCGTGGTCGGCTTTATCGGTCCGGAGTATCTCTACGACGGCAAGCAGATTATTCGCGCCGGGCTGGAGGATCATTTCTGCGGCAAGCTGATGGGCCTGCCGATCGGCTGCGACGTCTGCTATACCAACCACGCGGAAGCGGATCAGGATGATATGGACACCCTGCTGACTCTGCTGTGCACCGCCGGGCTCACCTTCCTGATTGGCGTGCCTGGAGCGGACGATATCATGCTCAATTACCAGAGCACCTCGTTCCATGACGCGCTGTACGCCCGTCGCCTGCTGGGCTTAAAGCATGCCCCGGAGTTCGCCGACTGGCTGGCGAAGATGCAGATTATTGATCCGCACGGCGCGCTGCGGCTCACCGACGCCCGCCATCCGCTGTTGTCCGTCCTGCCGCAAGGAGCCCCCGTATGAACCGTCCCGATGCCTGGAACCCGCTGCGTGAATTTACCGATGCGCGGATCGCCCTGGGGCGCAGCGGCGCCAGCCTGCCGACCCGCGAAGTCCTCAACTTTGGTCTGGCCCACGCCAGAGCGCGGGATGCCATTCATCAGCCGTTCGCCAGCCAGCAGCTGGTGGCGCCGCTGGCGGCGCTCGGCCTCGACGCCCTGACGGTGCACAGCGCCGCGCCGGACCGTCACACCTATCTGCGGCGTCCGGATCTCGGGCGGCAGCTCGCCGACGAAAGCCGCGCCGACCTCGCCGCCAGCGGCGTCCGCCCCGCCGATCTGCTGCTGGTGATCGGCGATGGCCTCTCTTCCTGGGCGGTAGAGCGCCAGGCGGTGCCATTGATCCGCGCCCTGCTGCCCTATCTGCAGACGCTGGGTATCGGCCTGGCGCCGGTAGTGCTGGCGCATCAGTCGCGGGTGGCGCTGGGGGATGATATTGGCGAAACCCTGAAAGCCCGCGCGGTGGCGATCCTGATTGGCGAACGACCGGGTCTCTCCTCGCCGGACAGCCTCGGCGTCTACCTTACCTGGCAGCCCCATCGTCAGCGTCTGGAATCTGAGCGCAACTGTATCTCCAATATTCGTCCGGAGGGATTAAGCCATGACGCCGCCGCCTTTAAACTGGCCTGGCTGCTGGAGCAGGCTTTTTTACGCCGCGTCACCGGCGTGCAGTTAAAAGATGAAAGTGATAATCCAGCGCTGCATGGGAAAATAAAACCGTTGACCCCTTTAAAATAATAAGTCACGTGAGTAGCAGAATAGATTTTCAATATGACCTGGCGCACCTGAATATTATATTCGGGTGCGCGCTGAAATTGCCCGGCGACGCTTCGCTTGCGCGGGCCTGCGCAAACCGTTCAACCGGTTTATATGGCCTATTTCCCAGACTGGGTAAGGCGTCAGCCGCCCGCCGATAAAATGCGTTCACCGTACCAAAAACCGTGTTGTCGCCAGCCCTATGCCCTTCCCTGCAGGTAATAAGAATATTGCATGAGTAAAAACGAAACGGACGTTGTAAGGTAAATCAGCGCATTAACAATATCCGTCATATTTCAAGTTGCATGTGCGTTGGCGGCGTTCTCTCCCCCCAGTCACTGACTTCTGTAAGCGCCTGGGGACTCGCTCACTTGCCGCCTTCATGCGACTCGAATTATTTAGGGTATATATCTCGTTATCTATTCAACATAACAGCCAATAATTCGCCGGACACGCTGGCGAATTATTCGTCAATGTTATGCAGTCATTGATGGTTAAAGATAAATAATCGACCGACGGAGAAATACCAATGAAATCGTTTTCCGGGAAAGCGTCTTTAATGGCCACGCTGGTTGCCGCGCTGGTCGGCGCCAGCAGCGCGCAGGCAGCGGAAATTAAAATCGGGGTGGTATTACCCCTGAGCGGCGCCCTCAGCGGCTACGGCCAGCCGTCGCAGAAAGGGCTGGACATTATTCAGGCCATCACCCCGACGTTAAAAAATGGCGATACCATTAAGCTTATCGTTATCGATGATAAAAGCGACAAAGTCGAAGCGGCCAACGCCATGCAGCGGCTGGTCTCCAGCGATAAAGTGGATGCCGTGATCGGTGAAGTCACCTCCTCCAACACCCTGGCGATGACCAAAATCGCCGACGACAGCAAAACGCCGCTGGTCTCCTCCACCGCCACCAACGACCGCGTCACCCGTAACCATCCGTACGTCAGCCGGGTCTGCTTCTCGGACAGCTTCCAGGGGGTGGTCGGGGCCAATCTGGCCTCCCGCGATCTGAAAGCCAAAACCGCCGCCATCGTGTTTGACAGCAGCAACGACTACTCCGTCGGCCTGGCGAAAGCGTTCCGCACCCAGTTCCTGAAAAACGGCGGCACCATTCCCATCGAGGTACAGGCCCCAGGCGGCAGCAAGGACTTTAAAGCCCAGCTGGCGAGCGTCAAGGCGAAGAATGTCGACATGATTTACATGCCGATCTACTACACCGAAGGGGCGCTGATTGCCGTGCAGTCTAAACAACTGGGGCTCAACAAACCGGTGGTAGGCGGCGACGGTCTGGCCGCAGATCAGGTCTTCTTCGATGTCGGTAAAGACGCGGTCAACGGCTATATGACCACCGATTATTACTCGCCGAACGCCAAAGAGCAGACCCCGGCCGGGGAAACCTTCATCAAAGCCTGGGAAACCAAATACCAGCAGCCGACCCATACCTGGGGCGCAATGGCGGCGGACGCCTATAACGTCATCGTCAACGCCATGAACCAGTGCAGCGATCCCCATGATCGGGTCTGCGTGAATGAAAAAATCCGCGCCACCAAAGGTTTCCAGGGCGTGACCGGCACGCTGACGTTACAGAACGGCGATGCCATTCGCAGCGCGGTCATCAACGAAGTGAAAGATGGCAAGCTGGCGTTTCGTACCGTGGTTAACCCTTAAGTTGTGACGAGGCTACAAAATGGACGGCGCCATTTTTCTCCAGCAAGTGGTCAATGGAATGAGTCTTGGGGGCATGTACGCCCTGATTGCCATCGGTTATACGATGGTTTATGGCGTGCTACGGCTGATCAATTTCGCCCATGCGGACGTCATGATGGTCGGCGCGTTTAGTACGCTGTTTTTATTTTCTTCAGTTGGGCTACCCTTCGGGGTAGCCGTTTTCCTGACCCTCGGGCTGTGCGGCCTGTTTGGTATGCTGATTGACCGGGTCGCCTATCGTCCGCTGCGCCAGGCCTCGAAAATCTCCATGCTGATCACCGCCATCGGCGTCAGCTTCTTCCTCGAAAACCTGTTTAACGTGCTGTTCGGCGGCAGCTCACGCTTCTTCTCCGCCCCTGACTTTTTCAACCAGACCCGCGCCTTCGGCAGCGTCATCATTACCAACGTGGCGTGGATTGTGCCGCTGATCACCGTCCTGCTGCTGCTGGCGATCCTCTGGCTGCTGTACCGCACCCGCTATGGGATGGCGATCCGCGCGGTGGCCTTTGACGTCAACACCGTGCGCCTGATGGGCATTGACGCCAACCGGATCATCTCCCTGGTCTTCGCCCTCGGCAGTAGTCTCGCGGCGCTCGGCGGCGTGTTCTACTCCATCAGCTACCCCACTATCGATCCCCTGATGGGCGTGCTTATCGGCCTGAAGGCCTTTGCCGCCGCCGTGCTGGGTGGGATCGGCAGCGTCACCGGCGCGGTGCTGGGCGGCTTTATCCTCGGTTTTACCGAGGTGGTCGCCGTGGCGATCTTCCCCGAACTGGGCGGCTATAAAGACGCTTTCGCCTTCCTGTTCTTGATTCTGGTCCTCTTGTTCCGCCCGGTCGGCATTATGGGCGACGAACGTCTGGAAAGGAGCCGTTTCTGATGCTCAACGCGACGACGACCGCCGGGGCGCAACTGCGCAACCTGGCCATTATTGTCATCTGTATCGCGCTGCTGGCCGGAATCAACGTGGTTTTCAATGACTACATTGTTCGCGTCATCAGCACCATTTTTATCTTTATGATCCTCGCGGTCAGCTACAACCTGATCAACGGCGTGACCGGCCAGCTGTCGCTGGAGCCGAACGGCTTCGTGGCGGTGGGCGCTTACGTGACCGCCCTGCTGATCCTCTCCAGCGACAGCAAGGTAGACATGTTTGAAATGGCCGCCCCCAGCCCGTGGATCCTCAACCTGCACGCGGGCTTCCTCCCTGCCCTGCTGATAAGCGGCCTGTGCGCGGCGGCGCTGGCGGTGTGCCTCGCCGTACCGGTCTTCCGGGTACGTGGCGACTACCTGGCCATCGTCACCCTCGGCTTTGGGTTTATCATCAAGATCCTCGCCATTAACAACCCGCAAATCACCAACGGCGCCATCGGGCTGAACGATATTCCGCAGCAGCCGCATCTCCTGTTCTGGTGCGGGCTGTTCGCCCTGCTGGCCACTGGCATGATCCTCCAGCTGGTGTGGTCGAAGTATGGCCGGATGATGAAAGCCATTCGCGACGATGAAGATGCGGCGATCGCCATGGGGGTCAACACCTTCCGCATCAAAACCTGCGCCTTCGCCACCAGCGCCTTCTTCGAAGGGATCGGCGGCGGTCTGCTGGCTTCGCTGCTGACCACCATTTCCCCGGGGCTGTTCGACTTTATGCTCACCTTCCAGCTGCTGATTATTATCGTCCTCGGCGGACTCGGCAGCACCACCGGCGCCCTGCTCGGCACCGTACTGGTGGTCGGCAGCGGCGAATGGCTGCGCTTCCTCGACCAGCCGCTGCAGTTCTTCGGTCACGATCTCGGCGCGTATCCGGGCCTGCGAATGGTGGTCTTCTCCCTGCTGTTGCTGATCATCATGCTTTTCGCCCGCGAAGGGCTGCTGGGGAAAAAAGAGATTTGGCAGATGGGAAGAAGGAACAGCAGCTATGGCGGAAAATAACGTTATCCTGCAGGTGCAGGACGTCACCATGCAGTTTGGCGGCCTGCGGGCCATCGACAACGTCAGCTTCCATGTTGATGAAGCGGAGATCTTTGGCCTTATCGGCCCTAACGGCGCGGGCAAAACGACCCTGTTTAACGTCATTACCGCCAACTATAAACCCACCAGCGGCAACGTCACCCTGGCGGGTACGTCGCTGAAGGGGCTGAAGCCCAACCAGGTGGTGAACGCCGGGATCGCCCGTACCTTCCAGAATATCCGTCTGTTTAACTCCATGACGGTGCTGGAGAACGTGATGGTCGGACTCGACCGCGCCAGCCGCTACTCGCTGCTGGAGGCGGCGCTGCATATTGGCCGCTACTTTCCGGCCGAACGGGCGGCGAAAGCCAAAGCCATGGCCATTCTGGAGGACATCGGCATCGCCCACTTCGCCCATATGCAGGCCACAAACCTGAGCTATGGCAACCAGCGCAAAGTGGAGATCGCCCGCGCGCTGGCCACCGCGCCGAAGCTGCTGCTGCTCGATGAGCCGGCCGCCGGGATGAACCCGAAGGAGACCGAGGATCTGGCAGAACTTATCTTCCGCATGCGCCATGACTATCAACTCAGCGTCCTGCTGATTGAGCACGATATGCCCTTCGTCAACCGCCTGTGTGAGCGGGTGATGGTTCTGGAGTACGGTAAGCCGCTGTTCAGCGGCCTGATGGCCGAGGCGATCCAGCATCCGGACGTCATTTCCGCTTATCTGGGAGAAGCCAATTATGCTTAACGCCCGGGAACTAAAGGTCTTTTACGGCGTGATCCAGGGGCTGAAAGGCGTTGATATCGACGTCTATGACCGGGAAATCGTCACCCTGATCGGCAGCAATGGCGCCGGTAAAACCTCCACCCTGAACGGGATCGTCAACCTGGTGCGCTCCAGTGGGCGCGTCAGCTTCCTCAACGACGATATCTCACGCAGCCAGACCCACCAGATTGTGCGCCGCGGGCTGGCGCTGGTGCCGGAGGGACGTCGGGTCTTTACCAACCTGACCATCGAAGAGAACCTGCGCATGGGCGCTTACAATAATCTCGCCGGCTACACCCGCCTGCGCGATCGCATGTATGCCCTCTTTCCACGGCTCAAGGAGCGGCGTCATCAGATGGCGGGCACCATGAGCGGCGGCGAGCAGCAAATGCTGGCCATCGCCCGGGCGCTGATGAGCGAGCCGGTGTTATTGATGCTGGATGAACCGAGCCTCGGACTGGCGCCGAAAATTGTCGGCGAGCTGTTCGGCATCATTAAGCAACTGCGCGAAGAGAATATGACGGTGCTGCTGGTGGAGCAGAATGCGACGGCAGCGCTGGCTATCGCCGATCGGGCGTATGTCCTGGAGAATGGCCGGATCACCTTGTCAGGCGCGGCGCGGGAGATGCTGACTAACCCGGAAATTAAGCGGATGTATCTGGGGGGATAAGCGTGGTCAAAACTGCCTGGGCTGCGGCGGCGCATCCTATGATGCCGCAACCTCAGGCAGTCTCTTGCTACACAAAGCACACCTCGTTCCAGTAGGCTTCTCGAGTCCTGCGTCGCTCAGTATGTCTTATCATGACGGAACCACCGGGTTTCCACGTTGCCAATGTCCACGCCGTAGAGGCTGGCCACCGGCAGTATCGCCTCCATGACGCGCTGGGTATCCTGCTGTCCGGCTTCGCCGTTGGACAAAAAAGCCAGCCAGCCCGTTAATCGTTGCCACAATGCCACTTTCATTTTCTCCTCTGTCGGGAAGCGAATCGCTTGGGTCTATTTCAACCACAGTTGGCCGGGCGCGGGAAATATTAATTCCGAATTTGCAATCCTGGCTGGCGCATATTACGCCCGGTCCTTTCCCCTCACCCTAACCCTCTCCCTGAGGGAGAGGGAACCGCCCGGCAATCGTTGCCGCGCCGGTAAAACGCCAGCGGCGTATAAATAATACCCACAGGTTTGTTAAGTTCTTTTTCGTTATAGATAAGAATTTTTTCTTCTTTGCCGCCGACGGGGAATTTGTGGGAGCGTGATGTCCACAAAACAAAACAGGGATTCAGGGGAAAAAACATGCGCAATAAAACCACAAAAATTGCACTGGCGCTGGGTATGCTGCTGCTCGCGTCTCAGGCACAGGCAGACCAGCTGGCTGACATCAAAGCCGCCGGCGTCGTGAAAGTCGCCACCTTCGACGCCAACCCGCCGTTCGGCTCCGTGGATGCCAAAACCCACCATATCGTCGGCTACGATGTCGACTTTGCCCAGGCGCTGGCGAAAGCGCTCGGCGTCAAACTCGAGCTGGTGGCGACGAACCCGGCTAACCGTATTCCGCTGCTGCAGTCCGGCAAAGCCGACCTGATCGTCGCCGACATTACCATCACCCCGGAGCGTGCCCAGGTCATTGATTTCTCGACGCCGTATTTCGTCACCGGCCAGCAGTTCCTCGTGCCGGCCGGTTCTCCGGATAAGCTCGATGAGTACAGCAAAGCGCGCATCGGCGCGGTGAAAGGCACCACCGGCGAACAGGCCCTGCACCAGCGTTTCCCGCAGGCTCGCGTTCTCTCCTATGACGATATTCCGCTGGCCCTGACCGCCCTGCGCAACGGCAACGTCCAGGCCATCACCCAGGACAGCACCATCCTCGCCGGTCTGCTGGCGGAAGCGCCGGATAAAGCCAAGTTTAAAATTCTGCCCGACCTGCTCAGCAAAGAAGAGATTGGCGTGGGCGTGAAGAAAGGCGAACCGGCCCTGCTGAAAGCCGTTAACGATGAGCTGGTGAAGCTGGAGAAAACCGGCGAAGCCGCAAAAATCTACGATGTCTGGTTTGGCCCTGCCACCAAAACGCCGCAGCCGCGCGCCTTTACCATAGAAGCGAAATAATATGTTCTCGGGTTTACTCTCCCACTCCGCGGCCCCGGCCGCGGATTTTTCACGTCTGCAGCGCGCCAGCATTACGTTTCGTGATGTGGCCAAGCGCTACGGCGATCATCAGGTGCTAAACGCCATCAACCTGCAGGTCGACCCCGGCGAAGTGGTGGCGATCCTTGGCCCTTCCGGTTCGGGAAAATCGACGCTGATCCGCTTGATCAACCAGCTCGAATCCTTAAGCGGCGGCGAGATCCTGATCGACGATAAACCGACCAGCCGGCTGAGCGGCAGCGCCTTGCGCCAGCTGCGCAGCCGCGTCGGTTTTGTCTTCCAGCAGTTCAACCTTTACGCCCACCTGACGGCGCTGGAGAACATCACTCTGGCGCTGGAGCGCGTCCACGGCTGGGGGAAAAGTGCGGCTCAGGAGCGGGCGCTGGCGCTGCTGCGCCAGGTCGGACTGGAAGAAAAAGCGCAGCAGATGCCAGCGCAGCTCTCCGGCGGCCAGCAGCAGCGGGTGGCGATCGCCCGCGCCCTGGCCTCCTCGCCGCAGATTATCCTGTTCGATGAGCCCACCTCGGCGCTCGACCCGGAGATGATCGGCGAAGTGCTGCAGGTGATGAAAACCCTCGCCCACAGCGGGATCACCATGCTGGTGGTGACTCATGAGATGCAGTTTGCCCGCGAAATTGCCGACCGGGTGGTGTTTATCGATGGCGGCGACATTCTCGAGGTCGCCCCGCCGGCTGAGTTTTTCGCCCATCCGCAGCATGCCCGCGCACGGCGTTTTCTGCAGAAGGTGCTGGATCCGCTGCATCAGGAGAGCCTCGCGTGACGCCGATGCTTGACTGGCACGGCGTCCTGAGCGGGCAGCCGTTGCAATGGATTATCTCTGGTTTTCTCACCACCGTCTGGGTCAGCGTCGCCGGGATCCTGCTCGCCACCCTGCTGGCGGTCCTGCTGCTGGCCCTGCGCCTCGGCGGCGGCCGCGCGGGGCGCGGACTGGTGGCCGCGTGGGTCTCGTTGTTTCGCAATACCCCGCTGCTGGTCCAGCTGCTGTTCTGGTACTTTGCCGCCTGGAACCTGCTGCCGCTGGCGGTGAAGGAGGTGGTGAACGACGAACACGCCTGGTCCATTCTGCCGGGTAACGTCTGGTGGCTGACGCCGGAGTTCCTCTGCTCAATGTGGGGGCTGGGGGTCTTTACCTCCGCCTTTCTGGTGGAAGAGATCGCCTCCGGACTGCGCGCCGTCAGCCACGGGCAGCGGGAAGCCGCGCTGTCGCAGGGCTTTACGCCGTGGCAGGAGCTGCGCTTTATCCTCCTGCCGCAGGGGCTGGCCAACGCCTGGCAGCCGATTGTCGGCCAGTATCTTAACCTGATGAAACTCTCATCGCTGGCCAGCGGCATCGGCTTTGCGGAACTGACCTATCAGGTACGACAGATTGAGAGCTATAACGCGCACGCGCTGGAGGCGTTTGCCGTCGGTACCGCGCTGTACCTGGCGCTGGGGGTGGCGATGGGCGTGGCGCTAACGCGTCTCGGCCCGGGAAGAAAACTGCAACGGAGCGCCCAACATGAACGCTAATCTGGCGGTGATCGCCGATAACCTCGATTACCTGCTGTGGGGCCGACTGGCGGAGGGCCAGCCCGGCGGCGTGGCGCTGACCCTGCTGATGGCCATCGGCGCCACCCTGCTGGCGCTGCCGGGAGGCATTGCGCTGGCGGGCCTGGCCTGGCGCTACGGCGGGCTGGTGCGGCGTATGCTGTTTCTGTGGGCGGAGATTATTCGCGGCATCCCACTGATATTTGTCATCTTCTGGCTGTGGTATCTGCTGCCGATGCTGACCGGCGGCGATCTGCCCGGCGCGGTGACCGTGACCCTGGCGCTGGCGTGGTTTACCGCCGCCTCGGTGATGCACTCAGTGCTGGCCGGGCTGCAGTCGCTGCCGAAAGGACAGTATGAGGCGGCGCTGACCCAGGGGTTCGCCCCCGGGCAAACGCTGCGCCTGGTGCTGCTCCCGCAGGCGCTGCGCAACGTTCAGCCCTCGCTGGTGGGGATCTTTATCGGCCTGCTGAAAGACACGTCGCTGGCGTTTATCGTCAACGTCCCGGAGCTGACCACCGTGGCCGGCCAGGTCAACAACCGGGTGCAGATCTATCCCCTGGCGATCTTCGTCTTCACCGGCGCGGTGTACTACCTGCTATGCTGCGGTCTGAGTCTGCTGGCCAGCCGGCGTTTTACCCGCCGCGCGACCGCCGGATAAGGCTCACTCCGCGGGGCGGGGCTTCACCGGGCAGGTATCGCTGATCTTAATAAATTTGTCGTTATAAACCAGATAGTGGTTCCCCGGCTGGCGCAACGCCGGCTGGCGAACCACGTCGCCAGGACGCAAATACCACGCGTCCCCCTCCTCTTCGGTCGAATCGCATCCGGGTTTAATCAGCAATTTAAACCAGGTATTACCGGTGTTGCTCACCGTCCCGGCCACCTTATCGAAAGACCATTTAAACTGCACCTCGCGCGGGCGCACCACCAGAATGGTATCCATCACCACCACCGGCTCTATGCTGACCTCGCCGCCGGTCGGGCTGCGCCTCGTCAGGTTACGGGTGGGGATTTCGCGAAACGAGACCCGATAGTAGCGCTCGCGGTTATCCCGCGGGCCATGATAGTAAAATTTGAAGTACTCGCTCTCACCTGCCTGCAACACCAGCTGGCGGGGGGCGAACAGCAGCTCACCATCCACCGGCCGGGAGCGTACTTCGCTGCCGCCCGGGCGATCGATGGCGCTGATGGCGATGCGGTACAGCCGCGCGCTTTTATTGTTGTTGACCACCCGTTTGCTGGCGAAATCCGCTTCGGCCGGCAGGGAAAAGGTCAGGTTGCCGACCGAGATCGCCTGCGCCAGCGGCGCTGCCAGCAGGCAGCCCACCGTCAGCAGGGCCTTAGTTAATGTTGCGCCACGTCGCCTGGACATGAATCTCTCCTGAAGCGCTGACTTCACCAAACCAGCCGTTATCGTCTACCGTCCGCAGCGAAATGGCGTTATCCATCGGAATCGAAAATTTCACCGTGGTCTTATCCATCTGCCCCACTTCGCCGGAGATATCGGTCCATGGTGTGGTCAGCCACAGCGCATCAGTCATATCCCGCCAGCTGTCATCGCACCCGGCATCGTAGGTCTGCGTCGCCCCGCTGCGGGTGATAAAAGAGAGCGTCGCCGGGAACGGCACTTTCGCCGTACCGTCATCGGAGCTGAAGAGACAGTAGGAACGCCCGCCAATCACCTGCGCCGGTCCGGTCACCTTGATCAGCACTTCATCGGCGGCCGTTTTACCGCTGGTGGTGACGATGTAGCCGAAATCGAGCGCCGGTTCGCCGCTGCCGACATATCCCTCGCGCGACGGCGCCGAGGTATATTCGTCGGAGATAATGCTGATGCTGAAATCACGGGGTTTGATAATCAGCGTATTGGAGGTGGAAAACTCATACCAGCCTGACTCCGGCGAGGTGGTGTTCTGAAAGCGAAAGTTGAACAGATCCTTGGTGTTGATATCGCTGATCCCGAGGTTCACCATCTGCTTAAAGAAGTTGCTGGAGAAGAAAACATAGATTGAGTCTGAGCTCTTCATCTCGTTGAAGGTGTAGTAATAAGCGGTATTGCTCACCGGCTTCCATGAGCTGCCGTTGAGACTGAACTGCATATCGTACGCCCCGACGGCCGAGGCCAGCGACGAGTTGGCGATCGCCGGGAAAATATGGATCGAGGTGTTGCTTAAGCCGTTGGTCTGCAAGGTATAGTTGACCATCTTACAGCTTAATCCTGCGCGGCTGCCGATGGTCTGCGTCTGGCAGTCGGCGTTCCCCTCTCCCAGGGTCGGCACGCCGTCGCTGTTGATAAACACCTCCGCCAGCGAGTGGGTATTAATCAACCGCAGGTTCGCCGCTTTGGTGTGGGTGACGTTGCGCACATACCAGTTACCGGAGGCCTGATCCTTACAGCGTGCACCGCTGCTGGCGTCGTAGTTCACCGAGGTCTGGCAGGCATTGATGGTCATCGTAAAGCTGCCGCCGACCGGCATCTGCTGCAGATATTGATAAAACGCGTCCGACATCATGCCGTGCATCCACTTCGCGCCGCCGCTGGTCACCGTCGCGCCATAAAACCCGCTGGCGTCGGTGGTTTGCGGCAGGATCAGGCTGGTAGCCATATCGCACCCGGCGTACCAGTTGATGCAGCGCAGGCCGGTTAAGGGGTGCGAAACCGGCGAGTTTTCCAGCCACATATCAAACTTCCAGTTGGCATTGAGCCCGGTGTTGTAGCCGTTATCGATATAGCCGAGGCTTTGCTGATAGATGGTGCCGGAACCGGTGTATTTTAAGCCGGTCCAGCGGTTAGCGCCGGTCAGGCGCGGATCCAGCGCCCCGCCGGGGGTGACGAAAAAGTTGTCGTCGGAGTTGTTTTCAACAAACACAAACTCGCGCGCCGGCGCATCCGACCAGGTGGTCTTGGACACCGCCGCTCTGAGCGCGGCTGCCGGCCAGAGTAGCGCGAGGATCGCCAGCGCCATCAGTGCATTAACTTTCATTCTCTTCTCCTGTCTGCTGCACTACCGCCCACGACGAGAGGCCGCTGCAGACCACATCCCCGACCCAGACGGCGCCGCGCGCCTGGCTGAGCTCCAGCGCCACTTCGCAGGTTTTATTGCCGCCGTAGCTGAAATCGATAGTGGGGTATTTCTTATCCACGTCCATGACAAACTCGCCGTTTTCATCGGTCCGGGTACGGCCGATATGGTTGTTAATCCGCGCATTCGCCAGCAGCGTGCCGTCTTCTGCACGAATACGACCGGAGACGGTGACCATCTGCTTCACCTCTGGCTCAATCACCGCGACGTTGCCCGGATAGAGAGTCAGATGACTCTTGCGCCCACTGACGATGTCGTAACTGTCGAGCGAGTTTTTGCTGTTCTGTAGCTCCACCTCATAGCGGCCATAGGGAGAGAGCGGCAGGTAGTTACGTTTGCCGCTGAGCGGGAAAATCCGCCCGTTAACCCTGGCGCTGATCTGACCATCGTCCTCCAGCCCGGTGTTGAAAATCACCCCGGCGTTACCGTCGGTTCGTCCGCTGGCGGCGATGTTTTTGCCCTGCCAGCCGACGCTGCCGCTGGCGGTAAGGTTGGTGTTGACGTAGCCGTCTGCCGCGCTGTTGACGTTCAGCGTGCCGCTGGCGTAGCGGGCGTCGAACTGGGCATACGCCCCGCCGCTGAGGGTTTTGTCATCCCCGGTATCGCCGGAGATGGCCCGCGACAGATTGGCGCCGATGGTGCGAATGGTGCCTTCATCAAACTGCTTACGCGCTGAGAGGTTAGCCATGGTGTAACCGTTCTGATGGGTCATCCCGGCGCTGAACCAGTTGCCCAGCGGCAGCGAGAGATCGAGGGCGATATATTTCCCGGTGTTGGCGCTGCTGTCGCCATTGTTATAGCGCTGGATCCCCGCCCGCAGACCAAGCGATCCAAACGCGCCGCTGTAGACCGTCTGATAGTAATCCGCGGTGTAGTAATGACTGTTGTAGCGGCGGTCATCGTTGTAGCTGACGCTGAACGTCCCCAGCTTCGACCACAGCGCGTTGAGGTTGAGGGTGCCGCCGATCGCCCGGTTGTCGGCATCGCTGCGCCGCAATTGATCGCCAATGCGGGTTCTCTCCTGGTTGACCCACAGCGAGCTGAAGCCCCCCGGCAGCGTGGCGCTGATGCTGCCGATGCTGCTCCAGGAGCTGTCGCTGGCCAGCATATTCTGCAGGTTAACGTTGATCGACTCGCCCAGCGGCAGCGTCAGGCGGGTTTCCCCCACCGCCTGATTGTCGTAGCCATAGCCCGTTGCCGCCCAGCTCAGGGTGCTGAGCGACCCGGAGGTCGAGAGGCCTGCCAGCCAGCTCTCTTTTGCCGGCCGGGTCTTTTTTCCGCTTTCCGACCAGCGATCCATATGGAAACTGCCGCCCCATACCTGCCACGCCAGCGGCGCGCCGATGCCGCGTCCCCGGCTGAACAGCTTATTGACCCGCTGGGTGCGTTTGCTGACCACCCGACCGTTGACGATCACCTCCACTTCCACGTCGTAAATACCGTACGGCAGGCCGCGGGTATCCACTTCGTGGTTGCCCATGGCGAAGTTCTGGACGCTCAGCAACCGGCCGTCACGGGTGAGATGCACCTCGCCCGCCGCCGGTAAAAAGGCAATCACCGGCGTGGCCGACTGGCTGCTGTCGAAGACGGTGGAGCTGGCCTGGTTCCCCCAGGAAAGACCGTAAATCTTGCCGGCCGAAATAGCGGTCATCGGTCCCAGGGACTGCAGGTTCCAGGTGTCGAGCATCCCACCGGCAAAACGGTGGCCGGCGAAATCGCGCTCATACATGGCCTTATATAATTCGCTGTCCTGCTGACCACTGCCGATCCCGTACAGCGAGCCGTCGAGCACCACGTGATGCTCCCGCAGCGCCGTGACGTTGTTCAGCGACAGGTAGCTGGAGGTGTTGCTCCCGCCATTGCGCATCTGGTTGTTATAGACGCCGAGGTTATAGCTCAGGTTGCTGCTGAGAGTGTTCACGCTGGACTGACCGATATCTTCGCTGCGTGAGCGCAGCACGGTGCCCAGCGCCTCGCGCTTGACCACCAGCTGCAGCAGCAGCTGGCGCAGGCTGAGATCCAGCTGCGCGCTGTCGGTCAGGGGAATGGTGAGTGCCTCGCTGAACGGGGCATTGGCCAGGCCGATCAGCTGCTGTCGGGTCTGTTCGCTGACGCTGGCGTTCCCCTCGCTCTCCTCCAGTTGGATCTGCCGGACGCGTAGCTGGCCGTCGTCCAGCCAGATAAAGGCGCTGCCGATCCGCTGATCGTCCCGGGTGTCCTGGCTGCCGGCAAGATGAATATAGAGCGGGACGCTCATACCGTCCTGCAGCGCCCGACTGAAGGCCTGCGGAATAATCACCCCGCCAATCTGCTGGGCACGTACGGCAGCAGCGCTGGCGTCGGGCTGAACGAACAAAAAGATCATGCCGAAGGCAAGCTGTGTTTTCAGTCCTGGGGAAATCCGTCGTAGAGGCATCGTCGTTATCCATCTGCACAACTGTCTATTTCACGGGAACAAACTGCTCACCCTGCCAAAGCGCAACCCGTCCTTTTTTATTCGCCGTGTCCACCTGCGTAAAACGGCGCGATTTACCCGGCATCAGGTAGTAATTCTCTTTACACTCCTTACCGTCGGCGGCCTTCAGGCAAGGGCCGTAGGCGAGGATCCGCAGCGTCGCATTCCCGGTGTTGGTCAGGGAGCCGTTGGCGTACTGAAAGCGGTAGTTCACCTGGCGTGGCGCCACCACCAGGATGGTGCCGATGCGGGCGGACGCCGTCGCTACCGCGCTGCGGTTGGCGTTATCGCGCTGGGCATCGCTGAGTGCCTGATCGAACCAGACAATGCGGTAGTAGCGCTCTTTGTCATCCGCCGGGCCTTTGTAGAAGAAACGGATGACATCGCTGGCCTGAGCGGGTAGCAGCAGGCTGGCGGGGGTAAGCAGCACCTCATCCGGTTTATCCATCGGGATAACCTGCCCACCATCCAGCGGGGAAGAGAGCCGTTCGAGATGGATATTGATCAGTCGACCGCTGTCTGTGCTGTTCTTGATTGTTTTGCTCAGCGTGCTGCTGCCGCTGTTCATAAAAGATGAGATATCGCCGACATCCAGCGCCTGCGCCGGCGACACCCCGACAAGCAGCAGCCCGAGAGCCAGAAGGTGCTTTTTCATAACAATTCCGTCCGTGAAAAAAGCAGGGGGAGCCCCCCCTGCTGGTGCATCAGAAGGATCAGCTGGTCCAGGTGGCGTCGAACTGGACGCTGACGTCGCCGCTCCAGATCCCTTCCGGCAGGGTGCTGTAATCGGTCACTGCGGTGGTGCCGTTGGTGGTGCCGCTGATGATGGAGAAGGTGAAACCATCCTGCGCGGTGGTACGGCCGCTGGCGTTGTAGCCATTTGCCAGCGCGCTGAGGTTGCCGCCCAGTACGCCGTTAGCGGTATCGATCATCACGGTATCTGCGGTTTTTTCGACCGCGGCGCCGTTATAATCCACACCCACGCTCAGCGTGGAGCCGGAGGTATCCAGCTGGGTTAAGGTGTTAGTGATAAGGCGCGAGGTCAGCTTAAAAGCGGTCGCCGTTGCGTCACCTTCAATCGCCACGTCAAACAGACCTTTCTGCGAGTTAAAACCTTTAATGCCTTCGGCGTACTGGAACGCCAGGCTGCCGAGCGGGGTCACAACCAGCTTGCTGGTGGTGTCTTTTTTAGCGGTCGCCGACCAGGTCGCAACAGCCTGAGCCGTTACGTCAGCAGCCTGCGCCACACCCATACCGGTAAACGCTGTTACCAGAGCTATTGCCAGAACCTTTTTTTTCATCGCTTTTTCATCCTGAGTTGAATTAAGGACATGATGTCCCGGTGAACCATTTAAAAAAACAAACTTGCCTGGGTGTTACTGAACTAACTTATATATTTTGGAATACAGTTTGGCCTCGGCATTGCGCCGATGGGTATATACTGTCTTCACGCTACAATTTTCAATTCTGGCGATCGATTTCGGCTGCATGCCCTGGGCGGTCATGCGGATAATTTTCATTTCGCGGTCTGTAATTTTATCTTTCTTAATATCTTTACGGAGAAATCTGCCATTAATGACGTAAGCCAGTTCTTTTCGAATATCGCGGCTCAGGCCAACATATACCACGCCGCGAATATTGCTATTGTAATACCAGTAATTTGCTAAGGCTTCTGATTTCCTGGCCGCAATCAATACGACCTGTTTCCCCTTTACCGCGGATAGCCATTCGCTATCGCGCCTGATAAATTCGTTTAAAGAAGCCGTATTGAGATTGATAAAAACAAAATCTTTTCTGATTTTTTCCAACGACAGATAAATTAATTCGTCGATATCCATAATCAGTTCGGATAGCCCTTTATAGAAGTAGGAGTCATGGGCAGACCAAATGTACTTATCGGAACAGCATTTATATTCCATATAGTTTTTAACCTCATAGTCCTTGAAGTAATCATTTTTACAACTTCACTGTTTGCCAGGCCTACAAAGTTAACTGGCGTATTCGCTTCCTTTAATAAATCGCCATTAAATAAGACACACATTACTTATCAATATTTGATAAGCCGGGTTTAATTTTAATTATTTTCGGCATGGGTTGAATTTAAGTTTTTTCCTATGGAGTGTCAACACGCGGGCAGGCAATCAATTTCGTGCCTGGGTCAATATTTACAAAAACTGAAAATATCGGATTTTTGAGAAGATGAAAAAGACATTTATTTTCATGAGGTTATTGACAATATAACCCTCAATTCTTACTTGTGCTTTATATTACCCAGGATCTTCGCCCTATTATGTTAGGAATATTCTTAATGGTGCACCGGATGGAGTTATCAAATAGACTAAATTTATATAAAAATAAAGAATATAAATCTGGAAATTAGCAATAACCAGGATGATTCACCAATACATAAGACCAATGAATAGATTAACCTGCCGCACAAAATAGTTATACATATGTTAATTCTGCGGAATGATGAATGCTAAACAAAGGCAGACGCATTATCTATTCGATTAAACAGACCTCATTAGCAAGATAAAACGAGTTTTGCCGATGGGTTCCTGCCGTCACGGGTGCACCTGCCTCTGCGTCCCCCGAAAGCATAGCCGCTTTTCAAGGCTTCGCCAGCGGCCAGCGAGCCGCGCGGTCGGCCTGTCATCCCCGCCCTTTCCCGCCTGTTCACGGTTTGTTCGCAATACCGTCATCGAAATTTCATATAAAGACCTATTAATAGTGCCCAGTTAATGACGAACCTGGACACTCTTATGAACAGCTCTCTTGCCGCGGTGGCCGAAACTGATTTCCAGCCGTTCACCGATCTCGATGCAGGCCTGCAGCGGAAGGTCTTAAGCGTGCGTAACCTGACTAAAGCCTATCATGCCCAGCACAAGGTGCTGGACGGCATTAGCTTTGACCTGCACGCCGGCGAAATGGTCGGGGTCATTGGTCGCTCCGGCGCCGGTAAATCGACGCTCCTGCATGTCCTTAATGGTACGCACAGCGCCAGCGGCGGTGAAATTCTTAGCTATCCGGAAGTCGGTACGCCACACGATGTCTCAAAGTTGAAAGGCCGCTCACTCAACGCCTGGCGCAGTCAATGCGGAATGATCTTTCAGGACTTCTGTCTGGTACCGCGCCTCGACGTGCTCACCAATGTCCTGCTTGGCCGCCTCAGCCAGACCTCAACCCTGAAGTCGCTGTTTAAGATTTTCCCCGAAGCCGATCGGGCGCGCGCCATTGCGCTGCTTGAGTGGATGAACATGCTGCCGCATGCGCTGCAGCGGGCGGAGAACCTCTCCGGGGGACAGATGCAGCGGGTGGCAATCTGCCGGGCGCTGATGCAAAACCCCGGCATATTGCTGGCCGACGAACCTGTCGCCTCGCTGGATCCGAAGAACACCCAGCGCATCATGGATGTGCTGCGCGAGATTAGCGAGCAGGGCATCAGCGTGATGGTGAACCTGCATTCGGTAGAGCTGGTGAAGGCCTACTGCACCCGGGTTATCGGCGTCGCCAGCGGCCAGCTTATTTTTGACGATCACCCCTCCCGGCTGACGCAGGATGTGCTGCAGCAGCTGTACGGCGATGAAGTTAGCCAATTGCATTAATTTCACTCACACGGGCAACATAATGAAAAAATATATGACTGGCGCAGTTCGTTTATCCGCAGTGGTCGCGGGCATGATGATGGCATGGCAGGCGGCGGCAGCGCAGCCGAAAGAGCTGAATCTGGGCATTCTCGGCGGCCAGAACGCCACCCAGCAAATCGGTGATAACCAGTGTGTGAAGACCTTCCTCGATAAAGAGCTGAACGTGGATACCAAACTGCGTAACTCTTCCGACTATTCCGGGGTGATCCAGGGTCTGCTGGGGGGCAAAGTCGACGTGGTGCTGAGCATGTCCCCCTCCTCTTACGCCTCGGTTTATATCAATAATCCGAAAGCGGTGGATATCGTCGGCATTGCCGTGGACGATAAAGATCAGTCTCGCGGCTATCACTCCGTGGTGATCGTCAAAGCCGACTCCCCGTACAAAACGCTGGACGATTTAAAAGGTAAAGCGTTCGGCTTCGCCGATCCTGACTCCACTTCCGGTTATTTGATCCCTAACCATGCGTTTAAAGAAAAATTTGGCGGTAACGCCGACAACAAATACAACAATACCTTCTCCAGCGTTACCTTCTCCGGTGGCCACGAGCAGGACATCCTCGGCGTGCTGAACGGCCAGTTCGCGGGCGCGGTCACCTGGACCTCGATGGTCGGCGATTACAATACCGGCTACACCACCGGCGCGTTCAACCGCCTGATTCGCATGGATCATCCGGATCTGATGAAGCAGATCCGCATTATCTGGCAATCGCCGCTGATCCCGAACGGCCCGATCCTGGTGAGCAATGCGCTGCCGGCGGACTTTAAGGCGAAGGTCGTGGCGGCGGTGAAAAAACTGGACACCGAGGATCACGCCTGCTTTATCAAAGCGATGGGCGGTACCCAGCACATCGGTCCGGGCAGCGTGGCTG
This sequence comes from Klebsiella sp. A-Nf5, assembly GCF_002810545.1. Classification (NCBI taxonomy): domain Bacteria; kingdom Pseudomonadati; phylum Pseudomonadota; class Gammaproteobacteria; order Enterobacterales; family Enterobacteriaceae; genus Klebsiella; species Klebsiella sp. A-Nf5. The sequence continues at coordinate 82,433 of NZ_PIOG01000222.1, read as the reverse complement.
ACTTCCAGCAGATTATCGACATGAAACGCGAGCTGGTGAGCGCGCGTTAATCCTGCCTCAACGCCGCCTGCTTGCCTCCAGGGTGAGCGGCGGCGCTACGTTGAAGATCCCCGACGCATGAAGACGACCCACACCGAATTTGAACGCTATTACCAGCAGGTACGCTCGCGGCAAAAGCGCGATACCGTCTGCTGGTCGTTACTCCTGCTGGCGCTCTATTTTGCCGCCGGCAGCGCCGCAGAATTTAATCTGCTGACCATCTGGCACTCGCTGCCCCACTTCTTTGACTATATGGCAGAGACCATTCCGCCTCTGAGTGCCGGCAACCTGTTCGCCGATGTGCAGACCAAAGGGTCGCTGGCCTGGTGGGGCTATCGCCTGCCGATCCAGTTGCCGCTCATCTGGGAAACCCTGCAGCTGGCGCTGGCCTCGACGCTGGTGGCAGTCGCCATTGCCACCGTCTTCGCGTTCCTCGCCGCCAACAACGCCTGGACCCCGGCGCCGGTGCGCTTTGCCATTCGCGTACTGGTGGCGTTTTTGCGCACCATGCCCGAGCTGGCGTGGGCGGTGATCTTTGTCATGGCGTTCGGCATCGGCGCGATCCCGGGCTTTCTGGCGCTGATGCTGCACACCGTCGGGAGCCTGACCAAACTGTTCTACGAGGCGGTGGAAAGCGCGCAAAACAAACCGGTACGCGGCCTGGCGGCCTGCGGTGCGTCGCCGCTGCAGAAAATCCGCTTCGCCCTGTGGCCGCAGGTGAAACCGCTGTTTCTCTCCTACGGCTTTATGCGGCTTGAAATCAACTTCCGTTCGTCGACGATTCTCGGGCTGGTGGGCGCGGGGGGCATCGGTCAGGAGCTGATGACCAACATCAAACTCGACCGCTACGATCAGGTGAGCATCACCCTGCTGCTGATCATTCTGGTGGTGTCGGCGCTGGACATGCTGTCCGGTCGTCTGCGCCTGTGGGTACTGGAGGGAAAAAAATGAGTGTCTGGCACATGCAACCGGATATCGCCGCCAGCCGTCGGCAGCATAAGCAGCTCTATCAGGTCCAGGGGCGCTACCTGCGCTACGTCGGGCTGGTGGCGCTGGCCTGCGTGCTCTATTACGTCTGGTTTTTTCTGCAGTTTGGCATCAGCGGCGAGCAGCTGACCACCGGTCTGCAGCAGATTGGCCGCTACCTGGCGCGGATGTTCGTCTGGCACGACTTCTGGAACTGGCCGTTCGGCTATTACTTCACGCAAATCGGCATCACCCTGGCTATCGTCTTCGCCGGGACGCTGACCGCCACGGTGCTGGCGCTGCTGCTCTCCTTCTTTGCCGCCCGCAACATCATGCGCGGCATGGTGCTGGGGACCCTCGCTCTGCTGATGCGCCGCCTGTTTGATGTGCTGCGCGGGATCGATATGGCTATCTGGGGGTTGATTTTCGTGCGCGCGGTGGGCCTCGGGCCGTTGGCGGGGGTGCTGGCGATCATCATGCAGGACACCGGTCTGCTGGGACGGCTGTACGCGGAAGGACACGAAGCCGTGGACCGCTCCCCCGGGCGCGGGCTGACCGCCGTGGGCGCGAACGGCCTGCAAAAGCATCGCTTCGGCATTTTTACCCAGTCGTTCCCGACCTTCCTCGCCCTGAGCCTGTATCAGATTGAATCCAACACCCGCTCCGCGGCGGTGCTGGGCTTCGTCGGCGCCGGCGGTATTGGGCTTATCTATGCCGAGAACATGCGCCTGTGGAACTGGGATGTGGTGATGTTTATCACCCTGCTGCTGGTGGCGGTGGTGATGATCATGGACACCCTCTCCGCCTGGCTGCGCCGTCGTTATATCGGCGGCGCCGCGGTGCCGCTGTATCAGGGCGGACGCTAGCGCGCCTTTGCGCCGGATGGCGGCTTCGCCTTATCCGGCCTACTCGTCCGGCTCTGACTGTCTCCAGGCCCGGCAAACAACTGCGCCGCCGGGCGATGGCATCAGGCACGGAGCTGCTTTTATGCCGGGTGGCGGCTGCGCCTTACCCGGCCTACAACCCCAAATCACCGCCGAGCCTGGGGCAACTGAAACTGCCGGTGCTGGCGGCCTCAACATCGCTGAGACGTTCCCTGCCCATGGAAAAAAGAATGCAGAAAAATTAACCGGGAGCGCAATCTGCCCGGAAATAACACAGGAGTGGTAGCCCTGCTAAGCGCAGCGCGAGCAGGGACATCTCCGGTTGCGCCGATATTTCGCCGGGTGGCGGCTGCGCCTTACCCGGCCTACAGAGCTTATCCGGCCTGGAACAGCTGAACCCGCAGAAGCATTTATCCGCTCCGCTATTCCAGCCGCCAGCTCAGCACCGGCCAGCCGTATCCGGCACCCGCCGCCTGCAGCTGCGGACAAGGATTGACCAGCCGCACGCGATCCGCATGCAGGCACAGCGGCAGATCGTTAATGGAATCGGTATAGAAAGTCACCTCGCCGTCATACTGCGGATGCGCCTCGCGCCACTGCGCCAGACGCGCCACCTTCCCCTGCTGATAGCTGGGGATCCCGGCAATGACCCCGCTGTAGCCGCCGTCGACCATCGCCACGTCAATGCCCAGCGCCTGATCAATCTCCAGCGCGGCGGCCACCGCCTGCACCAGCAGGCTAACCGAGGCGGAGATAATCAGCATCTGCTCCCCCTCGGCCCGCAAACGACGAATGAGCTCCCACGCCTGCGGATAGACCCGGGGCAGGATCGCCTCGCGCACGCAGCGGGCCACCAGCGCGTCAACGTCCGACTTCGGTATTCCGGCCAGCGGCGCCTGGATCAGGGCCACATAATCGGCGATATTCATCTCCCCCCGGTCATAATCCGCCATTAGCCGCGCCTCGCGGGCAAGATACCCCTTCTGCGTCGCTAATCCTTCGCGAACCATAAACTGGCTCCAGACCGTACTGCTATCACCCTGTATCAGGGTGTTGTCGAGATCGAAAATCGTCAGCGTGTTGCCCATCTGCTTTCCCTTGTTGATCAAAATAAGCTGCCGGGAGCATGCGTAAAAAAGATGACAGGAAAATGAACCGGACGCCGCAGCGCCCGGCTCGCCATCAGCCGGCGCTGACCTTCGTGGTGCGGAACACCAGCACAATCCCACCGATGATCGCCACCATACCGACCATCGCCGCCGCCGGCAGCCGGTTGCCCAGCAGCAGATAATCCAGCAGCGCCGTGATCGCTGGCACCAGATAAAAGAGGCTGGTGACATTGACAATATTTCCCGCGCTCAGCAGACGATACAGCAGCAGCTGGGCGACCACCGAAATCAGCAGCCCGAGAAACAGCACCGGAATAATCAACCCGGCGTTAACGGTAAACTGGAAGCCGCTGACCGGGGCAATCAGCAGGCACAACCCCAGACTGACGGCGTACTGCAGCGGCAGGACATCCGCCGGCGCCTGACGGCTGCGCTTTTGCCACAGCGCGCCAGAGGTCATCAGCAGCAGAGCCGCTAGCGCAAACAGGATCCCCACCATCGCCATCGGCGAGGCCGCCAGGCTGCGCCACACCAGCAGCACCAGCCCCGCCAGGGCAATCAGCAGTCCTGACAGCCGCCGCCCCTGCAGGCGACGCTCCACCACGCAAAGCGTGAGGATGGGCTGGATCCCCATGATTGTGGCGATAAGTCCCGGCGTCACACCGTTAGCCATCGCCTCGAAGTAACAGACCGAATAGCCGCCAATCAGCATCAGGCCGGTGGCCGCTGTCTGCAGGCGGGTGCCCGGCGCAGGCAGCCAGCGCCGACGGGCGATGGCCAGCGGCGTCAGCGCGACCAGGGCAATCAGAAAACGAAAGACCAGCAGCGCCATCGGCGAAGCGTTGTCCAGTCCCCAGCGGGTGAAGATGGCCGCGCTGCCCCACAGCAGCACAAAAATGGCCGTTGTCGCCTGCGAGGCGAGCAGAGAATAGCGAACGTGCATAGCATGCTCCAGAACGTCAAACACAAGGTATCAAGCGTCATACCGGCAGGTAAGCGCCTGCTAAAGACGGCGTTAAGCGCCGAAAACAACCCGGTCTGGAGGGGGAGGCGGTGGGCAGAGCGTGGTGAAGCAATGATGAGGCGCAGACGTCATCCACCCCGCGTCGAAAGCGGCGCCGGGCAAAGTCTCACCAGAGATGGCGTAATGCGTCATGGAATGCCTCGTGAAATGTTCCTGTCAGCATCCTGGCACAGGCCGTTCGGAAGTGACAACTGCCTTTTATGGGTGATCTCTCGCCTGATTGTTTATTTTTAATCGTAAATAAACGTAAAGGCGGCCTCGGCTTATTCAGCCGTTCTTTTTAATCGGCTATAAAACAAAGCAGTCTGCTTGCTACTTCGAAAATAACGATATGAAGCCAAAACTGACGCATGCTCTCTTTTTAATTCCTTTTTTGTTGTTGGCAGGATGCTCCTCCTCACCGAAACAGGCAAAGAACACAAAATCTCATGCGGATATGACCATTGACGGCGGATCGGACGATCTGATCCCGGTGGTGGCGGCCCTGCATGATCAGATGCACACCTGGCAGGGAACCCCCTATGAATGGGGCGGTACTGAACAAAGCGGCGTCGACTGCTCGGGTTTCGTCTGGCGCACGCTGAAGGATCGCTTTAACCTGCCGATGGAGCGGATCACCACCCGCGAGCTGCTGCACATGGGCGTGCGGGTCAATAAGAGCGATTTACGTCCCGGCGATCTGGTTTTCTTCCGCACCCGGGCCGGGATGCACGTTGGCTTTTACGATACCGATCATAATTTCCTTCACGCCTCGAGCAGCCAGGGCGTGATGCGCTCTTCGCTGGACAACCCTTACTGGGAATCGGCGTTCTATCAGGCGCGTCGTTTGCCGAAGGAGTATAACGCGCAGATCACCATGAACAGCGACACCCTGCATCTGGCGAAGAATCGCCGCTAAAAAAAAAAGCCGCAGCTGGGCTGCGGCGGGTGGTTCTGCGGTTAATCAGAACTGGTAGGTCATGCCCAGCGCGACGATGTCGTCATCGTTGATGGCGAGTTTGTTATCGCTTTTCAGCTGGTTGATTTTGTAATCCACGAAGGCGTTCATGTTTTTGTTGAAGTAGTAGGTCAGGCCCACGTCAACGTAATTAACCAGATCTTCGCTACCCACCCCTTCGATGTCTTTCCCTTTCGACAGCACATAGCCGAGGGATGGACGCAGACCGAAGTCGAACTGATACTGCGCCACCGCTTCAAAGTTCTGCGCTTTGTTGGCAAAGCCGCCGCTGATCGGGGTCATTTTGCGGGTTTCAGAGTACATGGTCGCCAGGTAGATATTGTTGGCGTCATATTTCAGGCCGGTCGCCCAGGCTTCCGCTTTCGAACCCTGACCGCGGGACAGCAGGTTCTGCGCGTCGGTACGGTCAGAGCTGGTGTAGGCCGCGCTGACGGCGAAGTCGCTGCCGCCGAAATCATAGCTTAATGAGGTACCAACGCCGTCGCCGTTCTGTTTCTTCGCTTCACGGCCTTCGTTTTTACCCTGGTACTGCAGGGTCATATCCAGACCATCCACCAGACCGAAGAAATCGGTGTTGCGGTAGGTCGCCAGGCCACTGGCACGCTTGGTCATAAAGTTATCGGTCTGAGCAGATGAGTCGCCGCCGAATTCCGGGAACATATCGGTCCAGGCTTCCACGTCGTACAGGGCGCCAAGGTTACGACCGTAGTCAAAGGAGCCGTAGTTCTTCAGCTTCACCCCGGCGAATGCCAGACGGGTTTTCTGACTGGAGTCGCTCTCGGTTTTGTTACCGGAGAATTCAGATTCCCAACGGCCATAGCCGGTCAGGTCATCGTTAATCTGCGTTTCGCCTTTAATCCCGAAACGCACGTAAGTCTGATCGCCATCTTTGCTGTCATAATCGCTGAAGTAGTGCATGGCTTTGATCTTACCGTACACATCCAGCTTGTTAGCGTTCTTGTTATAAACTTCCGCTGCCTGCGTCGCCGTTGAAGCCACAAAGCCCATCATCATTAATGCCAGAGTACTCTTTTTCATTATTCAGTCCTGGTGATTTATTTATACGCGCTATTCAATTGCGGGCACTCGCCCATCAAAAACAGGAGTTTTTTTAACGCCGGGATATTAAATATTTATGACAATGTGGAACTTTTTATAAAAAAGAGTATTTAAATGTATCTGACATATTTTTGTCACATACCCTCTCCAGAATGCCCGATCCCGCGCAATAAAATGGCGCGCCCGCCGCCCCGGGTGTTGGCAAGCGGGCCGACTCCTGCTACAACATCAGCTCGATATCGATATTCCTTTTGAACGGCAGAGAATCATGAGTGAAAGCCAGACGCTGGTGGTAAAACTGGGCACCAGTGTTTTAACAGGCGGGTCCCGTCGCCTGAACCGCGCCCATATCGTCGAGCTCGTGCGCCAGTGCGCACAGCTGCACGCCATGGGACACCGTATTGTCATCGTGACCTCCGGGGCCATTGCCGCCGGGCGCGAGCACCTTGGTTACCCGGAACTGCCCGCCACCATCGCCTCCAAACAGCTGCTGGCGGCGGTGGGACAAAGCCGTCTGATCCAGCTGTGGGAACAGCTGTTTTCTATCTATGGCATTCACGTTGGCCAGATGCTGCTGACCCGCGCCGACATGGAAGACAGAGAACGGTTCCTCAACGCCCGCGACACCCTGCGCGCGCTGCTGGATAACAGCATCGTCCCGGTCATTAACGAAAACGACGCCGTCGCCACCGCGGAAATCAAAGTGGGCGATAACGACAATCTCTCCGCACTGGCCGCGATCCTCGCCGGGGCGGATAAGCTGCTGCTGTTAACCGACCAGCCAGGCCTGTTCACCGCCGACCCGCGTAGCAACCCGCAGGCGGAGCTGATTAAAGACGTCTACGGCATCGACGACGCGCTGCGCGCCATCGCCGGCGACAGCGTCTCCGGACTCGGCACCGGCGGCATGGGCACCAAGCTGCAGGCCGCGGACGTCGCCTGCCGTGCGGGGATTGATACCATTATCGCCGCCGGCAACCGTCCGGACGTCATCGGCCACGCGATGGAAGGCCTGCCGGTGGGCACCTGCTTCCACGCTCAGGAGTCTCCGCTGGAGAACCGTAAGCGCTGGATCTTCGGCGCCCCGCCGGCCGGTGAACTGACCGTCGATGCGGGCGCGACTCAGGCGATCCTCGAAAGAGGCAGCTCGCTGTTGCCAAAAGGCATCAAAATCGTCAGCGGCAACTTCTCCCGCGGCGAAGTGATCCGCATTCGCAATAGCGAAGGACGCGATATCGCTCACGGTGTCAGCCGCTACAACAGCGACGCGCTGCGCCTTATCGCTGGCCAGCACTCGCAGCAAATCGATGCCATTCTGGGCTATGAATACGGCCCGGTGGCCGTCCACCGCGATGATATGATCATCCGTTAAGGAGCTGAAAATGCTGGAACAAATGGGCATTGCCGCCAAAGCGGCCTCCTGGCAGCTGGCGTTACTCTCCAGCCGGGAAAAGAACCAGGTACTGGAAAAGATCGCCGATTATCTGGAAGCGCAGACCGACGATATTCTGCGCGCCAACGCGGAAGATTTAGCCGAAGCTCGCGCCAATGGCCTGAGTGAAGCGATGCTTGATCGCCTCGCGCTGACCCCGGCGCGTCTGAGCGGCATCGCCAACGATGTGCGCCAGGTGTGCAATCTGGCCGATCCGGTCGGCCAGGTGATCGACGGCGGGCTGCTGGATAGCGGTCTGCGTATTGAACGTCGCCGCGTCCCGCTGGGGGTGATTGGCGTGATTTATGAAGCGCGACCCAACGTGACGGTCGACGTCGCCTCCCTGTGCCTGAAAACCGGCAACGCGGCGATCCTGCGCGGCGGGAAAGAGACCTGGCGCACCAACGCCGCCACGGTGAAGGTGATCCAGCAGGCGCTGCAGGAGTGCGGTCTGCCGGCCGCCGCGGTACAGGCCATTGAGAGCCCGGATCGCGCGCTGGTGGGCGAAATGCTGAAGATGGATAAATACATCGATATGCTGATCCCCCGCGGCGGCGCTGGCCTGCACAAGCTGTGCCGCGAGCAGTCAACGATCCCGGTGATCACCGGCGGGATTGGCGTGTGCCATATCTTCGTTGATGAAACCGCCGAGATCGCCCCCGCGCTGAAGATCATCGTCAACGCCAAGACCCAGCGGCCGAGTACCTGCAATACCGTGGAAACGCTGCTGGTGCACCGCAACATCGCCGACACCTTCCTGCCGGCGTTAAGCAAGCAGATGGCCGAGAGCGGCGTCACCCTGCACGCCGCCCCTTCCGCCCTCCCCGCGCTGCAGAACGGCCCGGCGAAGGTCGAGCCGGTGAAAGCGGAGCAGTACGACGACGAGTATCTGTCGCTGGATCTGAACGTCAAAGTGGTGGCTGATATGGATGAGGCTATCGCCCATATCCGCGAGCATGGCACCCAGCACTCCGACGCCATCCTGACCCGCACCCTGCGTAACGCCAACCGCTTTATCAATGAAGTGGACTCTTCCGCCGTCTACGTGAACGCCTCCACGCGCTTCACCGACGGCGGCCAGTTCGGCCTCGGCGCGGAGGTGGCGGTCAGTACCCAGAAGCTGCACGCCCGCGGCCCGATGGGACTGGAAGCGTTAACCACCTATAAGTGGATTGGTTTCGGCGACGATACCATTCGTGCGTAAATGAGAACGGGCGATGCAAAAATAGGCAGTTGATTCCACTGGCTATTGACGCATCGCCCGCTAAGTTCTAACCTTTTGCCTCGTGATTCACGCTCGTGAACACCTCTTGCAGGGCCGATATAGCTCAGTTGGTAGAGCAGCGCATTCGTAATGCGAAGGTCGTAGGTTCGACTCCTATTATCGGCACCATTCAATCAATAAGTTACGATAAACCTTCTCGCTAATTTCATTAACTAACTCTTTCATGTAAGCACTTTGTAAGCACCCGCGCCGTATGTCAATCAACGCTATTCTGGCGTTTTCCCTACCTCAAATCGTTCCCTTATCCATGTTGGTTTCATCCCGTATATCTGGGTGAATTTAACTTTCTCCATTAATAATTTTATAAAAATCAATTAATAAAAAAGTCTACCCATGGTCCAGGGTTTACTCCACCCATGGTTCTCATTGTCTACTCACATCGCTCTCAATACTTCCCAACAGTAAGGAACTCTGAACGATGCCAGACTCATTACAACCTCAAGAAGCATGTGCAACACGCCAGATATTAACAACTAATGAAGCCGCCGACTTCCTAGGGCTGAAACCGCAGACGCTACGTTGCTGGGCGTGCTATGGCAAAGGACCGATAAGCCCAGTAAGAATTGGTAATCGCCTGCGCTGGAGGTTGTCGGACTTAAAGAAACTGGTCAGTAAATGAAACGTTATAGGCAGGGATGGGGATAATTCCCATCCTCTTGCGGATATAAACGTCAGCTCATAACTCGTTATCATTTCTAAACTATTTTCCCAGATTTAAGTATGAACAAATTAAATAGGCACGATATCGGGCCGTGGCACGCTCACGCCCAAAAACTACATCAAAGGGAGTCGCCTACGGCTCAAGGAGTCTTCCTGGAAGCTATTCATGTAAGCCTATCGCAACATGATGAGTTGGTGAAACGCGTAAAATCGCTGGAGCTTGCATTAGCAGCCATGCAAAACAGAGAGGCCATCCCTGAAGGGATGGCTCCTTTAATCACGCTGGCAACAGAAATAGGGCTATCCACCAGCAAGGCAGAAGCATTAGCACAGAACAGTGGCGTAATGATGGTTCGGCAAAAGACCGGAGTTATTGTCCATGAAGTCAAATTCAGGGAGGCAGCACTGAACGTCATTCGCGAGGCAAAGCGAAAATACGGTAGTAAATACTGGTTCCAACCTCTGATCGGTAAGTTCACCATGACCAGGAGACCTCAAGAATGACAACAGAGATGCAAATGCAGGAAGTCATGTCTGATGAGCTTTACAGCTGCCTATATCGCTGGGTGAATGGCCATCAGGTTGAACTGGAAGATGCCGGGCTGGCGATGAAACAACATCAGGACTCCACTACCCGGTATGGTCAGTTGACAAAGGAACTTTACCGACTAATGGATAGCAACCAAACTACTTACGAGTGGTTGTGCGATAAGGGACTATTGGCAACGGATACCAGAAAACAGCGCGAATATCGCATGGCACTGGTAGCCAATATAATCGGCCCCGACAACCTGAAGGTTCTATTGTGCGACGACACCCGGATTAACCGGGTGTTTCCCGCTTCTACAATATTGCCGGATACCTTGTCCACATCGCCTGAAGAATTGTTGAGAATGGCAGTTACCGACCTCTCTCGTATGGGAGCAAGCCAGCGCGGAGAAGTGCTCATGGCACGTTACAACGACGCGTTAGCGGTACATGCCGATTCCGATATCGTTCACTGTTATAACGGCGTGGTATGGGAGCCTGTGTCTGATAAAGAGCTACAACGAACAATGGCGCAGATCTTTATTGATGCGAAAACTGCCTATTCGCAGAACGGTATTAAGTCAGCGGTCGAAACCATGAAGTTAAGCCTACCTGTTATGGGGATTACAGCCCGTAATCTCATTGGGTTCAGTAATGGGGTATTTGATACCTGTACCGCTCAATTTCGTGAGCACAACAAAGATGACTGGCTTCTGATTGCAAGCGAATTACCATTCAGTGCTCAGGTCGAAGGTGAAAGGCTGGATACCCATGCCCCAAACCTCTGGAAATGGTTGAGTCGTTCTGTCGGTAACAACAACCGGAAAGCGGATCGCGTATTAGCGGCGCTGTTTATGGTGCTGGCTAATCGTTACGACTGGCAACTTTTTCTTGAGGTTACTGGTCCTGGGGGCAGTGGTAAGAGCGTTTTCGCGGAAATATGTACAATGCTGGCGGGAAAAGTCAACACGGTTTCAGCTGGTATGAAGGCGCTTGAGGATTCGCGGGATCGTGCGCTGGTGGTTGGTTACTCGCTGATTATCCTGCCAGATATGACGCGTTATGCCGGTGATGGCGCGGGCATCAAGGCGATAACCGGCGGGGACAAAGTATCTATCGATCCGAAACATAAGGCACCGTACTCCACTCGCATCTCTGCGGTAGTGCTGGCAGTCAACAATAATGCTATGTCATTTAGCGATCGCAGCGGAGGTATTTCCCGGCGCCGGGTGATTTTCAATTTTTCCGAAGTTGTGCCGGAAAATGAACGTGATCCGATGCTGGTCAAAAAAATAGAAGGCGAGTTGGCGATAGTAATTCGTTATCTACTGTTCAAGTTTGCTGATCAAGATGAAGCAAAGCGGTTACTGTATGAACAACAGAAATCTGAGGAAGCTTTGGTTATTAAACGTGAAGGGGATTCACTGGTGGACTTTTGCGGCTACCTGATAACATCAGTTGTCTGTGACGGCATGTTTATTGGGAACGCTGAAATTATGCCGTCTAACCCGCGTCGTTACCTGTACCACGCTTACCTTACCTATATGCGGGCCAATGGGCTTAGCAAGCCGATATCGCTTACCAGGTTCGGTACAGATATGCCGGGAGCGATGGCGGAATATGGCAAGACGTACCAGAGGCACAGGACAAAACAAGGATTGCGGTCAAATGTTATGTTGAACGAAGACTCGAAAGAATGGATGCCCTCATGTGACTCGACTCAAAATAAAGTTTATAGGTGAAGTGTTCACCACTATTCATCCTGTTGAAAATCTATTAATACTAGTGAGTTAATGGATGAATATTTTTTATAAACTATTCATTAAATATTCACCTGTTCACCTTATTCCTTATTATCTAAAAGGTGAAGGGTTAAGATGAACAGTAGTGAAAGCTTGAAGATGAAGCCATCACCACTTAATCCAATGAAAACAAATAAGAAAAATTTAAAGGTGAACAGATGAGCCTATATTTTTAATTTTATAGCGGAGTTAATGGGATCGACTGCTACAACAATGCAGTGTTGCTGGAGAAAGAGGGCGTGTTCAGAGTTCCCTGTCATTACAGTGTCACCACGCTATTCAGTTGGCTATCAGGTTATGACGCTGAGACATATCTGCCGGGGTATTGAGAGGTGTCGGCCTACGGTCACGTGGGTTGAAGATAAACTGTTGCATTGAAAATACGGTGTTTTTCTCGGTACTGATAGCGATGTGTGAGTATCGTAACGTCAAGTTAATCACGCGGTAAATCATGGAAACTTTAGGGGGAGCGTAGTGGGGCTATACGAGAGGTGGTGTGACTCAACCAAAGAACAGGAACAGCGCAAGTATTACTGGACCTATGTCGAAAAGGATGGTGGCCGCGACGATATCCGCGATGACCTCGCTGAGATTATCCGTTCCCATTACGACCGACTCGAACGTATCGTTGAGGACGTGAGTCGGCTCGGATACAAGGTAGCCGCCAAAATCCTCAGCGAGGCTATGCCTCAGACGTCCAGAAGTCGCTCAGGCGATCTCGGCGAGATTCTTGCGACAGAGTTGGTTGAGGAAGAGATCGGCCTGCGTGTTCCTGTACGCCGTCTCCGCTATAAGGACGGCCGCAACATGGCTATGCGCGGCGACGACTTTATTGGTGCCGGATATGACGGCAATGGCGAGAAGCTCTGGCTTCTTAAAGGCGAAGCTAAGAGTAACAAGGTGCTGGGTAAAGCTACGGTCACGAGCGCTCGCAAGGTACTCAACCGCGATAATGGTCGTTGCACTCCTGATTCTCTGTTATTTGTTGCCAATAGGCTGTTGGACAGTCAAGATCCTGATGACAACGAGCTAGGTCGCAGTCTCCGTGACGAAGTAGGCCTGAAGTTGCTTCCCGCCGACCGTATTGATCACATGCTCTTTACTATGTCGGGCAACGGCCCCCACGCGTCACTAAAAAAGGATCTCGATGCCACGAGCACCAATCGAGACCATTACGTCGTGAATATCCATATCGAAGATCACCAGGATTTCATCGCAGCCATGTATCAGGAGGCGGAAGACCTTGGAGACGATTGACGAACTGACCTCATTCCTTGCGGCCGCAACCGCCGATGGCATCCTTAGCCGTCTCCTCTATCGTGGTACGGCTTGGTCGTTGATGCGCAGGGAAGGCGTACTGCCACCGAATGCGCAGCAGTTCGGCGCGACAATCGAAACCGATCTTGCTGAACACGGCTTCGCCCTGCTGCGGGGCGCGATGGCCCTGCGTGCTCAGGCTGGGGCTTCGAATCTGACGAGTAAGGCATTCGAACGCGCAGCCAATGCTTTCGAGGCTCTTATTCGCAATGGTGATCCAGAGGCTCCAGACCGCGGGTTCTACCGCACTATCGCCGCCGCGGCCTATCACTTGGCTGGCTTTTCTGCCGTCGCTTATTCGCTTTTCAACGAGATGTCACAGGATCTCAATGCATCACCGGGTGAGATGGCTATTCGACATCTAATCCTGCGCGATCTAGGCCAATTACGCACTTTTATTCGCGGGTGGTTGGACGACGAGACTCACGACGATGAACAGATTGCCGAAGTACTACGGGGAGAAGACGGGGACATTGATGAGGTGTTAGCGACCATCCTCAACACTACAATCTGCAGAGCCTTGGCCCATTTTGACTTCGCACTCGAGACAGGTGAATCTGAGCCGATTGAGAACGCACGGGCACTGCTCGCCATAGCGGTTAGTCTGGCAGATAATTCGGAGAATGTTCCTTTGTGGTGGATCTCGAACCTCTGTCGCCACCTGATTGATGACCTTTGGCAGCATTCGCTACATCAGAATCTGCCGACCGAGCCGCCAGAGGGGGCTGAGGACAAATACCCAGACCTGCGTCAGCTGTTTATCTCGTCGCTCTATGCGCGCAAGACTTCCGAGGTGGAGCTATGGCCGTCTCAATTGGAAGCGGCCCAGCGTTCCACGGACCTCACCGACGATTTGGTCGTCGCTTTGCCGACCAGCGCAGGCAAGACACGGGTGGCCGAGATTGCCGTTCTGATGACTTTGTCTTCAGAGCGGCGGGTGTTGATCGTCACGCCATTGCGTGCTTTGTCCGCCCAGACCGAGCGATCCTTCAGAAAGACCTTCGCGCCCCTCGGTTTTAGTGTTTCCTCGCTTTACGGTGCCAGCGGCCTTTCAACTGGCGATGAAGATGCCCTGCGTTCCCGCGAAATCGTCATCGCAACGCCAGAGAAGCTCGACTTCGCCCTGCGAAGTGACCCATCCCTGATCGATGATGTCGGTCTGATCGTTCTCGATGAAGGGCACATGATCGGCCCGAGCGAGCGCGAAATCCGCTACGAAACGTTAGTGCAACGTCTGCTTCGACGCGCGGATGCGGGCGAACGTCGGATTGTTTGTCTCTCCGCTATTCTGCCGAGTGGCGACGAACTCGATGATCTCACCGCATGGATACGCTCCGACGAACCGGGTGAGCCTGTGCGTTCCGACTGGCGCCCCACACGGCAGAGGTTTGGCGCGCTAATATGGAGGGGCGAGGACGCGCTGCTCCGGCTTGACCTCGATGACAATGGTCCGTTCCTCGACCAATTCGTAGTACGAAAACTGGCGCGGGGTCGGGAGAGGAAGCCCTATCCGCGCAAGAATTCGCATCTCGCCTTGTTCGCGGCGTGGGAATTCGCTGGACAGGGCAAGCGAACCCTGATCTTTTCCACCCAAGCAAATTGGGTCGAGAGCTACGGCAAACAGGTAGTGGACCTATGTAGGCGTGGCTATCTGGACTCGCTGCTGGGGGATAATGCGTTGATCGCACGCGCTTTGGAGGTCGGTAAGGAATGGTTGGGCGAAGACCATCCCGCCGTTGCCTGCTTGAGGGTGGGTGTTGCCATCCACCACGGTCGGCTGCCGAGCCCGTTCCTGCGTGAGGTGGAAGTTTTACTATCAGAGGGGGTGCTGAAGGTCATCGTCGCGTCGCCGACACTGTCGCAGGGGCTCAATCTCAACGCCGCCGTCTTGTTAGTACCAGCATTATATCGTGCATCTGAGAAGATTAAAGGCGAGGAGTTCGCGAATGTGGCCGGGCGCGCTGGTCGCGCCTTCGTGGACGTCGAAGGCCTCATCGTCCATGTGATGTTCGACGAGATCAATTGGCGAAAGGAAGAATGGAGAGAGCTGGTCGCCTCTGCGAAGGCCCGCACACTGAAGAGCGGACTCATCCAGATTGTCGCCGAGATCCTTGATCGGCTGTCTCGCGAAGGTGTCCTGGGTCGAGATGACGCTTGGGAATACCTCGCCAACGCCCGTGAGGCTTGGCGATCTCCCGTAGAAGAAGCCGCTGTCGCTGAACGCCTAGCTGCTGGGGGCGAATACGAAGCTGGTGACGACGATGAAGGCGGTGATAGCGATGACGATAAGGAAGAAACCATTGACGAGGAGCCGCTCTCGCAGATCGTCGAACGCCTTGATGCAACCGTGTTTGGTCTGATCGAGGCGCTTGATGCTGATCGCAACGACCTTCCGAAACTCTTGGATGACGCACTCAGAGGATCACTCTGGGCCCGTCAGATCGCCCGCGAGGATGAGGACGTTATCCCACTGCATAAGAAGGTGTTTGAAGCGCGTGCCGATCTCATCTGGAAGACCACCACGGCTCAGGCGCGACGGGGGCATTTTGCCATGGGCGTTGGACTTGAGGCTGGTCTCACCATTGACGCCATGGCTGACGAGTTAGCTGAACTCCTCGATCGTGCCGACGCTGCTGCGTTGAACGGTGACGTCAACGAACTTGTCGACACCCTCGGTGGCCTTGGTGAACGTCTGCTGTTCATGAGACCCTTTGTTCCCGACAATGCGAACGCGCTGCCGACGAATTGGAAGGTCATCCTACGCAGTTGGGTGTCTGGCGATGATGTTGTTAACATCGGACCGCAGAACATGCGGGTCGTCGAAGAGGCTTTCACCTATCGTTTGGTTTGGGCATTAGAAGCTGTCCGTGTCCGACGAATGTCTCTCGGCTGGTCGCAGGAAACGGTGGTTGGTGGCGCTGCAGCAGTTGTTGAAACAGGCGTCCCGCAATTCATGATGGCGATGTTGATCCGTGCAGGCCTTCCATCGCGGCGCGCGGCGATGGCGGCGATCAA
The DNA here is from genome assembly GCF_002810545.1 of Klebsiella sp. A-Nf5. NCBI lineage: Bacteria > Pseudomonadati > Pseudomonadota > Gammaproteobacteria > Enterobacterales > Enterobacteriaceae > Klebsiella > Klebsiella sp. A-Nf5. Next base: position 66,355 of record NZ_PIOG01000222.1, on the reverse strand, counting down.
GTGTGCCAATCCTGTATTTGTAACTCCTTTTGAGATGCGAGCTTGGCTTGAATCCGACGAGATTACGGCCTATACCGTCGCAGGCGACTGGCCAACACCTGACACGGCCTCTCTATGGGCACATTTCAGAACCGAAGCCCTCAGCGCAGGCATTCAAAAATGGTCTGTTGAACATTACAAGCGTCTGCTTGATACCGAGACAGCCCCGATTGCTGGTCTTTATCGGATCGTCACTGACGAGGGGGACGGACGGACTTGGCTGGCGACGCCAGACTATTCGCGGATTGCCGCATTCAAAAAGTCGGCGGTTGATCCCAAGCCCAGCCTGTTCTCGGGCCGCGTGCCCGGCAACACCAGGCTGGTGGACGTCTTGCGAATTGGCCGCGGAAAGCTCCGCTGGCCACCTGCTGATGCATAATAATGGAAGGAAAGTATGTTCTACCTAAGGGTAATAGCCCAGAAACACGTCCCTTTGTTAGAGGGAGAAAATGTATTACCAGCTACGACTAGGGCGGCTTGCTCGCTTCAGTCGTGTCAAAGGAAGAGGTAACGAGCTGTGGCTAGTGATCTTTACGGGCAGATTGCCCGTATTCTGCAGACGATGACTCATAGAGAGCTTAGTGAGGCGCCGCAGCAGATCGCCGGGTTGGTGGTCGCAAATGGTGAGGGCCTTTCAAAGCTAGAGCGTATCGACTTGGCGCTGGCAAACCTTACACAGGAGGAATTGGCGCGTTTCGCGCTTAAATTCGCCGCGCATCGTGGAGATGTCGCACTCGATGAATTGGGCCGTAAGGTACTTGAGGCCGGTGACCAGCCTTTGTCCCACATCACACGACGAGACATCGCTCGGGCGTTCGGAGATGATCTCGCTGGTGAACGTGGCACGGTAGAGGTGGTCGAACGATATTTCCCCCTTTCCTCGCCTTTTGAAAACCTTTTTGGAAGCAGTGGCCGAAGTTTACGAGATCAAGTCGCTCAGCACATGGATGTCAATCCCGGCGACTGGTCGGTGGAACACCTATTTAGTGAGATCGGAGCATTCACTTGCTCCATTGCTAGGTTTGGATCATTGCTCGAAGAAGCTGTTCACCCTCTCTCCCGGTCGGGAGACGAACAGTTGCAGACTGTCACTGTCCTTAACGAGATCCTTGCGCGCGACGGATATGAGCTAGCGGAGGAATGTGAACTCTCTGGTCATCCAATCTTCGGGTTTCGCCCTATCGTGCGTGGGGTTGAAGGTCGACCTAAGAACCTGATCTTTGCCTCGCGGGGACCGAAGCCGGAGATTGGTTTCGCCGACGCCATCAACAACGACATCGTCATTCTATCCAATGAAGAAAGTTGTTTGGTCTATGATCGGCCAATTGGCTCAAACGGCCTTCTCTGGTCCGAGCTTGTCGCTTGGTGGAACGATATCTCCCCAGAGGGCAATGCTGCAAACCTTGGAGCTCGACTTCAAGAGTCTCTGGCCTCAGATGCTGAGCGAAAGCTCTTTGCCACTTATTTTAAGGCCTATCGAAACGTCCTTGGCGAGACGCTGCCCGCGCTCCTTCCACAGGTCTACCTTCACTATGACCCTGCTGTCGTGAAAACCCTGCGCCATCGCTTACCTCTTCCGCGTCAACGCATGGACTTTTTGCTACTGCTCCCAGGGCGTCAGCGTATCGTGATAGAGGTGGATGGAAAACACCATTTCACGGAAAACGATCATCCGTCATTAAAGGTCTATGCAGACATGGTATCGGCTGATCGCGAGTTACGTCTCGCTGGATATGAAATCTACCGGTTTGGGGCGAACGAGTTGGTCGGAGACGGTGCTGCGCCGAGGATCTCCGACTTTTTCGAAAAGCTCTTTCGATTGCATCGTCTCGTATAATGAATGACTTTCTGGTGTGTTAATCAACGGGGGGCAGGTCAGCACGAGAATGCCGTATATCTGTGGTAGCGTCCAGGCAAAGCTCGTCACCTGTGCTTATACATAGCCAGAACACACCGTTTCTGCCTATAAATAAGATATGGGCATTTTCATGGGGCGGTATGATTTTACATGTAGCGTTCAAACTGCCACGCAGTGATGACCACCAGCATGAACAGAACGACGAGGGCAACGCACAGCACTCTGCGCCTCGTATAGAGTGCAGCTCCTGCAGAAAGACCAATTAACACCAGTGTGAATGGCCAAGCGGCAATTGCCGTCAGGTAGGCCACAATCAGGTAGTCTTTTATCATGAATATCTCCCTGGCTCGTATCCAAGTAGCCGAAAAGCCTCTCTATTGAGATGAACGCTGATCATTATCCGTCTTTGCACCCATTTTTGCGGGATTTTTCATTTCTCATGCAGGTGCATGAAAACCACTACACAAAGCGGGCAGGCGTGATGGGGATACGAGCGTGCGCTGAAGGTTATAATGGATAACTGCATGCTGGCAATGATTCCCAGAAAATGCGTGTGGTGCGAAAAAGCTACGGTTATACTGTGCACATAACGAACTATCAAAATGAACAATAAAGGAGGGGATGAGATGACTGTAACTACACATCAGAAACCTCTTAATACTTTTTTACGCCGGGTTAGCGCTCTTGACGCTCGTCTGGCTGAAGGCCTTTCAAAGTTGCTTCCTGATTGGTGGGATGACTCGCTTAATAATTCAGCCAGTATCAGCCAGCAGGTCATTTTAGGATTAGCAAAGTTTGCAAATCTGGATTTAACGACAGTTATTAATCCTACAGCTCAATTGAGGTTCAATGAGTCAGTGCGGAGATATAAGCACGCCGCAAACAAGTCTGTTGAAGAGTTACAAGCGGCAACGGCAGTTGTAGATGGTATGGCAAAAATTGCAGCTTCAGTTGCCAAAAAACCTTATCAGGGCCTCCCTCCTGCTCGTGATATCCGAGAGTCAATTCTGTCTCAAGGAAAGCCTTGGGTAGACTTTCTGTCGCTACTGGAATTTTCTTGGTCCGCAGGTATTCCTGTGTTGTATATGACTGATATTCCAGCTAGAAAGAAGATGGATGCGGTTGCTATAAAGGTTTCTGAGCGTCCAGTTATAGCTCTTACGAAAAAACATAAACATGCAAGTGGAGTTTTGTTTGGCTTGGCTCATGAGCTTGGGCATATCGCCTGCGGTCATCTTGAAAATAACTCGTTATTAATCGATGAAAAAATTAATGAAGACGATGTTGATAACCCCCAAGAAAGAGAGGCCAATGCTTACGCGATAGAGCTACTTAATGGTAGGCCTGATGCGGCATTTCACAGTAAAGGATGGATCACAGCAGAGGTGCTGGCCTCAGAAGCTCTGCGCATAGGACGTCACAATAAGGTCGATCCGGGGCATGTAGCTTTGAATTACGCCAAAACTATGGGCCGCACGCATAGTGGAAATTTTTTCCCTGTATGTGGGAAAGCACTGAACTTACTTTACCCTCGTTTGGATTGGATGGAGCAAGCTGCTGGAACTTTTCTTGAGTATGTTGATGAAGAGAAGGTTTCGGAAGACAAGTTTGAAATGCTCTGCAGAATGAACAACATCGAGGTGTAACGCCAGTGGCTGTATTACTTGATAATGATGTAGTACTGAAATTGGCCCAACTTGATCTACTTGCTGATGGTTGCAAATTACTTACAAGTAAGTATGGCCAACTTTATGTTTTAGATACACTTGTGTATCAGTTGAGAGGAAAATCTTCCCTTCGTCGATATGGCGCTGCTGCATTAGAGCGAGTCCAGCAATGCTTATCACAAGGAACATTTTTGATGTTTGAAGAGCTGATCACAGACCCGCGCTTGATTCATTTACAGAACAATTTCGAGAATCTTGATGAAGGTGAGATGCGCTTACTTCAAGGTTTATTGAATCATCAGGATTTGCTTCTATCGGGCGATAAACGCTTTTTGAAGGCTATTGCTGAAACTGGGTTTATAGAAGATGCTGCTCTCAATAATCGATTTGTCTGTTTAGAGCAGGTGGTTTGCTTTCTTATAAATGAGTTATCCTTGGAACATGTCAATGCGAAAGCATCGCTTGCTTTTAAGGGAGAATGCAGGGTTGATAGTGCTTTAAGAACATGCATTGGTGATGGACGTACACATGAACATGTTGTTGAGGGCGTACTTCAACAGCTTAGAGAACTGCCAGCAACATTGCTATCAATAGAGTTGCATTGGCGTTTATCTCCGTCTTAGCAATATGGTTCTAAGAAAAAAGGCGCAGACAAACTGCACTTTTTTCTTATCGTTATCTGGTTCCGGGCGTATACCCAATAGATCGTTTAACCGAACATTTTGCTTAAACGGTAGGTGTTACGCTGAGGTGGGTTATCGAACTAACTGAAGAGTACCTCTCGGATTAATCAATGGTCGATTAACTGAAAACAAATCTCTTATTAACTCCTGGCTTAGTCCTGTCTTGGCAAGAATCTTAAGCCATGTTGCATCATCGAGCATATCGATAGCAGAAGAGAACATATTAGGTTCTTCAGATTTCAAAAACCCATCCCCAGGCTCAACTTTGGTATATCCCTTTGAATTAAGATGAATATACCCAGTTCTTGCCTGTTCTTGAGTTAACAGGCCAAGAGATGTTGCTCGAAAGATGCACATTTTCAAACTGATCTTCCATCTAAGTTTGAAAGCAACTAGTGCATTCCAATCAAATTGCTTACCTCTGATGCGAGGGAACTCTTTTATAAATGATAACCGAGGCGCGAGTAACGCACTGGAGAAACGATCAGCCTGTGATTCAGTAGTCTTATCACCAGTTATTATCCCTTCATGCATTACTAAATGCCCTAATTCATGACCTATATCAGAACGGAATCTACAAACACTTTTTTTCGCATTGTTCCGTATAATAACCGGTCTGTTGTTATGGACTGTAAATGCATCAACTTTATCATCAACACCCGTTACATAAGCAACAATCACACCAGCACTCTCAGCCAATTTAGCCATTGATGAGATAGGGCCAAGTCCAAGGTTCCACACTCGGCGGCATTCCTCAGCTATGCGGTACTGCTTAAGCCGTAAAACGGTCTGCGCGTCCAGATGCACAGAGCCGCCCCGAGTCTTGCCAGTGTTTAAATCGTTAATGTCACTCATGGTGTCCTCTACTGTATAAGTAAACAGCGCACAATAATTGATCACTAAAAGTGGTAAGTAAGTCTATATCTATCTAAAAAAAGATTTATCATTTTATGTTACAAAAAAACCGGGAATATTCCCGGCTATCGTTTATTTAAAATTAGCATTTACTGATTTATCCATGTCCACCATTGTAAACCCGACCACCCACCAACAGGAGTAACCGGTTTAACAGGTCTTATTGGATTAACAGGACGAACTGGTTTCACAGGTGTCACCGGCATAACCGGCGATACGGGGGTGATTGGACGTGTGGAACCTTTAACCGGCATATTAGGTGAAAACGCAACAACCTTTCCTTCTCTATCGAGAACACATCCACCATTGAACGGACCAAGCCATTTTCTGTTTTTAACCGACCATACTTGCCCATTTTTTATGAATGCTAACCACTCCATGGATGTGCCAAATATATGTGAATTATCTTTTATCCATCCAACCAAAACGCAGTCAGGTGTAAACAGTGGTGTCATACCTTCCTCCAAGTGAACTACGATGTGCATGTATAGCGCTATTCAAAGCATCTTAGCGTGCATTACTCACTTTAAATCAAGAACTAGATCAATTTGTAAGATGTAAAAATTTAAAAATATGCTTTTAAGTGTCCACCTGTTCATCATTGGTTATTTATTATTTAAATTCAAATAGTTAAATGATTAACACTACTCTTTCAGATGTTCACTAGTGTTCACCCTACCCTTCACCCTATAGGGCAAAAAAATCAAAAGGTGAACAGGTGAATACTTGGTGAATACTTAGTAAATAAGTGTTCATCTTTTAACACTCTGTTATTAATAGGATTTTTAACAGGGTGAATACTGGTGAACACTTTATCTATAACTTTACTCTAACCATCCCATCAGACCGACGAACCACATCAAAAATTTCGCAATCCTGTGGCTGGCTATGCATGTAGCACCTCCAGACCAGCAATATTCAACTCAAATGTCCCGTTGTCATATTGATAGAGTGAGCATTCAGAACGGATCTTCGCAGCGAAAACAAGATTCCAACCAGGGAACGCGCCGCGAGCTTTTTCTTCTGTATCCGCATTAAAACGGACAACTACCGGACAAACATCCGCATGACATTTGGGGGTTGCTAGGAACAACCATGTAAATTTGGGGTGAGTTTGGGTATGCTGTGTTCCAGCCATAGTCGTTACTCCAGTTAACGGTTTGTGGTTAGATGTTCCTAGGTGGTTGCAAGCATCGAGGAACATCATCAATCTCATTGGTGTGACACACCATATACCTCTGGTGTGTCACACTTAGGTGGAAGATAATTACATGGCTACAGCAGATAAAAATGCCAAATCACAGTTACTGAAAGCGCGTGTTCCGCACGAAATTGTAAATATGATGAATGCACTTAAACATCCAGATGAAACAACATCGCAATTTATAACCACCTCAATTATCTCTGAGATTGAAAAGCGCAAGCATTCGATAAATTCTAATGGTGAATCAAGTGACGAACAATAAAATACAAGAGATAAGTGAGAAATTAATAGCTTCATATTGGTGGAATAATTCCACTCATAAGGGGAACCTCGGAGAAATGATTGCAATTCATCATTTCGAAATCACAAAACAAGCTTTTATTCATGTAAATCAAGATTCATGGTCTTATCCTCCTGCAATGGAAGCACTGGGGGCTAAAAGACCAGATTTTTTCCTGCTAAATAGATTCAACATTTGCAAAATCATTGATGTTAAAATGCATGCTTTAGATGATAATTTTAATTTCACTCTACCTAACGATGAAATAGTGCAATATATTCAACTCCACGAACACTTGATGTCGGTTTTGAATTGTCAATATTTAGACATTAATTTTGAATTCTTTGTAATACCTTTAAACTCTCAGGAAGAAAGTTTTGCAACAGTATCCTTTCAAGAAATGATTGATTCACAGAAAGAAGTAACTTTATCCTCTGGTCAAGGTGAAATAAGGTCATTCAATTATTCCGTATCAATTAAAAATCGGTTAAAACCACTTTTTAAATAGAGGGTATGACGTGTTGGATTTTAAAGAACTATCTAAAGATGGCCAAGATTTAGAGTTACTTACCCGAGAAATATTGTTTAGTCTAGGTCACAGAGTTTATTGGAGCGGAAGAGGCCCTGACAGTGGAAAAGACTTGGTTTTTATAGAAGAATATAAAAGTATTTTTGCGCCATCATCAAAAAAATGGTTAGTTCAGTGCAAACATAAAGCTGAGAGTTCTAATGCTGTAGGTACTGGTGAGTTAGATGGGATTTTAGACAGTTGCGCTCAACATGAATGTGAAGGATACTTGCTCGTGACATCAACGTACCCTTCATCAACTGTTGCGGGTCGACTGGAGGATATTACTAATTCTCCAAATAATCGCATTACCGCTACCTACTGGGATTCTGTAAAAATTGAACAAATATTATCAACACCGGATTTATGGGTAATTGCGCAGCGTTTTTTCCCAATCAGCACACAAGGTTGGAAAATTTATGCAACAGAACGTCCGAATAATTGGGTAGCTAACTACAAAGGGTTCTATTTCCATATTAGCAATCGCATTGGCTCGGATCACATGTATCAACTAGAATATATAGAAGAAAAAGTTGAAAAAATTATAAAATCATCAGACACATTACCAGACAAACACTTCTTCAGATTAAGAAGCGTATACTTTGATGATAAACATGGAACTTATACTTGGTATATTGATTACATGCACCCACATGGAACTCCACCTGTAAAATCACCAACAGGGGATTATGATTTCTTCTTCTCTGAAGAATGGAATGAAAATTATGACTTCAAGACGACAACTTATTTAGAGCATAGTGATCATTATGATAAAGATCATTATGATTATTATGATCCACATGTTGGTCAATTCATTCTTGGCATGAAAAGATTTTGAAGGAAAAGGGGCGTATATCTGCCCCTTTTTTCACAAAGAGACCCATTCCCCACGAATCCACACCTGTACCTCGGAAAGCCGATAAGCAACTGCTGATGGCCCAATTTTGATGCGCTTCGGAAATTTTCCTTCCTGTTCCATACGCCAGCGCGTTGAGTTAGACAACGTAGTCATAGCCCGGCATTCGGGTTGTCGGCCAGAATGTCTAAAGAAATAAACAAAGCTCACTGTGCCACTCACGCTGACTCTGACAGAAAGCCCCCTACCACCGGCAACCATCTTTTGGCTCTGCTGGGGCTTACCATGCAAAGCCTTTAGCGCTTTGTCGCTTAACTTGTTCTCGCCAGCCATAACACCTCATTTTGCAATACACATGCTCCTGCAATGCAGAGAAACAGCCGAAAAGCCAAGCAAAGAACTTTTCTTTATTATTCATTATTAACAACGAGTTAATGAATGAATCCGGTTCTTCATGCGTCCCCATGAGATAGTGTGAAAGATAATGGATTATCATCTAACCTCTACTGCCTGCTGAACCTGCATATCCCCGGGCAACAAGGGCGCATGTGCAATCCATTTTTTTGCCAAGCCATACTCCACTGCTTCTTTCAGTATTTCAGCTTCCATCGTCTTTTTGCCCAGAAGGCACTCTAGCTCACGGATTTGCTTATTGTCGGCAGCAAGTTCAGAAGCAGGCACAACTTCTTCGCCCGAGGCCACGGCAGTTAGCGAGCCGTCTTCATACTGCCGGCGCCATTTGAAAATCTGGTTGGCATTGATACCGTGCAGGCGTGCGACGTGAGACACGGTCATACCGGGTGCCATAGTCTGCTGAATAATGGCTATTTTTTCCTGCGGTGTACGGCGACGACGCCGCTCAGGTCCTGATAACACTTCAACCATATTATTATTCTGACTGGTGTTAAACATAGGTCTAAGACTACCTCTTATCTTAAGAGAGGCGAAGTGTCTGGTGATCTATGGAGCCAGTCTAGATTTTCATTATGGGCACACCTCTGTGTACACGCCAATCACGCGCTTTGTTGCGTCTTTATGATATCCCATTATAACAAAAAAGCCCGGCATCTGCGGGCTTTAGGGGTTTCGTGCTGGTGGGTGAATCGTCCTGATAACTTATTTGCTTTTCTTGATGTGAAGAATCAATGTGGCTATTGAATAGCCACAAGTGAGCTAATCGTTAGTTTTTTGGATTAAAAAATCGCATATATAATGAATATTATAAGTATTAATAACTCGAACAATGTACAGATGAGCCAATTTGATAGCAGTTGGTTTGTACAGGTTTATTCTGTTGCATGATTTGTCCTGCTGCCATCATTCTTTCCCCCGTTCCTGTATCGTGATAAATATTGGTGGCACCATATTGGACGACAAAGCCATTATTAAGTAACACTTTATAGTCGGCTTTATCCCATGACCAGTCGGACATAAACCGGTTTGCATAGGTCAACAGTTCAGCTGTACCTTGTGTCTGCACACCATCAGGTGACCCTAATCTGTCAATCACATCTGCACGACTCATTCCTTGGCTGATTTTAGAAAACTTCTCTCCTGTCACGCAGGCGGTTAGTACCAGTGTGACGAAACACAGGGTGACAACTCTTATGAACATATCAGATTCCTTCTAATAAAATAAAATTTCATTGAAAACAATTTATTAACAATATTTTTAGCTAGTGTGAGAGTGTCTACTACAATTATGGTGAGATTTAAAAGCAGTAGATTGATGTACTGTAGATGTTTAGGCGACAGAAATCCACACTGTGTAGCATGAAAAACACTCATGCAAAACATCTACCAAATGCAAGGATTCGGATTTCTTTGAATCTTAAGAGGTTACGTACAGAAAAAGGACTTAGTCAGGAAAAAACAGCCGAATTGGCGAATTTCCATCGTACCTATGTTTCTCAGTTAGAAAGATGCGTCACAAATATCAGCATTGATGGATTGGAGCGCCTGGCCTATGCCCTGGAGGTTGATGTCACAGAGCTTCTACGGATTCCCGATGCAGACTAAAATGCTGTAGTTTGGCTGGTGGCTTACCTTGTACATTCATTATAGGGTCTGAACGTCTTCTCAAGGCCCCTCTCTGCCTTTAACCCGTTGGGTTTGATATTGATATAGCCAATTTTCATCGTGTGGGCTAAATCCCCGCCTTTTCCAATAAACTTCGGGCCGGGTGCCACTGTGTTTTCGGTTCAGGTCTTACCATACTTACGAATGTCCGCGTTTCATAAGTACTATTGCTGTACTGTTATCCATCAGCTATTCCACTGGAGACACTGGAAGTTGGCTACGGATGTAATGCATCTCCCAGGTTTGGTATGGAATCCTTCAAGGTTTCACTATCGAAGCACTTTGCACTGACCGTCGAGTACTTCTCAAAGTTGCCCGACTGAGGTTGGTTTTTGTGGTAAATCGCGAGTATACGTCACTACCTTCCCGTTTAGAATGTGTCCTCATGTTGTGTCAATTGGCTTCCTCTAAAGCTGGGTCAGGGCATTTTATCTGGGTATTCACTGCGCAAAATTTGCGACTCTGCACAGTCAGGGTGTTGGATATGCGCAATCCAGCAAAGAAAAAATCAATAAAACAGCAAATAAAACAATTTGTTGCGTCTCGTTTAATCTGTTAAGAAACAGCTGTTTTTGCGCAAACTAAGATGCGAATTCATGGTGTTTCTTTTAATGATTTCGGAAATTAACGCTATAACGTCAGGCCAGAACCCTCATCGTGAAATACCTCGGGTTTTATTGTTCAGGCGCATAAATACTCCATGATCACCAAGGAGAACTGCACTTCATATGCTGGGATGTATTGTAAACTTCGCAATATACCCTACCCCATGAACAGTTAAGAATTGTTAAGGTTCAGATGATGAGTGACAAAGAGAAGTTGAGGTTGCTGCGATTGTATAAAGCTGTGTTGAACAGAAATCATGAGGCACGTCTTGAGTGGCGAAAGCAATGTGATGAGGGTGACAGGGGAAACCTGCTCGTCCAGATGCTGGTGGGAAGACACGAGCATCTGATATTACCACCAGAACCAGAATATGAGCCTTATCCTGATATCAGTGGCCTGCGGTGTGGTGCCAGAACCCGCTCAGGCACGGCCTGCAAAATTACAGCTATCTATTCCAACGGGCGCTGTAAATTTCACGGAGGCTTGAGTACCGGCGCGAAAACTAAAGGCGGCAGAGCGCGGCAATATGAGGGTTATTGTGCATGGCTGGAGAAACAACGGGCCAGCAAAGCTGGCAGGAAGCGAACGCGCGAATATGTCAGCGATGTGACAAGAATTGGCTCTCTCATCTTGTCGAAGATCGGTGCTAGTGAAAAGGACAGAAAGTTACAGGCAGTAGACGGTATAGGCTTACGTATGTCAGGTGGTGCGCTGGTGGCAGAGTTGCCGAACAGCCATAGCATCACGGTACGACTGACGACCACCAGCCCGCAGTATGGTGGCGCCCGATGGTGGTATGTTTGTCCGACTTGCGGGAAGAGGAAAGCTTCTCTGTATTTTCTCGACGAATCGCTGTGCTGCCGTCAGTGTGCCAGGCTTCATTATGCTAGTCAGAGTAAATAATTGGCGGCATCAAGTCATTTAAAAATAGCTTGATGGCCGTAAGTCTATATAGTATGCGGGCTTAGCCCTACTTCGGACAGCTTTGCGAGGCTGCGGCGTTGTGGGCTGGGAGCCACATAAGAGCTTCGTGATAAAAAGCCGGACCGTGCAGCCTTGGGCTGCGCGGTCGAGGGATGACCACCAGCGGAAACCGGCAGCATCAGCTTGGCATTGACGGCGCGGCCTTGCCCGCGTCCTCCTTCCTGAATCCCCGCTCCCCCGCTATGAAAGCTTCCAGTATGTGCGAAATCATCGTCGCCGCACCGACAGCCTCCCCGTAGGTCTGCGCGTGAAGCGTGGCGTAGCGGTCAAGGTCGAGGTCGGCTTTCTGGCTGGCCGGGTATGGGACCTGTTGGTAACTGTGATGGATTACGAAGGTCCCTTATTTTCGCCCTAGATCACCGTGGCTCGATTGCTCTCTGAATAATTTGATGAAGACCATGTGACCCAATCTGTTCGGGATCGCCATTTACATAAGTGAGCAGGTCTTTGCTTGAACTCCAGCGCCAAGTTGAGGGGCTGATTCGTTCTATAATTTCTTCGCTTTCAAGCAGAAGTTCATTCAACAGTGGTAACTCATCAGGCACCAATGTTTTAATCCTACGAGCGAGCGCATAGAGCCAGAGGTTTACTTGGTGCGCATTGTTGTAGGATTTACAGCTTATCTGCGCGCTCATCGGCCGCCTTATGGTCCGAGCCAGTGCATCAAAGACATTCCTAAGTTCTCTGACAATCTCCACTAGATCTGCTGAGACTAGGTATTTGGTCGCAATAGCCAGCTCATCGGTGAATGCACCGTCCGCATCTAGAGTAAAATAGAGACTCTCATTCTTGAGTGCTGTACGCCATTGGGTAGTCAGCTCTGTCAACCACTGATGGGCAACTTGAGTGATATCGATTGTTCTTTTTTCCAGCATGGGTACGAGCATGGATTCAAGAATCCAGGGCGTGAAATGGTGTAGCCTGCCGAGGCGTCCCCGAACAGGTTGAAGAATATCCTTGAGCTCATCGTCCGCGAGAGGAGCCTTTAACGATTGGATTAAACAAGCGATGAGTTGTGGTTTAATCTCCGAATTAAGGTAGTTGGCTTCGTTGATCAGCCAGCACAAAATGATACGTCGAACAGTGGCTGATTCGATATGGTCGATTTTTGAAAGGGCTTCAATTCCCCAAACTCCCCTGTTAAGGGCGTTTTCAAGAGCATGAAGCCCTATCCAGATTATTACACTCACATTGCTCTGCAAAAGCGCATCAATTTGCTCATGATGCTTGTCAAAGCTGACGCACAAACAAATATGCTTAAGGGCTTCAACCACAAGCGCGTGAGTACGAGGAGACTTGATTGGTTCAGAGAATATTGTGTTTAACCAAGATACCAACTGCTTTGGAGCTTGCGACCATAGGAGTTGTATGGAGTAGTAATCGCTCCATGAGGTATCTACGGGTGAATATGTGAATGTACTGAACGGATCATTTTTTGAAAGCAGTAGTGCTGTAAGTCCCTGTGAACAGTAGTGTTCAATGTCAAGTTGTTTTTTTGTGAGACGTGGTTGCAGTGCTTTTGCTCTGGAGGGAGAGATGTGCTCCAACAGTGCAACCTTCACAAGTTCGGATAATACTGATTGCTCCTTGTTGTAGAGGCTACCTGCATAGCGACCAGCCGGGGAGTTGGCTATGACATAACCAAGGGCATCCCAAGCTGAGTGGAAATCTGCTATTGGCAACCCTTCAGTCCAGAATTTGGCGGGAAGAGCGTCAAAGCGATCTCCGTCAAGTTTCCCATCCTTAATATATCCTTTAGCACTCATCTGCTCCATGAGTACAGCTCCTGACAAGTTTGAAAGCTGCTCATCATCAAGCCACCAAGCTAGCACGCTACCAGCGCATGGTAGCTCAGCAAATGAGGAATTGTGATTTAGTCCTTTAGGCTTCTCCTCCTCACATGGGCTAATATCGGCAGAATTGAAAATTATTCTTGTAGGAAGGTGGGGATTACCCTCTCCATAGAGTGTACTTTGGATAATCTGATCAACGTACTCAAATACTTGCGGAATCACGTCCAGAGGAATAGGGGTTACCAATAGAGGATGTTTCTCGCTGGCCCTCTGAACTGAATTGGAAAGATGGTACCCAGCTAACGGCTGACCATTGGCTGAGCGAATGAGGATCATGCGGTCGTGGAGTTTTTTATCTGGTACTGAGAGTATTTTGAGGCAAACACTTCCAAAGTAGCCATTATTCCAACCTGAACATCTCGCTAGAAGATTTTCAACACGGTTGGGCTCATCGGCCTCTTTTATGCTGTCATCATTCGACATTTTTTCCGTCGTGATGACAAGGTAATCAGCAGTAGCAGTGCCCAGTCGGTTGAGAAGCTCAATCCCTACATCCTCCATAAATGGGTCGATCCAAGCAATTTTCGCGTCGTGGTGCCGTTCGAAAATACCTTTGAGCCAGTCTATCAACTCGAGACGGCTCATACCGCTGCTGTCGTTGAGAGTAGGAAAGAACCGTCCGTCGGATTTCTTGGGGCATAACTGTTTGACTCTGTTCTGGATGAGCCAGTTGAGTGGAACCCATGGATCATCCGCATACCCGCCCATTTGTGACCGAGACGGACGACTAATAGCACGCCCAATCTGTCCTGCTGTCTCCAGTCTGGCCCTTTCCCTTTTCGGTACTTTTTTTGCCAACCATTCGAATTGGTAGTTTGCCCTAATGGGTTCGACTAACTGCATGTTGAGATTCATTTCGCGCACAAATTCTGCGCCGGTTTGAAGCAGGAGGAATGATTGCTCACCATTTATTCCAAGCGCATAAACCTCCATTGTATAAGCTGTGCTAGCTTGGTCCTGAAACACTTTGAGTTCAAATGTGTGATGGAGAGGGTATGAAGCATTCTTGCTGAGGTTGGCGATATAAGAGGACTGAAGGCCACCATCACTGTACGCCTTGACAATAACCAACAGATCGGAAGGTTCCCGGGTTAGTGGTTCGAATAGCGTCAGAGATGACTGCTGCCCCTTCAAAGATACGTCATACTTGCTGCGCTCTGAAGCATTGAGCCCAGGAGCACAGATGAACTCAAAGTCTCCAATTCGCCAAGAGTCAATTGTGGAGAAATCTAAGCCAGTATCTGCATCCAATACTTGGCATGCAAATTTGGCAATCTTCATGTCATATCCTTCCAACACACTGAATAATTTTGCTTTTTCTCTTGGAGAAATTGCGCCGCTGTCAACACTGGAATAGCTGGTCGGGCTTAGCCGATTAGTTTGAAATCTATAATAATCGCGTGTCGGCAAATGCATTACAGGGCGAGTGATAGGATTCACACAAAATGTACTTGTTCCTATCGCCTTAGCCAATTTGTCGCTGATATTCAGCCCGGAGAATTGGCAAGATTTCTGAAACGTCTCTCCGCAGATGAAGTGCTCAAGGAAAGTCCTCAGTCTCTCGGTAGAGGTATGAAGTGTCAAGGCGTGAGTTCTGACTGAGCAATTCTCAGTAAGTGGCATTTTGGAACTAACGCTCCCGCTCCAACTGTTTGATTGGTAGTTTCCTGATAGTGACCGACCATACAGAAAACGTAGTTCACTTGAATCTTCCCACTCGATCTCCAATAGCCAGATTTGGCTTACAGTGAGATTTTGATCATCTCCGAACAAGTCATATAGCCTAGAGTCTGAAAGCAACGCGCACAGTGGACTCGTCATAGGGTCTCCTTTGTAGTGCTAAGTAAAAAGTGGATATCGATATGTGGCGCTGGCTGGAAGTAGACTGGCCCCCTGAATCTCCAGACAGTTGGTATCACTTAAGTTAGTGATAGTCGGCACCCTCTGCATAGTACGTCAGTGCCGGCCACTGATACAGGGCGTACGCGAACGCCTTCGCCAGCTCTGAGTGCCTTGAGAGCGTTTTCATCTTTTCACGCAGCCAGCTTTCCAGGGCTTTCAGCTGTGGTTTAGCTTTTTGCTGACGTTCAGCAAGGCGCTGTTCTGTCTGCATTCCCCTTATTTCCGCCTCAACGGTATACAGCTCGCCGATACGTTTCAGGGCTTCCTCCGTCAGCACTGACGGGGTGCGGACGTGTGCGTCGTGGATCTTGCGGCGGGCGTGAGCCCAGCAGGC
Organism: Klebsiella sp. A-Nf5; assembly: GCF_002810545.1. Taxonomy (NCBI): domain Bacteria; kingdom Pseudomonadati; phylum Pseudomonadota; class Gammaproteobacteria; order Enterobacterales; family Enterobacteriaceae; genus Klebsiella; species Klebsiella sp. A-Nf5. The sequence continues at coordinate 50,527 of NZ_PIOG01000222.1, read as the reverse complement.
TGCTTCCGTTATTTTTCCATTGCGGTACAGCTCGTTGAACCCGGCGTACGCGTCCGCCTACAGCACGCCGCTGAAGCCGGCAAGATGGGTCTGCGGATGGAGGCCTTTTCTGTCCGGGCTTTAAGCAAACCACACCGCTGGCGCGACTGCTGAGCCGGCGTTGCGATCATCACGAACGTATGTCCACAACCGCCCAGTTTTCTTATTACCCGGCAGCAGCACCGGGACGGGGTATCATCGGCATGGAGTTTGCCGCCGGTCAGGACATAGTTATGAAGCGCCTCTTCCAGCGGAGACAGCAACCGGCAATCCGGATAGTGCAGCGGAACGCCCATCAGGGAGAAAATGGAATCAATGAACCCCTGAGCAGCCCGCAAGGTCAGCCGGAATACGTGTTTAATCACCAGAACGGTAGTAATGGCAAGGTCAGAATAGCGCTGAGGTCTTCCGCGTGCTGAAGGCGTTGCAGACTCATACCATGCCTGAACAGCCTAACCAACTAGCCAGGAAGCGAGGGAGCCGCGATTGATAAGTGCTTTGTTGTAAGTGCGCCAGTTGTTGATTCTGAACTTCTGCTTTGCCACGGAACGACCAGGGTTGTCAGGGGATGTGTGATCTGATCCTTCAACTCAGCAAAAGTTCGATTTATTCAACAAAGCCACTTAGATGCTGTTTGGGTTTTTTATTTCATTATCAGATTTTCGTTCGTTATCGACTGGTTGGTTTAATAGTGTTATAAAGCATAGCTGAACCAGCTCAAATCTGAGCTAATACAAATATTCAATAATATTATTATTGATTTTTGATTTTCCCTTTGCTTCTCATGTTTTTCCATCGATATTCAAAAGTTTCCTTGCGGCTGAACTCACTGGATAGTATGTTCCATACTTCGTTTTTGATTCCCTGCTTGCCGTTTTCTTGGTAGATCTTCAATGGTTCATGTCCTAAATCTGTAATGGTTTTAAGAATAAGTATTTCGTGATATTGAGCCATGCTGGTTTTTTTATCTTCTCCATTTTTACTTGCGGAGGGAAAATAGTCATTTATCTGTTTTTTTAATTCTATTCTAGTCGATTCCCGAAGCTTATCCATTTCCTTTTTATAATGCCCCGCATACCTTTCTTTCGCTTTTTTTATATTGCCGCTTTCGTTAATTTCGAGTCTTTCGATATCTTCACATTCTTTTTCTATCTTCGTGATTAATCCAAATCCGAAAAAATCAATATCAACAAGAAAATCAACTAAATCATCTCGTTCGCATGGAATAGAAATGGCCGGTTTTGTGTAATCTCCTGTTGGATGATCAATTAAATCATGAAGCTCCTCTTTTGTTAACGAATCTCTTATCTCTTTGTTTATTTCTGAAGGAGGTGTTACCCATATACCATCTTCCTTTAAGGTCATTCCTGGTGCAGGCCAATCGTTACAATCACAAGGTTCTATATCAAAGATCATCATAATGTCGATAAATCGGACTTTCATTTTTAAATTCTCGTTTATGAGTTTTCAACCAAACGGATATGTGTTTTTTCTTTTTCAGGTGTAACAAAAAGTATCCCGGCCTGTTCAAGTACCCACTCTTCAATCTTTGTATGCCATTTGCGCAATAAATCTATTGGTCTGCGACGGTAGTGCTTTTCAGCTAACGCGCTGGGTTTGTGGCCCATGATTTGAGCAACAATCCCTACAGGTACTTCAATCCATTCGGAAAGAGTCCCGAAAGATCTTCTTAATCCATGCAGGCTGATGTGTGGTAAGCCTGCATTTTCCAATGCCCGATTATGTGCAAGGCGAGGTTCTTTGATACGCCCATCAGTGCTGCGGGCACTGGCGAAAACGTAGGGGTTATCTGTTATGCCATCGTTCAACTTTTGACGTGGTAAACTGTGAGCCAACATTGAAACATATGGCGTCAGCGGTATAACCCTTTCTCCCTCAATTTTGTCCCTGATAGTCATACTGTGCCATTTAAAATCAATGTCATTCCATTTTAGGTTCGCCAGTTCTTCTCGGCGAGCGCCAGTCAGCAGTAGGATTTGTAGGTAGTTGGAAATTGTCTGGTTGCTGAGTTGCTGCACTGCAGCGAACCAGTTGGCTAGTTGTTCTCGTTGCAAGCAATCATCTTTAGTTTCAGCACGAGCTAAGTGCTCTTTTACTTCATGAGACTGGCATACGTTTTTGTCCGCCAACCCAGACCATGGGCTTTGTTCAAGCCAAGATAAAAAAGCACGCAGCAACCGATAAGCGTGAGCTGCAACACTGGGACGTTCATTACTTTCATATTGTAGCCACTCGGCGAGTTTAGCCGCATTTAGTTCTTTGAGACGCAAGGGCATTAAAGAGGCTAGGGGGCCTGCAACCGTTTTACCCTTACCTCGGGTCTTTGATTTTCCACCAGGGGTAGAGAGATTGAAATGGTCGGTGATGTAGCGAGGTGAGCGTAGTTTGCCCGTTTTTGGGCTGCGAGTAGTTTTCAGGTGTTCTATGTAAGCCGACCATGCAACCTGAAGCGTAGTAGTTTCTCGTTCTGCCTGCCTGAACTTTTCTTCTGCCGCTTGACGACGTTCCTCTTTGGCTTCTCGTGGATCTATACCTGTATCGCACAGAGCCTGTAAGCGACGAGCTTCCTTACGGGCATTATTCTCTGAGCTATCTGCGGGGCCATCCAGACGCCACACTTTTACACTGCCGATAGTTATTCTCAATGACTTACCATGGACCCTGCTTTGGAATATGAATGCCTTATCTCCTGTTGCAGTAATCCGTAACCCTAGACCTGGCACCTCACTGTCCCAGTAGAAGGTTTGTGCTTTGTTGGCGTCAGCTTTGGCTTTGTCGATAACACTGGTCGTAAGTTTGATGCGGTTAGAGTTAGACATTAATTTTCACTCGATTACACGAACTTTCATGTAAGCTATATGTAAGCATTTGACGGGTATTAAGGTCAATGGTTATCCATGCAAATACATCTGTGATTTTATTTAATTTATTGTTCTTATTGTATTTTTATATTTTAATCAACGTTAATGAATAAAAATAAATGATTGTTTTTTCGCATTCGTAATGCGAAGGTCGTAGGTTCGACTCCTATTATCGGCACCATTTCAATCAAAAAGTTACATAAGCCACTGTCTTTAAAAACCTGTTTGGGGTTACGCCTGGGTTACTTTTCCCCCCGCAACCAACGCACTTAAGCTCACTGTTCTTATCGCTGAACCAGGGCATCAAAACTGCCATACACTGTTCTGGATAGAGACCCCCACGATGCGATGTTTAAAAAGACTGTAGCTTCGATATGAAGTGTCTTATGGCATGCATACGCTTTTATATATCCAGCCTGAAAAAATATTTTTTATAAAATATCAATAAATTAATAGCATTTCATTTCTTAAAAAAACGTTAAACATGTTTAGAATTGTTAAGGTTAAAATCGAGTTTTTATCACAGGAACGCTCTCTCTTGTATCTAACAGAAGAGTTAGGGTTTCGAAGAGGTTTATTGCCTGATCAGGTTTCAGAGGGACCGCCAGAAAGCCGGTCCTGTAAGAGAGTCATTTCAGCTCCAGCGCTGTTATAACATGGTAATAGCCTTCCTGTGTTTAGAGCGCCGTTGCTTACACAAAGCGGATAGTTCGGGGTCAGTCCAGCAGGCTTGCCGGGCTATATCTGTGGGAAGGTACAGCCTCGAGTTCAGATGCGTACGCCGCAAGGTGGCTGGGCTGACCCAATCCATGCAAGCACCGTCCCTGATTTCCATGCCGATGGGCTGGTACGCTACGGCATGCCGAGAACATTCGCCCTCGGCAGAGGGTTAAGGGCGATCAGGCGCTAATCGTATGGATAAAATACCTGGCCAGCCAGTCCATCAAAAAGCCGATCGCGCCAATAGTCACAATCACCGCCATCAGGGCGGAATAATCCAGCCGGTCGCGAGCATCAAGGATGGCATATCCCAGCCCTGAGCTGACCCCCAACATTTCACAAGGCACCAGCACAATCCACAGGATGCCGATGGCCAGCCGGACGCCGGTGAGAATATGGGCGCGAACACCGGGCAGAATAATATGCCAAAGCGTTTCCCGGCGCGTCGCGCTCAACGAACGGGCCAGCAGCAGCCAGCCGGGCGGCAGTTGCCTGACGCCGCTGGCGGTATTGAGCAGCACCGGCCACACGGCGGCAAAGCTAAGCAAGAACCAGATCGGCCGATCGCCGATCCCCAGCAGCATCACGGCGACGGGCATCCACGAGAGCGGCGAGATCATGCGCAAAAACTGCAGAGCCGGCATCGCCAGGCGTTCGCTTGCCGCCGAGCAGCCCATCAGCAAGCCGCACGGGATACCGACGATCAGCGCCAGCCCCAAGCCAACCGCCACCCTCGACAAGCTGATGGCAATATTGCGCGCCAGCTCCCCCTGGGCAAGCATCTCCTGAAGGCTACGCAAGGCGTTTTCCGGCGCGAATAGCCCGGCCATTCCGCCGGCAAAGTGAGTGATTGCCCCCCAGATCAGCAGCAGCAGCGCCAGACCAGGCAGCGCCCAGCCAATACGGATTAAAATCGGTTTCATGGTGCGATCGTTTCCTCACGGTCAAACTCGCCGTCGGGAAGACCAAACGCGGTCATACCGCCGGCGCGGACGATACTTTGACGCACAAAATCCGACGCTACCAGATCGGCGGCGACTTGCTGCCCGTTGAGTCGGGCGAGAAAATCGCTATTGCCCTCCATCACCGTCTGCTTTAGCTGGTCGGTGAGCGATGCGAAATAGCTGGCGTACGGCCATGGCTGGAAATCAATCCGCTGCTGGTGCCACGCATCGTGGCGGATAGCGCCGTCCTTTTGCCAGCTAGCCTGCATCGCTGGCGTCGGCAACAGCACCTGGCGAAGCACGTCGGCGTCGTGTGGGGTATAGCGATGTTCATCGCTGTGCGACAGCAATTGGGCCGTTTCCGCCCGGTGCTGGCGGATCCACTGCTGGGCGTTAACCAGCGCGTCGGTCACGCTCTGGCTCCATGCCGGGCGCATGCTGAGATCGCTTTCGTGCATCATGACCACGCAGCAGGCGTGGTTTTGCCAGACATCGCCGGTAAAGCGCAGGATCCGCCCGACATGGCGTGTTTCGGCTAGCGCGTTAAAGGGCTCAGCGACGATAAAACCCTGAATCTGCCCGGCCGCCAGCGCGGGCACCATATCCGCGGGTGAAAGTACCAGCAGGCGAACCTGTTTTTTCCCCGGCGCGCCGGTGACTGTCTGCAGCCCGGCGCTGCGCAATATTTGCTGCAGCACCACGTTGTGTATTGAGTACCAGAAAGGTACGGCGACGGTTTTCCCCTCCAGCTCTTCGACGCGGCTAATTTGCGGCGCTACGGTCAGCGCCGAACCGTTGGTATGGTTCCAGGCCACCACTTTGGCCGGCAGCTTCGCCTGGTAGCGCGCCCAAATCGTTACCGGCGAAAGCATATGAATCACGTTCACCCGGCCGCCGATAAATGCCTCTGTCAGTTGCGACCAGCTGCGGAACATCACCGGACGCTCGGCTTTCACCCCGGCCTTGTCGAACAGGCCCAGCCCGTGCGCCACCAGCAGCGGCGCCGCGTCGACGATCGGCAGATAGCCGACTCTGACCGGCGCGTCCGGTTCAGCGGCGGCGCGCGCCTGCTGTTGCATTACCAGCGGTAGTGCGGCTCCAGCGCTCTGCAGCGCGCTCAATTTCAGAAAGTCGCGGCGCGACATCGCATCACACATCAGGCACATAGCGTTTCTCCGCATCGGTATCCGCGCGCACATCACGCAGTTTCTTCAATATGTCCAGCCGCAGGGCAGCGAGCGCCTCCAGCGCATTATCACGCGGATGCGGGATCTGTGGGCGCCATTCGCCCATCAGGCGGCCCGGAGCGCCGCCCAGCAAAATAACCCGGTCCGCCACCAGCAGCGCCTCATCAATATCATGGGTAATCAGCAGCGCCGACATCCGGTGTTGATTCAGCACGGCGATCAGCAGCCGCTGCATATCATGGCGGGTGACTTCATCCAGCGCGCTAAACGGCTCATCAAGCAGCATCACTTTCGGCCGCCGCGCCAGACATCGGGCTAGCGCCACGCGCTGTGCCATCCCGCCGGAAAGCTGGGTCGGTAGCTTGCTGAGATGGGTAATCAGACCGACCGACGCAATCGCCTGCCGCACGCGTTCCTGACGTTCGTGCGCCTCAAGCCGCGGCTGATGGCGGAAATCGAGGCCAAAAGCGACATTCTGTTCCAGAGTGCGCCAAGGCAGCAGCGTGGGGTCCTGGAAAGCCACCGAAAGGTGGGGATGCGGGCCGTCCAGCGGCTGGCCGAGGTAGTTCACCTCTCCAGCCAGCGGCTTTTCCAGCCCGGCGAGGATCCGCAGCAGGCTCGACTTCCCGACGCCGCTGGCTCCCACTACGGCGACAATTTCATTTTCCGCCAGCGAAAAGTTGAAATCCTGCAGCAGGCGGGTCGTTGCCTGCCCGCGGTGATACCCCACCTCAAGGTGGCTGGCATGCAGTAACACGCTCATGCCGGCAGCCTTGCCAGCTGCTGTTTCAGCTGCACAACACTGGGGGTGACCAGCGGAAGGAAAGCACATTCGCGCCAGCGGCGCGCGGTCCGATCGCCCTGCGGCGATAGATAGGCCCGCCCTCCCGCGAGCATGAGTTCCAGCTGTATGCCGTTTATCGCCAGTTCGACCAGCCCGATACGTAGCCGGAACAGTTCACCGGGCTGCTGTACAAAGCGCTGGCTTTCCACACCGGCGTAAAGGTCGCTGCGGATCTGGCGATAGCGCTGTGCCAGCGTCTGCCATTCCCCGCGCAGCACATGGCCGTCGCTTAATCGGTCGCGGCACTCGTCAAGAATACATTCGGCCAGCCCTAGCGCCATGCCGCACTGCAAACCGAGAAAACGCGGGCGCACCGCGGGCAAAAACGTCCGGGCGGCAGAATGGATCACCCCGTCTTTTTCCAGCGCGACATCGTCAAAGTGCAATGCCGCCGTGGCGCTGCCCTGCATCGCCATCAGCGCAAGATCGGCAGAGCGCGACACGCCGGCAAGGCCGGATCCGATGCTGGCGATGAACGGTTCACCGCCGCCAACAGGCTGAACAACCGTCACCGCCTGGAAACCGCGGGTTTGTAAATTGGTAACCCAGTGAAGCTGCCCGGAGAGCCGCCAGCCCCCCTTCCCGTCAGCTACGCCGCCGATCTGCAGCTCTTCGAGCCCGGAGAGGAATTTCATCGCGTTGGATAAACCCGTCGCCCCCGCCAGCTGGCCGGCCAGCAGATCGGGCAATATGCGATCGCATAACGCGCTCTGTGGCGCCTGCGTCAGGATGTCGATATAGGTACGGTGTCCCCAAAACATAAACGCCGCCGTCAGCGAATGGCGGGCTACCGCGCTAATGGCATCAATCGCATCCAGCAGCGTACCGCCGCTGCCCCCGAGCGCCGGCGCGATCCCGATACGAAACAGGTTCGCTTGCGCCAGCTTTAGCAATAACGCGTGGCTAAGTTCACTGGAACGGTCGAGTTCCGCCGCCCGGTCGTCAAGCCACTCGCGTAATGAATGATGTAGCATGCGTACTCTCCTTCAGCAGAGAACGGGCCAGATTTAGTCGGACCAGGCCCACGGACTTAGCTCGGTATTGAGCGGCGTTTGCGCCAGGCTATTGGCGAAGTTGCACAGCGTGGCCAAGCTGACGCCGAGGATCACATCCAGCGCCTGGCGCTCGCCGTAACCCGCCGCGCGAAACCCCTGCCATGCCGCCTCGCTAACCGCGCCACGCGTGGCGATGACTTCGCGTGCGAAGCTGGCAATGGCTTCAAGATGCGGGTCTGGCAGCGGCTGCCGCTTGCGTAGCGCCTGTAAATCGGCCGGAGGCATGATCTTTTTCTTTTCGACCGTTGCGCTGTGTCCCGCCACGCAAAAACCGCAACCATGGACAGTTGCAGCAATTAATTGCACCGTTTCTCGTTCCGCTGCGGATAGACTGTTATTATTATTTATAGCACCAACTGTTATATATGTTTGCAGCGCCTGCGGCGAATTAGACAGCGCCAGTAATAAGTTGGGAATAAATCCTGAAGAACGCCGGGCATTTTCCAGATAAGTTTTTGATTCCTCTGGAGCAGTTGCCAGGGTCTGCAAGGTAATTCTTGTCATAATTAGCCTCCTGTTAAATTACAATCAGTATGTTTTTATTGAACATGGGGAGCAATACTGATAAAAAGTTGATTATTGTTCATTCGTCCTTTATTTATTCTTTTTTACTATGCTAAATAGCGAATGGTTATTAGATAATCTGAGCATTGAGAACTCCGTTTTCCATGTGGGCAAGTATTGCGGCTCGTGGAAAGGCGGCACTTCGGGCAGTGGAAAGGCCAGCTATCACCTGGTGATGGAGGGGCACTGCTGGCTGCATTGCGCCCAGCATTCCAGCGCGTTACGTCTTGAAAAAGGCGATATGGTTTTTATTTTACAGGATTGTCCATTCGTTCTTTCCTCCCATGAAAATGCGCAAAGCGCCTACCGCGCGCCGGTGCAGGAAATGCAGCCGCTGACTTACAAAGATGAGACCAGCACCGCATTAGCCTGCGGTTTTATTACCTTTAAAACCACCATTAGCCAGATGCTGTTGAGCTTTTTGCCGCAGGTTATCGTATTTAAAGCACAGGACGACCGGTCCGGCTCCATCGGCAAACTGGTGGCGGTGATTAATCGGGAAGCGACACAGACGGCGCTACGCAGTGAAAAGCTTATCGCTTCGCTGACGGAATTACTCTTTTTTATGGTGATCCGCCACTATTTATCCAGCCATACGGTGAAGACGCCGTTGGATAATATTCCGCTGACAACAGAATTCCTCAATCTGATGGCGGAGATTGTCTTGTTTCCGGCACGCTCCTGGACGGTGGAAGCCATGGCGCGCGCATCGGGCCTGTCGCGCTCGTGGTTTATTCAGCGCTTTAACCAGGTTTCGCCGCTGCCACCTGCAGAAATTGTGCGCCATATTCGCATTGCACTGGCCTGCCAGCACATCGCCGGCGGTGTAAGCCTGACGCAGAGCGCGGAACGAGTCGGCTATCTATCCCAGGCCGCGTTTAATCGCGCATTTCAACGCATCACAGGGGTCACCCCCGGCCGCTACAGTCAGCAGTGCCGGGACAACGCCGCCGCTCAGCAATTTCACGGCCGGAATTATCTGCAGATAAACGAAATCGTTTAACTCACCCCTGCTGCGGCATGGTTGATTGCGATCGGCCATGCTTCAGGCCATACTCTGCTGTGCGAGCGGAAATGACGCCGACAAAACGCCTGCGCTAAAATCTCGATCATCACGGACTCGTAATACTGTTATCCATAAAAACCACAATATTGTATATTTCGTTTTGTTTTAAATTACCTACAATAAAAAAGATATAGTTAAAAAAGAAGTAGTATCTATGCAACACCATGTTCAACTCTCCGACAGCATAATATCCAACAGCCAGACATTGGTGAATTCCGCCATACAATATATTTATCAAAATATAAAAAATAACATTTCAGTTTATGATATTTCTGAATATCTGCAAGTTTCCCGGCAATATGTGCATCGCATTTTCAAAAAACAAACCGGAATGACCGTCAACACCTTTATCAGCCATAAAAAAATCGAATATGCGATGATGGATATCATCCTCGGTATTGAAGATGCCGACTCGGCCTACCTTAAATATAATTTCAAAAGTAAACATGCGTTTATCAATCAGATTCAGCATCTATATCCATACCACTCCTGCCTTACATAGCCTGCCGGCAGTCGCAGCACATAAAAAATAAATCGCTGCGCGCTGCCCCCCAATATCACTGCCTCCCTGATACCATCTATCGGCGATGCGCTCAACCATTAGCAAAATAATCGCTAACGAATAGCGGAAAAATAACTCAGAACGAATAATAATTAATTATAATCAGTGGTTATAACAACTGTTATATCGATTAACAAAAAAACTGTTCATGTTGGTGAAGGATCCGCTGTGATGTAATTCACTGGTATTTTCGGGTGAATTAACCCGCACTCTGTTGAGAACACTATAATGAGCAATGATGAATTTTCGGATAATGAACGATTGAAACAGCAGAGCCAGCTTCTGCGCGGCACGATTAAAGAAGATCTGCATAACGAATTAACCGGCGGATTTCTCGGCGATAACTTTCAGCTGATCCGCTTCCACGGTATGTACCAGCAGGACGATCGCGATATTCGCCAGGAAAGAGCGGCGCAAATGCTGGAACCGCTGCATACGGTGATGCTGCGGGTGCGTTTACCCGGCGGGATCATCAGCCCGCAGCAGTGGCTGGGGATTGACGAGTTTGCGTCGCAGCATACGCTTTACGGCAGCATCCGCATCACCAACCGCCAGGCACTGCAGCTACACGGCGTGCTAAAACGCAATATCAAGCCGGTTCATCGGCTATTGCATCAGCTGGGTCTCGATTCGCGGGCGACGGCGGGCGACGTCAACCGTAACGTGCTGTGTACTTCAAATCCGGTGGAGTCAAGGCTTCATCATCAGGCTTACGAGTGGGCTAAAAAGATATCGGAGCATCTGTTGCCGAAAACAAACGCCTATGCCGAAGTCTGGCTGGACGGTGAAAAGATCGCACAGCCGGAAGAAGAACCCATTCTGGGCAACAACTATCTGCCGCGCAAATTTAAAACCGCGGTGGTCATTCCGCCGCAAAACGACGTCGATTTACACGCCAACGATCTTAACTTTATCGCTATCGGCGACAATGGGCAGTTGACGGGCTTCAACGTGCTTGTAGGCGGCGGCCTCGCGATGACCCACGGCGATCAGAGTACCTATCCGCGCCTGGCGACGGAGCTGGGGTATATTCCTTTGAACGCTACGCTGGCGGTTGCCACCGCCGTTGTCGCCACCCAAAGAGACCTGGGAAACCGCGCAAATCGACGCAACGCTAAAACAAAATATACTATCGATCGACTCGGCATTGAGGTGTTTAAAGCGGAAGTCGAGCTGCGGGCAGGCTTGGCATTCCAACCGCTGCGCCCTTACGCTTTCAGCAGTCGCGGCGATCGTATCGGCTGGGTCGAAGGGATCGACGGTAAGCACCATCTCACCCTGTTTATCCCCAGCGGCAGGTTGATTGATAAGCCCGGCAAGCCGCTCAAATCGGGCCTGGCCGCCATCGCCGCCGTCCACACGGGCGATTTTCGCTTAACCCCCAATCAAAATATCATTATCGCCGGCGTCAGCGAGCGCAACCGAGCACAGATTAACGCACTGGCGCAGCGCTATTCCCTGATTGATGACACGGTATCGCCGCAGCGAAAAAGCGCGATGGCCTGCGTCTCCTATCCCACCTGTCCGCTGGCGATGGCCGAGGCCGAACGCGTGCTGCCGGACATCGTCGATCGCCTTGACGCTATCTTAATACGTAACGGGATTGCCGATCGGGACGTGATATTTCGCGTCACCGGCTGCCCTAACGGCTGTGGCCGGGCGATGCTGGCCGAAATCGGCCTCGTCGGCCGTGCCGTGGGCCGCTATGACATATACCTCGGCGGCAACCGCGAGGGAACGCGTATTCCTCGCCTCTATAAAGAGAACCAGCCGCTTGAGGAGATTATCCGCGACCTTGACGCGTTACTGAGCGCCTGGGCGCAGGCGGCTAACCCGGATGAGGCGTTCGGCGACTTTGCGATACAGACGGGGATTATTCGCCCGGTACTGAACTCCAGCATCGACTTTTATCTGCAGGATTAAGATGGCCAGGCCGTTGGCGATTATTCAAATGGGCGATCCGCCGGCGGTCATCCGCCAGGAGGCAGGCGAGCAAAGCCGATGGTTCGTTCAGGTGCTCGCCTTAAACCGCGGGGAGTACCGGGTTTTTCGCCCGGATCGCCATGAGCTCCTGCCCGCTATCGACACAATCTGCGGCGCCATCATCAGCGGCTCCTGGGCGATGGTCACCGACCGGTTGGCGTGGAGCGAGGAGACCGCGCAATGGATACGCCTCGCCCACGCCCTGAACCTGCCATTGCTTGGCGTCGGCTATGGCCACCAGCTGATTGCCCACGCGCTGGGAGGGCTGGTTGCGGATAACCCGCAGGGGAGTGAACACGGGCTTCAGCTGATCCAGATCGCCGAAAACAGCACTGCCCCGCTGCTAACGACATGTCCCGGTCGCTTCGCGGCCTGGCTTTCTCACCGGCAAACCGTGCTACGGCCGCCGGAAGGTGCCAGCGTACTGGCTTTTTCCACCCGGGACGTCTGCCAGATTCTGCGCTATAGCGACACGGCGTATTCGGTGCAGTTCCACCCGGAATTTACCTGGGATATTATGGCCGCCTGCCTCAAACAGTGCGGCGAAGGGTTGGAAATGGCCGAGATGTCCGGCGAACCAGCCTGGCCACAAGAACTGCTCAGGCGCTTCTATTATCTCTGGTGCAAGGATAATGCCCCCCGCTTATGCCAGTCATAAGCATGAGAAAACGGTTTAATTGATCTCCTCCCGGAAAACAGTACCACTCTACATCAAGATAAAAGCCTCTCTGGGTTTACACCAGGGTTGCTTTCCCCTTGCGTCGCCCCCTTAAACTCAACGCACTTATCGCTGAGCAAGGACATCAAAACTGCCCCCTCTTCAAACCGTTAATCCAGTAATTTCATCTCCAGCGCCCGGCTCATCGCTTGAGTGCGACTATTCACTTTGAGCTTCGCGTAGATATTTTTGATGTGCCATTTGACCGTCTCGGCAGAAATAGCGAGGGAGCGAGCAATTTCTTTATTCATCTGACCTTCAGCGATCAGTTGTAATATCTGCAACTCTCGCTCGCTCAGCTCGCCATGAATATCGGGGCTTCCACTATTAAACGGTGTTCCATCTGCAGGCGCGCGCTTGCCGGCCCAGGGTTCATGGATTATCCCTTCCTCTGTACAAGCCAAAGAGGAATCGTTCATACCGATAAGCAAAGGTTGCAAGGTATCGCCAGCGTCAAGAAAGAGCCCCTTGAGATGCTGTTGTTCAGCCAGCTGCACGACTGGCTGAAATGTCGTGCGCGCAGCGACAGTTTTGCCACTGTTCCACAAGGCTAATGACCAGAGCGTACGCAGACGCGCTGCGGTTAACCCGTCCCCCCGGCTTTCCTGATCAGAGACCATGTCAGCCAGGAGAATACAGGCTTGCGGCGCCTGGCCTCTGGCGAGAAGAAGGCGACAGTGGCTAAGGGATGCAGACAGAGCGATAGCGCGTTGACAGGGATGTTCGGCATCCATTCGGAAGCTGGCGGCCATTTGTTCAAGTTGTCGCTGCAGTTGCTCTGCGCCTGTGACATTGCCGCGCTGCAGCCGCACTCTCACCTGCTCGGCTAACATCATGGCCTGGAGCCGTTGCCAGCCGCGAGACACGGCAAGACGCTGCGCATGCTCCAGCAATCGCTCGGCCTCATACGGCATATCGCCATCCAGGGCCTGACGCGCGAGATAGGTATAGCAACGACGCAGCGCGTCGGGTGGACTGAATCGGTCGATGAATTCGAGCCGGTCGGCTAACAGATGATCGGGCGAGTCACCACTCTGACATTCATAGGCTATCTCCGCCAGCAGCGGCGCCAGCGTCGCGCCACTGGTCGACTGGGTACCGGTATAACATTCAGCCTGACGCAACGTTTTCTCTGCGTACCACCCGGCTTTTCCCAGATCACCCTGACAAAGATGACACTGGGCAATGATAAAAGCGCGATATACCGAGACAAACAGATTATCTAAAGGACTTTCCGGAGAGGGCATATGCTGTTGAACCTCCAGCGCGTCGTGATAGCGCTGGTTAACAACATGGCAATAGCTGAGAATATTGCATATCAGACCATCAACCCAGGTGTCGCCGCAGGGCACTTCGGCCAGCAACGGCTGAACAATAGCCAGACTCTCCGGGATGTTTTCCGCAAAGGCTTCGCAAATTGCCCGTACAACCCGCAATTTACACCAGGTACTGCGGGTTAAATCCTCACGATGATGAAGTACCATCTGATCGAGGTTATCAAGCAGCTGCCTCGACTCATCAAAGTGGAAATAATGCGCCAGTGCCCAGGCCAGATTAATTTGCAGGTCAATGCGCGAAGGATCGGTGCTGGGTGGTAAATGATGCATCCATGAAATCAGGGTATCGATATCCCCTTCTTCCGCCAGTGACTGAGCGCTTGCGCCGTCCTGCCCGGGGCTATGCACCGGCTTGCCTGCGCTGAGCGCATGGCGTACCGCCTCAGACCACAGTTTCTGTTCGACGAACCAATGACTGGCTAATTCATGTAGCTGTTTGCGATCAATATCGTTGTTCTGCTGCAGCATGGCCCGAAGATTTTCCTGCAACAGAGGATGGTAGCGGAACCAGTAGCCTTGTTCGTCAAGGGCTGACAAAAAAAGGTTGTGTCGCTCAATCCATGCCAGCATCGCTTTACTATCATCTCGTCCTGTCACTGCGTTGCATAATTCGGCATTTAACCGACTGAGGAAGGACGTTTTTACCAGGAAATCGAGAACCTCTTCCGGCAGCGGATCCAGTACCACCTCTTTCAGATAGCGGGCAATGGACCGTGTTCCTCCATGCATATTGCGCAACAGATGCTCGGGATCATGCTGTAATTCTGCGGACAATGAAGCGATCTTCATCCCTGCAATCCAGCCCTCTGTCACGGACTGTAGCCGCTGTGCATGGTGGTTGCTGAGGGGTAGCGCAACCGTGCGGCTAAAATAGTGTTTTGTTTCTTCGAGCGTGAATTGCAGGTCTCGATCATAGATTTCCACCAGTTGGTCCTGGGCCTGCAGCTGGCTCAGCGCAAGATTCGGGTGGAAACGGCTGCCAATGATCAGATGCAAGGCGGCAGGCGCATGCTTGATTAAATACCCCAGGGCTTCATAGACCCCGCGATCGTTAATCACGTGGAAGTCGTCGATAATCAGGTACACATCATGCGGGCAATAGTGTAGCTGGTTAATGAGCCCGGCCAGCAGTTGCTCGGAGCTGGAGAGCTTCTGTTCTTCCATGTCACGCCAGAAATCGGCGTCCCAGTCAGCATAGAGTGGACGCAATGCTTGCAGCAGATAAGGAATAAACTGCCATACGTCATCATCATCCTCATCGAGGCTCAGCCAGGCGATACGTTCCCCGTGGGCGACCATCTGCTGATGCCATTGCGCCAACAACGTGGTTTTGCCAAATCCAGCGCCGGCACAAACAACGCCCAGCCGGCACTGCTGAACGGGACTGAGAAGCTGAAGAAGCCGGGGGCGCTCCAGCAATTGTATTGAGGAGCGAGGCGGGACGAATTTGGTCAGGATTAGCGGCAAGCCTCGCGTCAGCCGCAATGGCCCGGAGACCAGTGAGGGTGATTGGCGACCTTCTAAATCCGATGGCTTCATCCGTGGTGTCTACTCGTTTTGTTTTTTTCAATTGTACGCCAGCCCCCGGGATGACATGGGGCGGCCAAACTTTATTGCTACACAAAATTTAGAAAGTTTGACCTCAAGCATGAAAACCCCCACCTACCCCCCCATGAAGGTGGCTTCGCACTCCCTTTAACCGCTCGTAGATTCATTGCATGGGTGTGGCCAGGGTTATCCGCCTTGTCTGTTGGCCCCGCCTGGGTGACCTTTATTGAGGAGAATTAAACGATGCTCAGCAAACAGGCGTTATTGCAGGCTTACCGCAAGATGCGGGAGATCAGGACCTTTGAAGAGCGGTTACATCAGGAAAATACCAGCGGTGATATTCCGGGCTTCATTCACCTTTACACCGGTGAAGAGGCCATCGCGGTGGGGGTCTGCGAAAATTTAACGAGCGCAGATTTCATTGGTTCAACACACCGTGGACATGGCCACTGTATTGCTAAAGGTTGTGACATTCACGGCATGATGGCCGAAATATTCGGTAAGGACAGTGGGTTATGTCGCGGTAAGGGTGGATCGATGCACATTGCCGATCTGTCGAAAGGAATGCTGGGGGCGAACGCTATCGTTGGGGGAGCCCCTCCACTGGCCATCGGCGCCGCGCTAACAGCAAAGACGCTAAAAACCGGCAACGTCGGTGTCTCTTTTACGGGCGATGGTGGTTCTAATCAGGGCCTGGTCTTTGAAGCCATCAATATGGCCGTCGTGCTCCAGCTTCCAGCCGTCTTTATTTTCGAGAACAACGGTTACGGCGAAGGGACCGGCCATGACTACGCCGTGGGTGGGCGTGATATCGCCCGGCGCGCCGCTGGCTTCGGCCTGCCGGCAGTGACCGTCGATGGCACCGATTTCTTTGCCGTTTATGAGGCAACCTCAGAGGCGGTCAAGCGTGCGCGAGAAGGCGGTGGCCCAAGCGTCATTGAGGCCAAAGCCTTCCGCTGGCATGGTCATTTTGAGGGCGATCCCGCGCTATACCGCGCGGAAGGTGAAGTGCAACGCCTGCGTGAACAACATGATCCGCTGAAGATTTTCACCGCTAAGGTCAAGCAGCATATCACCCAGGAAGAACTGGCGGCGATTGACGAGGAAGTAGAAGCCCTGGTCAACGATGCCGTATTGAAGGCCCGCGCCGCTGCCTACCCGGCTCCGGAAGACCTGCTGACAGACGTGTACGTCTCATACTGAGGGTGATAACCATGACAATAAAAACCTATCGTGAAGCGGTCAAGGAAGCCCTGGCTCAGGAAATGGAACGCGATGAACGCGTGGTGCTCATCGGTGAAGACTTGCGTGGCGGTCATGGCGGAAATGCGCCCGAAGAGGCGAAGATTGAAGCCTTTGGCGGTGTGCTGGGTGTCACTAAAGGGCTGTGGACGCAGTTCGGCTCCGATCGGGTTATCGACACACCCATTACCGAGTCGGCCATCATCGGTATGGCGGCCGGCGCCGCAGCAACGGGTCTGCGGCCGGTCGCGGAACTGATGTTCATGGATTTTTTTGGTGTGAGTCACGATGCACTGTATAACCAGGCGGCTAAGTTCCGCTACATGTTTGGTGGTAAAGCCAGAGCTCCGCTGGTGATGCGAGGGATGATAGGCGCGGGGTTTTCCGCCGCGGCCCAGCATTCACAGTCACCCTATAATATCTTTGCCACCACGCCTGGACTGAAGGTGGTGGTGCCCTCGACGCCTTATGACGTCAAGGGTCTGTTAATCCAGTCCATTCGCGACGACGACCCGGTGGTATTCTGCGAGCATAAAATGCTGTACGACCTCAAGGGCGAGGTACCGGACGAGATCTATACCATCCCGCTAGGTGTAGCCAACTACACTCGCGAAGGAGAGGACGTCACCATCATTGCGTTGTCGGCAATGGTACATAAAGCAAACCAGGTGGCGGACAAACTGGCCAGAGAGGGGATCTCGGTCGAGGTGGTCGACCCGCGAACCATTTCGCCGCTGGATGAGGAAGGTATTCTGGAATCGGTGGCTTCCACAGGGCGGGTAGTGATTGTCGACGAATCCGCTGCACGCTTCGGTTTTGCTCATGATGTCGCGGCGCTGATTGCGTCCCAGGCATTCCATTTTCTCAAAGCGCCCGTTCTGCTGGTGACACCGCCACACACGCCGGTCCCGTTCTCCCCTGCTCTCGAAAAACTCTGGATCCCTGGCGTTGAACGTATCGAAGCCGCCGTCCGTCAAGTGCTGGAGGATTAACCTATGAGCGAAATCAAGACGCTTGAAATGCCAAAGTGGGGGCTTTCCATGGAGGAAGGCTTGCTCGCTCGATGGGCAATCCAGGAGGGTGACGATTTCACCAGAGGGCAGGAAATCTGTGAGATTGAAACCAGTAAAATCGTCAATGTGCTGGAGGCACCTTTTGCCGGTACATTACGCCGGATAATCGCCCGGGAGGGTGAGACGCTTCAGGTTGGCGCCGTGCTGGCTCTGGCGGCTGACGCTTCGGTCAGCGATGCTGAATTGGACGAATTCGCTGCCAGTCTGGCGACGGTGAAACCCGCAGTCCCTGCCGCGCCGGACGTAGCGGCACAGGCAGGCGCTAAGCCACCTTCCGTTGTTTCGCCGCCATCCAACAACCCCGTGGCCCCCATTGGGCAGACCGACATCCCCGTCAGTCTGCAAGGCGTGACCGATGTGACTCAGGTTAATGCTACGCCCCATGCGTTACGACTGTCCGCCCGCTGGGGTGTCGACCTGAAAAAGGTCCGCGGCAGCGGACGCGGGGATCGTATCTCTGTTTCTGATCTGGAAAGCGCGATCGTTGCCGCCGGCGGTCGCCTGGCCTCTCCGACGCCCCCCGTTCGTCCCAGCAAAGCGCCCCGCTCGCATGCCGATGATAGCCAGGTATCGGCCACCCCGCTGGCGCGCCGCTTGGCCGGCAAGCTGGGTATCAACTTGCATGACTGCCGAAGCAGCGGTTCACGCGGTCGGGTGAGTCGCGATGATGTGCTGGCTGCGGCGTTGTTGCTCGACGGGCACCCGCAGACCAGCCCTGTGCAGGAGAGTGCCCCGGCACCCTTTGAGAGCATCCCCATGTCCGGTATGCGGCGGGCTATCGCTTCTCGTCTGCAAACCTCCAAGCAACAGTCTCCCCATTTCCGTTTGAGTGTCGATCTCGATCTGGAACGACTGTTAGCGTTTCGTCAGGAAATTAACCGCGAAGTACCCGGCGTCAAGATTTCGGTTAACGACCTGCTGGTGAAGGCTTGTGCCCTGGCGCTGGTGGCCGTGCCAGACGTCAACATCCAGTTTGATGAAGCGACACAAAGTATCCGCCGCTTTGCAGATGCCGATATTTCGGTGGCTGTTGCGCTGCCTGACGGGCTAATTACCCCCATTGTTCGCTCGGCGAACCGGAAGTCGATCAGCGACATATCGGCCGAAATTCACGCCCTGGTGACCAGGGCCAAAGCGGGCACGCTGAAGCCGGAAGAGTTCCAGGGGGGAACCTTTAGCGTGTCAAACCTGGGTATGCTCGGTGTACGGCAGTTTGACGCCATCATCAATCCACCGCAAAGCGCAATCCTCGCCATTGGCACCGGCGAGATGCGGGCGGTAGTACGCGACGGGCAAATCGTCGCGCGCCACCAACTGACGGTATCGCTATCCTGCGATCACCGGGTCATTGATGGGGCGGCAGGTGCAGCTTTTCTCCAGGAACTCAAGCGACTGACTGAAACCCCTACCCTGATGTTTATCCAGGAGACGAGCTATGCACGATAATTACGATGTGCTGATCATCGGCGGGGGTCCTGGAGGGTATGTTGCCGCCATCCGTGCCGGCCAGCTAGGACTTCGTACCGCCTTAGTGGAAAAACAACATCTGGGCGGCATCTGCCTGAACTGGGGATGCATTCCAACCAAGGCGCTGTTGCATGGCGCTGAGGTCGCGCACAGTATCACCCATGCCAGTCAGTTGGGCATCAGCGTGGGTGAGGTGAATGTCGATCTGCAGAAACTGGTGCAGTTTAGCCGTGCCGTTTCGCAACAGCTCACCGGCGGGGTTGAGTATCTGTTGAAGAAAAATGGCGTGAGGGTGATTGATGGTACCGCGCGGCTGCGCGGTAAGGGACAAATAACGGTAGCGGATGCCCGGGGGGAAGCGCACGATTACCGGGCCGATCACGTGATCCTGGCCACGGGCGCCCGACCACGCGCATTACCAGGCATAGCGCCAGATGGGGAACATATCTGGACCTATTTCGAGGCACTACAGCCTAAGCGATTGCCCAGGTCGCTATTAATCATCGGTTCAGGCGCGATTGGCGTCGAGTTCGCCAGCCTTTATAACGATCTGGGCTGTAAAGTGACGCTGGTCGAGCTAGCGTCGCAGATTTTGCCAGTGGAGGATGCCGAAGTGTCAGCGGCGGTGCGTAAGTCATTCGAAAAGCGCGGGATTCAGGTCCATACCCAGACTCAGGTGACGCAAGTCCAGCTCACCGATACCGGGGTGCGCTGTACACTGAAAAATACGAGCGCCGAATCTTTCCTGGAAGTCGAACGTGTGCTGCTGGCGGTTGGCGTACAGCCGAATATTGAAGATCTGGGGCTGGAAGCACTGGGCGTCGAGTTAGACCGCGGTTTTATCAAGACGGACGCGGCTTGTCGCACTAACGTATTTGGGCTTTATGCCATCGGCGATGTAGCCGGCCCGCCGTGTCTGGCGCACAAGGCCAGCCACGAAGGCGTGATCTGCATTGAGACGCTGGCTGGTGTCGAAGGCACCCATCCGCTTGATCGCGACTATGTGCCCGGTTGCACTTATTCCCGGCCTCAGGTTGCCAGTCTGGGCCTGACGGAATCGACGGCCGTGGCTAGAGGACGGCCCGTCAGGATCGGTAAGTTCTCTTATCAGAGCAATGGTAAGGCGCTGGCCAGCGGCGAGACAGAGGGTTTTGTGAAGACCATTTTTGATGCTGAAACCGGCGAGTTGCTGGGCGCGCATATGGTTGGCGCACAGGTCACGGAACAGATCCAGGGATTTGGCATCGCCCGTCACCTGGAGGCCACCGATGAAAGTCTCCTGTCGATGATCTTTGCGCATCCGACACTTTCCGAAGCGATGCATGAATCCATACTCGCGGCCTGTGACCAACCGTTGCATCAATAAAAAATAAGGGAGGCGATAGCGTCGTGATACGGAGTAAGTTGCCCGTTATCCCTCCTGTTTTTTCCTTGAACGTTCGATAAGGTAACAGCCCGTCGTTAGGTAAGTATCCCGCATCATTGATCTCCAGCCACTGGCAGTCATCTCACTTTATTGAAAGTGAGCAAGACTAAAGCAAGACAAATGGCGCTACCGACAGTGAGGCGTGTAATCAGCTACGACGAACTGAAGGTCTGAAGGTGGTCGGTAGCGCCTTACGACGCTACCGACATGCCAGTTAACGCGCTATCAGAACAAACACGCCCCAGCCGAGATATTCCCGGGTCCAGGTGACATGGTGCAGCGGCGCGGTGGTCAACTGCTGGCGAACCTCCGGCGCGAAGTCATCGTGCGGATTGGCCTCCAGCCAGCGGCGCATCGTCAGCCATTTCGCCGCTTCATAACGATCCCAGCCCTCCTGGTCGGCCAGCACCATCTCCACCACGTCATAGCCCAGTTCACCAAAGTGGGCGACCAGCGCCGGCAGCGTCAGGAAGTCATCAGGCGACTGCGCGCCGCAGGCAACCGCCTCTTCCGCCTTGGCCGGACGTTTACGCCACCATGGCTCGCCGATCAGCAGCATGCCGCCGGGCCGCAGGCTCTGCTTCAGCAGTTCAAGCGTGCCGGCCACCCCGCCGCCGATCCACGTGGCCCCCACGCAGGCGGCAATATCGCACGGCTGGCTGGCGACATATCCGCTGGCATCCTGATGCACAAAGGTTACCCGGTCGCTTACCCCGAGCGCTTCTGCACGGGCGGTCGCCTTCTGGCTGAACAGCAGGCTCATGTCCACGCCGGTGCCGACGATCTGATGATCGCGCGCCCAGCTACAGAGCATCTCGCCGGAGCCGCTGCCGAGGTCGAGAATGGCGGTGCCCGGCGCCATCCGCAGCGCCCGTCCCAGGGTGGCGTACTTTTCCGGGGTAAAAGGGTTATGAATACGGTGTTCGCTTTCACTGATAGTAAAAATGCGAGGGATATCGATCATGGGTGTTTCTCCTTGAGAGCCATACGCCCGGGCAGCGACACTGCCCGGGTCGCTGTATCAGCGGTTGTCCGCCTGCGCGCGAACGTTATTCAAACCAGTGGTGTTGATCCGGTACGGCTGGCCGTTCACCGACTTAATCAGCTTTTTGGTTTTGAGCTTTTTGAAGACCGCGAGGGTGCAGTCGTTCAGCAACAGCCCTTCACGGGTGTAGCATTCGACGGCGGTAATGCGGCCGGAGGTATCGCGGACGTGCGCAATACGGCCACCTTTGGCGAGAACGTGTAAGGTACGTTGTTCCTGACGGGATAAATTCATACTGAAACCTGTTCATTATCATGTGCGAAAACATGCCTACACCCGCAGGTGTGTGCGTAAGGTTTAAGCGCAGCGATAATCAGTCCGGCCTGGGCAGGTCGGGAAACTGATTATCTGATAATGACATTCTCCAGCATCGAAGCCTCAGTGAGCATTGAAAGGTATTTACCGGCTGAATACTAACACCCTCATTTGGTAAGGACATTGTGCAGATTAAAAACTGTGACCGGTATTACGATTTACCCTCAGCCTTCCCCGCATTTTGCGCTTTCCGCCACCCGCTCTGTTCCTCAACGTTAACCACCACCTTATCTCCCTCCCGCATTGTTAAATAATTGTTGTCAGATCACAAAATAGAAACAAAAAGGCCATTTCGTACGCATTTTATAAAAATGTAGATATTTTTAATTTATGGCTACGAAATGAACATCACCCTGACCTTACAGCGAGGAACGATCCTGATGAACGCCCTGACCGCAGTAAAACCGACACCCGCATCATTAGCCCAGCAATACCCTGGCTTTTCCTTCGCCCCTTCCGCCCAGTCGCCGCGCTTGCTGGAACTCACCTTTTCCGCCGAAACAACCTCCCGGTTCCTGCAGCAGGTCGCGCAGTGGCCAGTGCAGGCGCTGGAGTACAAATCTTTCTTACGCTTCCAGGTCGGCAAGATCCTCGACGATCTGTGCGGCAACCAGCTGCAGCCGCTGCTGATCAAAACATTGCTCGATCGCGCGGAAGGCGCGCTGCTGATCAACGGCGAAGGCATCGATAACGTCAGCCAGGCCGAGGAGATGGTCAAGCTGGCCACCGCCGTCGCGCATCTGATTGGCCGTTCCAACTTCGACGCCATGAGCGGCCAGTATTACGCCCGCTTTGTGGTGAAAAATGTCGATAACTCAGACAGCTACCTGCGCCAGCCGCACCGCGTGATGGAGCTGCACAATGACGGTACCTATGTCGAAGAAATTACCGACTACGTGCTGATGATGAAGATCGACGAGCAGAACATGCAGGGCGGCAATTCCCTGCTGCTGCATCTCGACGACTGGGAGCATCTCGACGAATTTTTCCGCGACCCGCTGGCTCGCCGCCCAATGCGCTGGGCCGCGCCGCCGAGCAAAAACGTCAGCAAGGATGTTTTCCACCCGGTGTTCGACGTCGATTCGCTGGGCCGTCCGGTAATGCGCTATATCGACCAGTTCGTCCAGCCGAAAGATTTTGAAGAAGGCACCTGGCTGAGCCGCCTTTCCGACGCGCTGGAAACCAGCAAAAACATCCTTTCAATACCGGTGCCGGTGGGCAAATTCCTGCTGATTAACAACCTGTTCTGGCTGCACGGCCGCGACCGGTTTACGCCGCACCCGGACCTGCGCCGCGAACTGATGCGCCAGCGCGGCTACTTTGCGTATTCCACGAATCATTACCAGACTCATCAATAAGGGTTCTCAGGCGAAGGAATTGAGCGGATGTATGATTTCGTGATTATCGGCGGCGGCATCATCGGCATGTCGACCGCCATGCAGTTAATTGAGATTTACCCGGACGCCCGCATTGCGCTGCTGGAAAAAGAGACCGGTCCGGCCTGCCATCAGACTGGCCACAACAGCGGCGTGATCCACGCCGGGGTGTATTACACCCCCGGCAGCCTCAAGGCGCAGTTTTGCCTCGCCGGCAACCGCGCCACCAAAGCGTTTTGCGAGCAGAACGGCATCCGCTATGACGTCTGCGGCAAAATGCTGGTCGCCACCTCGCCGCTGGAGATGGAGCGGATGCGCGCCCTGTGGGATCGCACCGCCGCCAACGGCCTGCAGCGCGAGTGGCTAAGCGCCGGGGAGCTACGCGAGCGCGAACCGAACATTACCGGGCTCGGCGGGATCTTCGTCCCTTCCAGCGGCATCGTCAGCTACCGCGACGTGGCGGCGGCAATGGCGAAGATCTTCGAATCAAAAGGCGGAACGATCGTCTACGACGCCGAAGTCAGCGCCCTGAAAGAACATGCCAGCGGCGTGGTGATCCGCACCCGCCAGGGCGCCGAATATGAGGCCTCCACGCTGATCGCCTGTTCGGGCTTGATGGCCGATCGGCTGGTAAAAATGCTCGGCGTCGATCCCGGCTTTATCATCTGTCCGTTCCGCGGCGAGTATTTCCAGCTGGCGCCGCAGCACAACCAGATCGTCAACCATCTGATCTATCCGATCCCCGATCCGGCGATGCCGTTTCTCGGCGTCCACCTGACCCGCATGATCGACGGCAGCGTCACCGTCGGCCCCAACGCCGTGCTGGCCCTGAAGCGCGAAGGCTACCGCAAGCGCGATATCTCGCTGGCCGACACCCTGGAGATCCTCACCTCGCCCGGCATCCGCCGGGTACTGCAAAACAACCTGCGCGCCGGACTGGGCGAAATGAAGAATTCGCTGTGCAGAAGCGGTTATCTGCGGCTGGTGCAAAAATACTGCCCGAGCCTGACGCTGAGCGATTTACGCCCGTGGCCCGCCGGCGTGCGGGCGCAGGCGGTATCGCCGCAGGGTAAACTGATCGACGATTTTCTCTTCGTCACCACCGCGCGTTCGATACATACCTGCAATGCGCCATCGCCGGCGGCCACCTCCGCTATCCCGATCGGCGCGCACATCGTCAGCAAGGTGCAGACCCTGCTGGAAAGCCAGAGCAACCCCGGACGCACGCTGCGTGCGGCACGTAGCGTGGAGACACTACACGCCGCTTTTACCCGTTAACCCCCTTAAGACAGGAAGCGATTATGCAACTCAACGATATGACACTGTTTCGCCAGCAGGCGCTGATCGATGGTCAGTGGCGCGATGCGCCCAACGGCGATGTGATTGCGGTGACCAACCCGGCCAACGGCGAGCAGCTCGGCAGTGTGCCGAAAATGGGCGCCGACGAAACCCGCGAAGCAATTGAAGCCGCCAATCGCGCCCTTCCCGCCTGGCGTGCCCTGACCGCCAAAGAGCGGGCGAATATTCTGCGCCGCTGGTTCGATCTTATGATGGAGAATCAGGACGATCTCGCCCGCCTGATGACCCTCGAGCAGGGAAAACCGCTGGCGGAAGCCAAAGGCGAAATCAGCTACGCCGCCTCCTTTATTGAGTGGTTCGCCGAAGAAGGTAAGCGCATTTACGGCGATACCATTCCCGGCCATCAGGCCGACAAGCGCCTGCTGGTGATTAAGCAGCCCATCGGCGTTACCGCCGCCATCACCCCGTGGAACTTCCCGGCGGCGATGATCACCCGCAAAGCGGGCCCGGCGCTGGCCGCCGGCTGCACCATGGTCCTGAAACCGGCCAGCCAGACGCCGTTTTCAGCGCTGGCGCTGGCCGAACTGGCCAATCGCGCCGGGATCCCCGCCGGGGTGTTCAACGTGGTCACCGGTTCCGCCGGGGCCGTCGGCGGCGAACTGACCAGCAACCCGCTGGTGCGCAAGCTCTCCTTTACCGGCTCGACCGAGATTGGCCGCCAGCTGATGGAGCAGTGCGCGAAAGACATCAAAAAAGTCTCCCTGGAGCTGGGCGGCAACGCGCCGTTTATCGTCTTTGATGATGCCGACCTTGATAAAGCCGTCGAAGGGGCGCTGGCGTCGAAGTTCCGCAACGCCGGGCAGACCTGCGTCTGCGCCAACCGACTGTACGTCCAGGACGGGGTGTATGACCGTTTCGCTGAAAAACTGCAGCAGGCGGTGGAAAAACTGCGCATCGGCGATGGCCTGCAGGATGGCGTCACCACCGGCCCGCTGATCGACGAGAAAGCCGTCGCCAAAGTTGAAGAACATATTGCCGACGCCATCGCCAAAGGCGCGAAAGTCGTCACCGGCGGCAAACCGCACGCCCTGGGCGGCAACTTCTTCCAGCCGACCATCCTGGTCAACGTTCCCGACAGCGCCAAAGTGGCGAAAGAGGAGACCTTCGGCCCGCTGGCGCCGCTGTTCCGCTTTAAGGATGAAGCCGACGTCATTGCCCAGGCCAACGATACCGAGTTCGGCCTCGCCGCCTATTTCTACGCCCGCGATCTGAGCCGCGTCTTTCGCGTCGGCGAAGCGCTGGAGTACGGCATCATCGGCATCAACACCGGCATTATCTCCACCGAAGTCGCGCCGTTCGGCGGCGTCAAGGCCTCCGGCCTTGGCCGCGAAGGGTCGAAGTACGGCATCGAAGATTATTTAGAAATCAAATATATGTGTATTGGCCTTTAACAGGAGCGATGGATGAACAGCAATAAAGCAATGATGGCGCGTCGCAGCGATGCGGTGCCGCGCGGCGTCGGCCAGATCCACCCTATCTTCGCCGAACGCGCGGAGAACTGCCGGGTATGGGACGTCGAAGGCCGGGAATATCTCGATTTTGCCGGCGGTATCGCGGTGCTCAATACCGGCCATCTGCACCCGCAGATTGTCGCCGCCGTCGAAGACCAGTTGAAAAAGCTGTCGCATACCTGCTTTCAGGTACTGGCCTACGAGCCTTACCTGGCGCTGTGCGAAAAGATGAACCAGAAGGTGCCCGGTGATTTCGCCAAGAAAACCCTGCTGGTCACCACCGGGTCGGAAGCGGTGGAGAACGCGGTGAAAATCGCCCGCGCGGCAACCGGGCGCAGCGGTGCCATCGCCTTCACCGGCGCCTATCACGGCCGTACTCATTACACCCTGTCGCTAACCGGGAAAGTGAACCCGTACTCCGCCGGTATGGGGTTAATGCCGGGCCACGTCTATCGCGCCCTCTACCCGTGCGCGCTGCACGGCGTCAGCGATGACGAGGCGATCGCCAGCATCCATCGCATCTTCAAAAATGACGCCGCGCCGGAAGATATCGCCGCCATCATTATTGAGCCGGTGCAGGGTGAAGGCGGATTCTATGCCGCCTCCCCGGCCTTTATGCAGCGCCTGCGCGCCCTGTGCGACGAACACGGCATCATGCTGATCGCCGATGAGGTCCAGAGCGGCGCGGGCCGTACTGGCACGCTGTTCGCCATGGAGCAGATGGGCGTGGCGGCAGATATCACCACCTTCGCCAAATCCATCGCCGGCGGTTTCCCGCTGGCGGGCGTCACCGGGCGGGCGGAGGTGATGGATGCCATCGCCCCCGGCGGACTCGGCGGCACCTACGCAGGCAACCCCATCGCCTGCGCCGCCGCCCTGGCGGTATTGCAGATTTTCGAGCAGGAGAACCTGCTGGAAAAAGCCAACCAGCTCGGCGACACCCTGCGCCAGGGCCTGCTGGCGATTGCGGAAGATCATCCGGAGATCGGCGACGTTCGCGGCCTCGGGGCGATGATCGCTATTGAGCTGTTTGAAGAGGGCGACCACAGCAAACCCAACGCCAGGCTGACGGCGGATATCGTTGCCCGCGCCCGCGACAAAGGCCTGATCCTGCTCTCCTGCGGGCCGTACTACAACGTGCTGCGCATCCTGGTGCCGCTGACCATCGAAGAGGCGCAGATCGAGCAGGGGCTGAAGATCATCGCCGACTGCTTTACCGAGGCGAAACAGGCATAGAACAGAACACATGCGGAAGCGAAGTACGTTCGTAAAGGAATGAAGACGAGACCTGCAAAACAACAATAATACGCGTGCCCCGGCGCGGGAATGTCGGGGCGCTCTCCCAGGTGACACACTTCGAGAGGGTAAATGATGGGGCAACTGTCGCAATCACAGGATTTAGGGGCGGGACTGAAGTCGCGCCACGTCACGATGTTATCTATCGCCGGGGTGATCGGCGCGAGTTTATTTGTCGGTTCCAGCGTCGCCATTGCCGAAGCGGGCCCGGCTGTGCTGCTGGCCTATCTGTTTGCCGGGCTGCTGGTGGTGATGATTATGCGTATGCTGGCCGAAATGGCCGTCGCCACCCCGGATACGGGCTCCTTTTCCACCTACGCCGACAAAGCCATCGGCCGCTGGGCGGGGTATACCATCGGCTGGCTGTACTGGTGGTTCTGGGTACTGGTTATTCCGCTGGAAGCCAATATCGCGGCGATTATTCTGCATTCGTGGGTGCCGGGCGTCCCGGTGTGGTTGTTCTCCCTGGTCATCACTCTCGCCCTCACCGGCAGTAACCTGCTGAGCGTCAAGAACTACGGTGAATTCGAGTTCTGGCTGGCACTGTGCAAAGTGATCGCTATTCTGGCGTTTATTGTACTGGGCGCGGTCGCCATTACCGGTTTTTATCCCTATGCCGAGGTCAGCGGCATTTCGCGGCTGTGGGACCACGGCGGCTTTATGCCCAACGGCTTCGGCGCGGTACTCAGCGCGATGCTGATCACCATGTTCTCGTTTATGGGCGCGGAGATCGTCACCATTGCCGCCGCCGAATCGGATACCCCGGATAAACACATCGTCCGCGCCACCAACTCGGTGATCTGGCGTATCTCTATTTTTTATCTGTGCTCGATCTTTATCGTCGTCGCCCTCATCCCATGGAATATGCCGGGGCTGAAGAGCATCGGTTCCTACCGCTCGGTGCTCGAGCTGCTGCATATTCCCTACGCGAAGCTGATTATGGACGGCGTGATCCTCCTGTCAGTCACCAGTTGCCTGAACTCGGCACTGTACACTGCCTCGCGGATGCTCTACTCCCTGAGCCGCCGCGGCGATGCGCCGGCCATCATGGGCCGAACCAACCGCAGTAAAACCCCGTACGTGGCGGTGCTGCTCTCCACCGGCGCAGCCTTCTTAACCGTGGTGGTGAACTACTACGCCCCCGCCAAGGTGTTTAAATTCCTCATCGACAGCTCCGGCGCTATCGCCCTGCTGGTTTATCTGGTGATCGCCATTTCTCAGCTGCGGATGCGCAAAATCCTGCTGGCGCAAGGGGGGGAAATTCGTCTTAAGATGTGGCTCTATCCGTACCTGACCTGGCTGGTGATCGCCTTTATCACCTTCGTGCTGGTGGTGATGCTGTTCCGTCCGGCGCAGCAGCTGGAGGTGATCTCTACTGGCCTGTTAGCACTGGGAATTATTTGTACGGTACCAATTATGTCGCGCTGGAAAAAGCTGGTATTGTGGCAAAAACTGCCGCTGCAAAATACGCGTTAACCCTGTTCCCGGCGCCTGCCGGGAAGAGTATTCAGGAGTAAGAACATGACCGCCATTCCCCAGGCGACGGCCATTGACGGGTACCGTTGGTTGAAAAACGACATCATCCGCGGGGTCTACCAACCCGATGAGAAGCTGCGGATGAGCCTGTTGACGTCGCGCTATGAGCTCGGCGTCGGGCCGCTGCGCGAGGCGCTCTCGCAGCTGGTGGCGGAAAGGCTGGTGACGGTGGTCAATCAGAAAGGCTATCGGGTGGCTCCCATGTCCGAACAGGAGCTTCTCGATATCTTCGATGCGCGCGCCAACATGGAAGCCATGCTGGTGCGCCTCGCCATCGAACGCGGCGGCGACGAGTGGGAAGCCGAGCTGCTGGCCCGCGCCCATCTGCTCAACAAGCTGGAGTCCTGCGACGCCAGCGAGCGCTTACTCGATGAATGGGACCAGCGCCATCAGGCGTTTCACACCGCCATCGTTGCCGGCTGCGGCTCCCAGTATCTGCTGCAAATGCGCGAACGGTTGTTCGACCTCGCGGCGCGCTACCGCTTCATCTGGCTGCGCACCACCGTGCTGTCGGTGGAGATGCTGGAAGACAAGCATGTTCAACACCAGACCCTGCTGGACGCCATTCTGGCGCGCGATGCCGAGCAGGCCAGCGCATTGATGCGCGAGCACTTACTGACCCCTATCCCGATTATTCAACAGGCGATGGCCGGCAAGCTGTCGTCATCCTGAGTCAGGCGGCTGTATTTTATAATCCGGCTGCGGCCTGCCAAGGCGTGTCTTTCTCCCCTAACTTTCCCGGCACGCTCAAACGCTGAATTAAGTATCATGAATCGCGCAAAACATCGCAATATTCATGGTTATTTTATTCATTGATAAATCTATATATTTTTTAACTGTCAAGTCGACATCTTATAACCTATCATCTATAGTTATAGATAGTTTATTCAAAATCACGTTAATAAATAATTTTTCCTTTCCCCTCTACTGAATGATAAGAAAACATTATTTAATTGACGATAAAATGAGCGAAAAATGACAGATAGCAAAATTAAAATTTATAGCACCCGCTATAGTAACATAATGAAATTGCTTGATTTTTTCTCTGTAAACATCTTTATCTATGTCTACCTTATCGTTCTTGATCTTGTCCCCACCCCTTCGTCTATATTACTTGGGATTATTTATTCATTAATATTTATACGTACCAATGAGTATTTTCAGCTCTATTCGGGGCAAATGAAAGGAAGATACTTATCCACTTTCGCTAAACTGCTTATTAGTGCCGGCGTGGGGGGGGTGTTATCTTTTCTGTTGATTGTCATCGCTGAACAGCTGGCCAGCCGCCCCCTCTCGCTTCATCACCTGGCATTAGCCAAAACGATCGCCCTGTGCTCCGTTGCCGTTTTCATCAGTATGTTTCTGATCCGTGTCGTAACCAGTCGCTATTTCTTTAAGAGCAAACGCAGAGTCGCCATTCTGGGGATAACGCCTGCGGGGCTGGCGATCCTTCAGGAACTGCATAAAGAATTCTCAGCTGAGGGTATCGATATTCGTTTCTTCGAAGACCGCACCGTGCAACGCGACAGCCGCCTTATCAATATCGAGAAGTCGGGTAACTCAAGAGATCTACTGGCGCTGGCGAAGAAAGGCGAGGTAGATGAAGTGTATATTGCACTACCGATGGTTGCCCAACAGCGTATTCGCCAGTTCCTGAACGAATTTTCCGATACCACAGTGGATGTCTTTCTGGTACCCGATCTCTTCTCGTATAGCGCACATATTTCCCAGTTACGCATGTTTGGCAACATCCAAACCATCAGTATTTTCACCTCGCCGTTTGAAGGGGAAGGCGCGGTACTCAAACGTATTGAAGACATCATTCTTGGCCTCTTTTTTACCTTACTCAGCCTGCCGGCGATGCTGATTGTGGCCATAGGGATTAAACTCACCTCGCCTGGTCCCGTGTTGTTTAAACAAAACCGCTACGGTCTGAACGGTAAACAGATACAAGTGTGGAAATTTCGAACCATGAGCGTGATGGAGAACAGCGCCGTGGTCACGCAAGCCACGCGTAACGATCCACGAATCACCAAATTCGGCGCTTTTTTGCGTAAAACCTCACTGGATGAATTGCCACAATTTATTAATGTCCTGCAGGGACGAATGTCTATTGTCGGCCCACGTCCGCACGCTGTCGCACATAATGAGCAATATCGCGTACTCGTCGAAAACTACATGATTCGTCATAAGGTGAAGCCTGGTATCACCGGGCTGGCGCAAATCAATGGTTTTCGCGGCGAAACGGATACGCTTGATAAGATGGAAAAACGTATCCAGTTTGATCTGCAATATATTCAGTCGTGGTCACTGTTACTGGATTTAAAAATTATTTTTCTGACTTTCTTCCGTGGTTTTGTGGGCAAAAATGCGTTCTAAAGGGATGGCTCTGACGGTGCTGCTTTATATCCCCTGGGTCCATGCTGACCTGCAGGGGAAACCGCATACCGGTATTGCCGGCATCGATTTCGAGAGCCAACTGGGTTATGACATTGGTTACAACGACAACGTGACCTGGCAGCGGTATGACCAGAATAAAATCGGCTCCAGCTACCAGAACATTAAACCGATCGTCAAAGCCATCGGTGAACGCTATGAAGACCGCTACCTGCTGATGTACTCCGGCGATTATCGCAACTATGCCAACGATAGCGCGGACAATCGTAATAATCATTTTTTCATGTTCAATGGTAAATGGCGCTTCGGCAGCATGCACGGGCTCTCGCTGGACCTTGATGAGACGCTGGGTCACGAAGAACGCGGTCAGGACACGACCGAAGGTTTTTTACCTGAGCAGTTTAAAGAGTTTGGTATTAATAAACCTATCGGCACCCGTTTTTTCAACAGCGAGCTACGCTACAGCTATGGTGCCCCGGAGGGACGCGGTAAAGTTGAAGTCGCGTTGCTGCATAAGCAGTTGCGCTTTCGCGACCTCGACAGCATTAAAGCCGCCAGCGATGACTTTGACTACTACATGCACGACCAGGAGTGGAATGAAAACAGCCTGGTGGCCGAGCTGTTCGATCAGAAAGCCAAAACGCTGCGCTACCGCTATAGCTTTATCACCAACCAGCGCCGTTACGAGCTGAATCCGCTAAAAGACAGCAATGAGTATTATCTGCTGTTTGGGATGAAAAACCGATTGTCGGGCAAAACCGAGATTAATGGTAACGTTGCCTGGCTGTACAAAGACTTTATCCATAACCCGAACTCACAGGGTTTCAACGGTCTGAACTGGGATATCACCGCCGACTGGAAACCGCTGGAGCAGATGAAGTTTAACTTACACAGTTCCCAGCGCATCAAAGATCCTACCGACTCCGGCGGCTATATCCTGGTTTCTAATGTTGGCGTTGGCTATGAGCATCACTGGCTGGTGGATCGATTCTCAACCCTGGTCGATTATTCATATATCACTGAAGACTATAAGCATCAGAGCAATAAGCGCAAAGACCAGAGCAATCTACTGTCACTGACGCTTAACTACGATTTCCGACCATCGATTAACTTTAAGCTGAAGCTGCAATGGAACACTATGCACTCGAATAAAGACACGGACACATTTTATATTGGCCCGGACTACTCGCATGCGGTTGACCGCACCCTGGGCTACGACGATTCGGCCATTATTTTTATGACGCAGGTACAGATATGATCCTTTTCAACAGAAAACTGGCGATGCTTTCGCTGTTGGCGTTGTTGCTGGCGGGTTGTTCCACTCCGCCGCAGACGATCAAAACGCCGCCGGACGCGGTTTATCTTCTGGACCAGGGCGATGAAGTGAATATTGCCGTCTCCGGGGAACAGGATCTCACTATGCGGGTAAAAATCGATAACAGTGGCAGCATTGATTATCCCTACATCGGTTCGCTGTTGTTGAAGGGCAAAACCCCCGAACAAGTGAGTAATGAAATCGCCGATAAGCTGCGCGGTAACTACCTGCAGGCACCGATGGTCACGGTGAGCATTGCCGAATACCGCAAAGTTTACCTGCTCGGCGAAGTGAAAAAACCGGATGGATATGCCTGGGAGCCGGGATTAACGGCGGAAAAAGCCATCGCCCTGGCTGGCGGTTTCACCGACCGCGCCGACCGTCGTGATATTCAAATTCGACAGGCCCGCGGCGGTAGGCTGCTGGAAAATGTCGCCGCCGACTCCTCCGTGCAGGCTGGAGATACCATCATTATTGGCATGAGTTTCTTCTGATATGGCAATTTCATTGGTCGAAAATGGAAAAAAGAAAGAAGGTTTTATCGACTTCACGCCTTATTTCAACAAAATTAAGCACAAGCTTATCTGGTGCCTGGCGGTAGTGATTGTCGCCGCCGTGGCATCGTTTATTCTGACGCGCTTTATGTCCTCAAGCTACACAGCGACGGCCACCGTGCTGTTTAAAGCGCAGTCGCAGGACATCTCTCCCCTGCCGCGGCTGGAAAACTACGACTCCACGCGCAGCGATTATTACGAGACCAAGTACGCATTAATGGGTTCACGCGTGGTACTTGATGCCGCGGTGCGCAAATTAAAGCTGTATCAGGATAGCGAATTTAACGGCGGTGATTATCTCGACGAAGCCACGCGCATCCACAATGCCATTCAGGCGCTGGAAAGAGGTCTGACAATTTCTGGAGTGCGTACCACCCAGCTGGTTTCCGTATCAATGGAAGCCAAATCACCGCAAAAAGCCGCCGATATCGCCAACGGCGTCGCCCAGGCCTTCATTGACTACAGCCTGCAGCAGAAGCAAAACACCTTGCTTCAGGCACAGGGCTGGAATGAAAAAATGATGGACGACCTGAAGCGCAAAATGGAGCAGCAAAAGGCGGACATCGACCATTTTCTCAAAGAGAATGGGCTACTGACCTTCCGCAGCATGGATGGTTATGAAACCGAACGCCTGGGGATTGTGATAAACCACCTCGCCGACGCCACCCAGCGCCGCCTGAAAGCGCAGACAGTGTGGGACAAAGTCCGCCGCCAGCAGGGTAAACCGGTAGAACAAATTATCTCACTGCCGGAAATCTCCGGACATCCGCAGATTCAGGACTTACGCATTGCGCTCATCCAGACCCGGCGTAATCTCTCTGAAGCCGCTAAGCATTACGGGCCACAGCATCCGAAATATCTGCAAGCCCAGGCGCAGTTGCAGGCCGTTAACGTGCAGCTAGGCCAGGTACTGGGCGAGCTATTTAACGGTTTGCGTCAGCAGTATCAAATCGCTCTCGACGATGAGCAGCACTATCAGAAAATGCTCAACGATCAGAAGGCTGATTTCCAGGCGCTCGGCGCCAAACGCGACCAGTACAACACCATGACCACCGCGCTGAACAAAACCGAAGAGTTGTATAAGTCGCTGTACCAGCGCGCCAACGAGCAAAAATTGTCGGAGAGCTTCTCAGTTCCGGATGAGGTCATTTACGACGCTGCGGTACCGCCGGATCGGCCGTCTAAACCGCAGCGCGGCCTGCTAATTATCATGGTTACGATGCTGGCGCTGGCGCTCTATATCATGTACCTGATCGTCAGCACCGCGCTGGATAAAACGGTGAATAGCCTCAGCGAGCTGAAAGCGAAAACCGCCCTCGATGGCAGCGGTGAATTTCCGCAGTTGACGCATCTGGAGAATGTCAGGCAGATTTTCCATAACGTGCTGTATGCCGATATGATCCACAGTCTGCGGCTGGCATTACTTAATCAGCGCGATAAGCCCGCTACCATTCTGGTCACCTCGGTACAATCCCGTTCCGGCAGTTCACTTATTGCTGAACTTCTGGCCTGGTCCGCCAGCAAATCGCGCAAAACCCTGCTCATTGACCTCGATTATCTGGCGTCTCAGGGATTGTCGGCAAAATTTCCTCAGCATAAGCAAGGGTTTAACCAGTTGTTGAACGGCAGTTGTACGCAGGAACAGGCGATCGTCAAACTGGATGAGAAACTGGATTTTATGCCACGCGGCAAACTTCAGGACTCATCACTACTGCTGCTGACTGCCGAACGTTTACCCACCCTGCTGGCGGATCTGCATCAGACTTACGATACGCTGATCATCGACACCCCGGCGCTCAGTCAGGCGCAGGATAGCTTACTCCTGGCGGCGCAAAGCGATATCAGTCTGCTGGTGGTGAAAGCGGGCGAGCAGGCGGCACACATCCGTGAGGCAGAACGTCGCCTGCAAGGCGCTGGCAAGGTCCAGGTGGCGAACGTGCTCAACCTGGTACAAGAAGAGCACCTGGAAACGCAGGAAGGTAAACGCCTGCTCGATCGCCAGATGCGCGAACTCATTGCCCCGAAATAGCGCCTATGAATCTGATTAAGAGTATTTCATCCATCGCCAGTTCATCCGTGCTTTCGCAGCTGATCGGCGCCTTTTCGGTCTGGCTTATCTCCCACCGCTACGGGATGGCTGAGGTCGGCCATTACGCGATGATTTACAGCAATGTGCTGATCGGCGCGCAGGTCTGCACCTTTGCCTCGCAATTGCTGCTACCCCGCCAGGAGGATCACGAACTGGGGCAAAACGTGGTGTTTTGCCTGTTGCAGAGCCTGCTGATGGCAATCCCCTGGGCGGTGATCACCGGGCTTATCTTCGGGCTTAATATTGCGTTTCTCTATTTGCTGACCTTCGGCTATGCGCTGGTGCTGGTGGCGGAAAACCTTTCCCTGCGTGGCGGCAACTATCCTTTCCTCACCTTCCAGCGTATTGCGGTGTCGCTGGTGGTCGCCATCGCGCTGCTGGTGATGCCCAACCCGACGCTGTTCTATCTGGCGTGGATGGTCGGGATCCTGCTACTGCTGCTCGTCTGCCTGATTCGTCTGTTTAACTTCAAGAGCTTAACGTTGCACCACTTTTCCCCTGCGGCAAATCTGCGTTTTCTACGCGAGCACTGGCAGCATATCAGTCGCGTCGGCAGCGCCGAGGTGCTGGCGATGGCCAGTAATAACCTGCCGACGATGCTGATTAACATCTGGTTTTCGCCGCTGGTCGCCGGCTACTTTTCGGTGGTCAGCCGCTTCTGCCTGTCGCCGGTGATGATTATCGGTAACGCCGTGCGCAACTCTATTTTTTCTAAATGGTCGATGGATTTTCGCAACCACACCTTTAACTATCCGGAATATAAAAAGGTTCGCCTGCTGCTGCTGGGCGCCGCCGCGGTGTGCATCCTTGGCATCTGGATTTTCTATCCGCTGGTGATGCGCCTGGGTTTTAGCGAGGAGTGGCTGAATTCGATCCCCACCTCGCGCTACATGCTGCCTTATCTGTTCGCCGCGCTGGCGGTCAGCCCGCTGACAGTGATCGAGCTGATCTTTGGCTCCCGGCGCTACTTCCTGCGCATTCAGATTGAGCAGTTGCTGATTATCGTCATCACCTTCATCGCCTTGCCGTACTTTGGCGTCAGTTATGAAATCGCCCTGCTGGCCTTCTCCTTCCTGACCTTCGCGCGTTACCTGTTCATTCTGCTCAAAATGAATCAGCGGGCGAAAACGCTTTCGCTGCAGGAGCAGAAAATATGCAGCTAAATACCGGCCGCTATCTCGAAGCCTATGCCCTAATGACGCTGGTGTTCTGCGGTACGGTCCAGTATTTCACCGGTGTCGCGGCCGTGCTGTGGCTGCCATTTTTTATGGTGCTGGCGATGGCGGTGCTGCTCCTGATGCAGAGCCGCCCGCAGCCACTGGCACTCACCGGGCGTGAAAAGCTGATACTGGCCCTGTATCTGACGTTTATCGCTCTCGGGCTGGTGTCCACCGTTCTACAGTCGGGTATTGTCACCGCCATCGTCGGTTTTAAAAACGAGCTGGCGCTCTCGCTGCTGATGTTGTGCATGCTGCTGGGGATGTTTAGTGAATCACAGCTGTACCGTCTTACCCGGCTTTTCTACTGGATCTACTATGTGCAGATCCCGGTCGCTATTTATCAGGTGATTTTCGTGGTGCCTAAACGGGTGGCGTTTCGCGGCGAAGATGAGAAGTGGGACTCGGTGGTCGGCACTTTTGGCGGCGATCCGATGGGTGGGGGCAATACCGCGGCGATGGGGATGTTCTGCCTGCTGATCATGCTCATGAAGGTGTCGGAGTTTAAGCACGGTATCTGTTCATTCAAATCATTGGTGATACATATCGCGCTGGGCTTCTTCCTCTGCGTAGTCGGCGAAGTGAAGTTCGTCATTCTTCTGTCGCCGTTCCTGCTGGCGCTACTGTGGATCCTGCCCGGCTATGTGAGCGGCGTAAGTAAAGTCAGCCTGCGATCGCTGCTGATCATCGCCGCCGGCATGGCGCTATTAATTTTTGTCGCCATTACCGTGCTGGCCTCCAACTATTCCTCGGCCTTCGGCGGCGACCCGACGAAAAGCGCACTGTCGGTATTTATCGATTCGCTGGGCTATATTTTTGATACCAACTACATTATGCCCAGCGGTGAACTGGGACGTTTTACCACCGTCTTCTTCTGGCTGCAGCATAACGAACTGTTTGGTCCGGGCGGCATGCTGTTTGGTTACGGCCTTAACGCCACCAACAGCGGCAGTACGGTCTCACCGGGCTATATCGGCGCCTGGTATCACCTGATCCTCGATTCTACCGCCTTGAGCATGCTGCTGTGGGAAGTGGGTATTATCGGCATCATTCTGTTTATCGGCACCATTGCCTCAGTACTGGTCGCCATGCGCCCCAAAGAAACCTTTTCGCGTCACGATCTCAAGCTTGAGGATCTCCAGCTTCTCAGCTCAGCGCCGGCATTCTATGTTTTTGTCATCGGCTGTCTGCTGAGCCTGCCGTACAGCCAGATCCTGATGATCATTCCCATGCTACAGTTTTTATTATGGTTATCCCTTGGGGCGCTGATTGTCATCCACCGCGCTGTCCGTCTTAACTCCGGTACCCACTATGAATAAAACGCCATCAATTACCGTCAGCATCAAGACTCTGAACGAAGCGCAGGGCATCGAGAAAACGATCGATAGCGTGCGCAAACAGCTGCAACCGTACCCGCATCAAATCATCGTCGCCGATAGCTTATCGACCGATAACACCCGCGAACTGGCTATCGCGAAAGGCGCGATGGTGGTGTGCCTGGATAACGCCGCCGACCGCTGCTGCGGTATCGGCCACCAGCTGGGCTGGCTGTATAGTGAAGGCGATTATCTGCTGTTGCTGGATGGCGATATGGAACTGGAGCCGGGTTTTCTGGATACCGCCATTGAGTTTCTGCAGACCCACCCGGAGTATGCGGGTGTGGCCGGTAGCGTCGAGATGGATGATGCCTCCAACTACGAGTTCAAATCGCGCAAACAGCGCCTGCATCTGATCTATCCGCAGGGAGATACCGATCACCTGGGCGGCGGCGGCCTGTATCGCCGCGAGGCGATCGAGAAAATCGGCTATCTGACTAACCTCAACCTGCACGGTTACGAAGAAGCGGAACTCGGCATTCGCTTGCAGGCGGCGGGTTACAAACTGCATCGCCTGACGGCGCCCTACTTCAGCCACGCCTCTTACACTATGCCGACCTTTAAAATGCTGACCTACCGCTGGAAGAATGGTTTCCTGTGGGCGCCGGGCGAGTTGCTCCGAAACTGCTGGGGGAAAGCCCATTTTCCGGCGGCGCTGCGGATTGTGCGTAATGAGCTGATCTTCACCCTCTATCTTCTGGTTTTACTGATCTGCCTGCTGACCTTCAACGGTAAAGTTATCGCCATTGCCCTGCTGCCGCTGCTGGCGTTTATCGCCCTGAAGGCCATTAAAAATAAATCGCTGCGCGATGGGGTGCAGAGCGCCATTAACCTATCGCTATTTTCAGCAGGGCTTGTGCGCGGCGTGATTAATTCAGTGCGCGATCCGATGAAACGCCCGGCGGTGACCGTCTCGAATCCACAGCATATTGATACTGAAAATGAAAATTCTCTTCGTTAACAAATTCTTCTTTATCAAAGGCGGCGCGGAAACCGTTTATTTTCAGGAGCGCGACGCGATGTTGCAAGCCGGCTACCAGGTCGTCGACTTCAGTATGCAGCACGCGGAAAATAAACCGTCGCCGTGGGAGGAATTTTTCGTCCATAACGTCGATTATCACGACAGTCACGGCCTGATGAGCAAAATCAAAGCCGGGGTGGACTTTATTTATAATGCCGAGGCCTGCGCGAAGCTCAACACGCTTTTGTTGCGCGAGCGGCCGGATATTGTTCATTTTCATAATATCTATCATCAGCTTACGCCTGCCGTTATTGGCGTGGCGAAACGCTTTGGCTGCAAAACGGTACTCACCGCCCACGATTACAAAATCGTCTGTCCTTCGTACACCATGCTGCGCGATGGTCATGTCTGCGAAGAGTGTCTGACGGGGTCGGTGATCAACGCTTTTCGTCACCGCTGCCAGCAGGGCGATACTTTCAAAAGCCTGCTGCTGTCGCTGGAAGCCTATTGGCAGAAGTTCGCCAAAAATTACGCCATGCTCGACTGTATCATCGCCCCGAGCGAGTTTATGCGCCAGACCTTGCTGCGTAAGCTGCCCGACGCCCGCATTGAGGTGATCGTCAACGGTATAGATGCCAACAGCACCGTGCCCGGCGAAACCGCGGGCGACTATTTTCTCTATATTGGCCGCCTGAGCCGGGAAAAAGGCGTACCGACGCTGGCGCAGGCGCAGCAAAAAATGCGGGAGACGATGCCGCTTAAAATTGTCGGCGACGGCCCATTAGGCGCAGACCTGCGCGCACATTTCAGCGGCCCGCAGTTCCTCGGCTACATGAAACACGGCGAGGAGCTGAATAACCTGATCCGCGGAGCCCGCGCGGTAGTCGTCCCCTCCGAATATTATGAAAACTGCTCAATGTCGGTGCTCGAAGCCATGGCATTTGGCCGCCCGGTGATCGGCGGCAATATTGGCGGTATCCCGGAACAGATCCGTGACGGCGTCGACGGCTATCTGGTTGAACCCGGCAATAGCGACGCGCTGGCGCAACTGATGGACAAACTGGCTGCAGACCCTGAGCTGGCCCGCAATATGGGCATTAACGCCCGCCGGCGGCTGGAAGAGAAATACGATCTCGCCCGCCACATGCAGGTGCTGCAGGCGCTTTATCAGCAACTTGTCGGGGAGAAAAAATGACCATCAACGTCACGGTATTAGGCACTCGCGGGATCCCCGATGTGCAGGGCGGTGTCGAAACGCACTGCCAGAATTTATACCCGGAAATCTATCGCCAGGGTAGCGCGGAAGTCTGCGTGATTGCCCGCTCGCCTTATGTAAACTACCGACGTAGCGAATATCAGGGCGTCAAACTCAAAAGCCTTTGGGCGCCGAAAAGCCGTAAATTCGAGGCTATTATCCACTCAACGCTGGCGGCTTTTAGTAGCGTTTTTGACGGCTCCAACGTGGTTCACGTTCACGCCGTCGGCCCCGGTCTGGTAGTGCCGTTACTGCGCCTGTTGGGAAAACGCGTCGTCTTTACCCATCATGGCCCAGATTACGATCGGCAGAAATGGGGCCGGATGGCCAAAGAGATGCTGCGTTTGGGCGAAAAATGGGCGGTGAAATACGCCAATGAAGTGATCGTCATTTCCGAGGTCATCAATAATCTGATTAAGCATAAACATGGCCGACATAACGCCCACGTAATCTACAACGGCGTGCGCCAGGTCGACCTGCCGCCTGCGGAGCAACAGGCGGCGATCCTCGATAAATACGGTCTAAAACCGGGTCAGTATATCGTTGCCGTGGCCCGTTTTGTTGAAGAGAAAGGGCTGCACGATCTCGTTGCCGCCTATGCCGCCGCCGGGGGTTCGGTACCGCTGGTGCTCATTGGCGATGCCGACCACGCCGATGAATATAGCGAGCGCCTGAAGCAACAGGCGACCGCCACGCCAAACGTCATCCTGACCGGCTTTATCAGCGGCGCGCCGCTGCATACCCTTTTCTCTCAGGCCGGGCTATTCGTGCTGCCCTCTTATCATGAGGGATTGCCGATCGCGCTGCTGGAGGCCATGTCGTGGTCGCTGCCGGTGGTGGTCAGCGACATTCCGGCCAACCTTGAAATTGGCCTGCCGCCAGCGGACTACTTTCCCGTCGGCAACGTTCCGGCCCTGACGCAGAAACTGCAGCAATGGGCCGCAGGTGAAAAAGCGGATTACAGTGAGTTTATGCCGAAGTACCGCTGGCCGGAAATTGCCGCGCAAACCGCGCAAGTCTATCAGCGCTTAACGTAAGCAGGTTACTCGTGCCGAAATCTACAGCTGAACTGGTGGTCGAGCGCTTTTATGCCGCGCTTGACCAGGAGGTGGAAACCTCATTAACCGCGGAGCAGAAACGGGGAATCGAGCAGGCGCTGGTGCGCGCCAACCTGGCGTCACGCCATCGCATCGATTTTCGCCACAGCTTTCCCTTCCTGCATCGGCGCTATTTCGTGGTATTTCTTTTTGGTCGGGATCTGCGCAAAGTTTCGCGCGATAGCACTCTGTTTGGGCGTATCTTCGCGACCCTGCTGATTACGCTTGGCGTGGTATTCTGCCTGCTGTCGATCCTGCTGGCGCTCTATATGCTGAAATCAGCGTTAGGCATTGATGTATTTAAAAATTTCCACGTCGGTATCTGGACGTGGTTTGTTAATCTTCATGACCATATGACAAAGTGAATTGAGTATGGCGATATCATCTCTGCGTAGAGTCCCCCTGTTTCGCTCTCTGTTGCTGGCCAGCGCGCTGGCATCAGCATCCGTTGGCGCGGAAACCACGGTCATCACCCCGCCCCCCTTCGACGGCCTGCTCACCAATCCGGGCATCGGCGTCGCCAGCTTTCATGATGGCTATGGTGAAAAACCGACCCGCGCCGAGTATCCCGATACCGGTTTTGAGTACGACCGCTTCTACTGGAGTGAGCTGGAACCACAGGAAGGGGTCTACAATTTCGCGCCAATCGATAACGCTTTTAGCGTCGCCGCCAGCCATCAGCCAGCCATGAACGTCGGCCTGCGGGTAATGGCGCTCGACGAGCCGCAAACGGGATCGAAAATTCCCGACTGGCTGATCGCCAAAGGGATCAAAGGCCAGTGGGTCGCAGACGGCAAAACCTTCGTTCCGGATCTCAGCGATCCAATTTTTATCGCCTATGCGCAGAAACTGCTGAATGCCCTCGGTCAGCGCTATGACGGCAATCCGGAACTGGCCTTCATCGATATCGGTATGATCGGCTCCTGGGGCGAATGGCACAACTCCAACTTTAGCGACATTCCGCCGCTAATGGAGAAGTACACGCCGGAGCAGCTCAATCGCTATGTTGATATGCATTTCGATAGCTTCCCGAAAACGCCGAAAATCATGCTGATTAGCGGCGGCGATTCACTGGCCTGGGCCAGCCGCCGCGGCGCGGGCTGGCGGGCGGACTGCTGGGGTGACTGGCATAACTTCTCCAGCGAGTGGAGCCATATGCGCGATGATTATCCGCAGCGTCTGGCCGCCGCCCAGGCCGCAGCGCCAGGTTTTGTCGATAGCTGGAAACGGGCGCCAGTGAGCCTTGAGATCTGCGGCTACATGAGCGAATGGCAGAGCGTACAGCACTACACACGTGAAGAAGTGCAGGCCACCTTCGACTGGGCGCTGCAACAACATGCCAGCAGCCTGAATCTGAAATCGCGGCCAATTCCGGCGGAATACCGCGATATTGTCGATAAAGCTCTGCTGCGAATCGGCTACCGCTTTCGGGTGAACAAACTCGCCTTCGAGACACCGGTCAAGGCTGGCAGGCCTTTAGCGATCAATGTTACCTGGCGTAATGATGGCGTCGCCCCAGCCTATCTGCCCTACCCGGTACAATGGCGCGTGGTTAACGCCCTCGGTGCCACAGTTACCCAGTTAAAAACACAAGATGACGTGCGCCGCTGGCTGCCGGGGGATATGCAAAGCACTGTCACTCTGGCGCTACCCGCCTCGCTACCAGCCGGGGATTACGCGCTGCAGACCGCCATTACCGATGCCCAGGGCAAGCCGCGGCTGCTGCTGGCCAACCAGGGTAAAACCGCCGACGGCTGGTATCAACTGACCACCTTTTCCCTTAAGTAAACGGAGAATTCATGCCTAATGCCATCAGTCAGGTCCGCCGCGAGATCAAACATACCGGCAGTATGAAGGCGAAAATTGCGATTCTGCTCTATCGCCTTGCGACGCTGTATCGCAGCCGCAACCCGTTTTACAAGCTGCTCGGCATTCCATTCGTTATTCTCAATAAACTGATTAACGAGTGTCTGTTTTGCGTCGAACTCCCCTGGCAAACGCGGATCGGCTACGGGCTGAAGCTGTTCCATCCACACTGCATCGTCCTCAACCGTGGTACCGTCATCGGTGAAAACTGTATCCTGCGCCAGGGAGCCACCATCGGCAGCCTGACGGATAGCGAAGGCCGTGAAGGGGCAAGCCCGGTGATTGGCAATAACGTCGAATTCGGCGCCCACGTGGTGGTCATCGGCCCGGTGACGTTGGGTGATAATGTCAAAATTGGCGCGGGTACCGTGGTGACGAAAGATATTGCCGCCGGTCAGGTAGTGGTCGGCCAGCCATTCCGGGTGTTGCGTACTCATCGCGAGATGCAAGAATAAAGGTACGTAAAGCGTAACAGCAGTGTATCATTCGGGGAGTCATCCGCTTCCCGGTACAGGAAGCGGATACCAGAGTATGGTTTACGCGCGCAGGCGAACCGGTTCGCTGAAATCGTCGGCCGGTTCCAGCTTCAGATTAAAGGTGGTCAGCAGCGCTGCCGCGCGCTCGTGGAACTCGCGCAGCGTTTTTTCCAGTCTCTCGCTCACTTCCGGGTCGTCAATGTCGACCGCCTGCCATGAACCTTCTTTATTGAACAGGCCAAACTGGTAGCTGTAGGTGAAACGTGACTCTTGTGCTTCCATTTCCATCCACCAGCCCCAGAATTCACGCTTCTCCGGCGCGGGCTTAACATTGACGCAAACTGCCAGGCAATCGAAAAAGAAACGGTTGTCATGGCACTGCTCTTCGCGAATGTAAGGCCCTAGCGCCGTGAATTTCTTGATCAACTTACT
The DNA here is from genome assembly GCF_002810545.1 of Klebsiella sp. A-Nf5. Lineage (NCBI taxonomy): Bacteria > Pseudomonadati > Pseudomonadota > Gammaproteobacteria > Enterobacterales > Enterobacteriaceae > Klebsiella > Klebsiella sp. A-Nf5. Next base: position 6,457 of record NZ_PIOG01000222.1, on the reverse strand, counting down.
TTTCAGGTGTCCACTCGGTAACGTCATTGCGATCTCCTTTAGTGATGCAACTGTTTTACCAAACCAATAGAATTTAGCAATAAATTAACCAAATCTATGATTGATCCAGCGGGCGATCTGTCGCAATGCGTGATCAAAATTGCGATACACCGGGTTAAACGGGATCTCCAGCAGTTTGCCATCGGCAGATGACGAAGTGATTAACCGCGACTCTTCTTCGGGGCTGAACGGATCGTCCTTCCAGAAGCCGGAAAGCATCGGCGTCGGGCAACGGCGCCCCAGCAGTCCCTGGGTTTTTAACGAGTAACGGTTGAGCTCCACGCGCAGCGCTTCATCGGACGCGTCATGCATGCCCAGCCGCGAGGCCAGCACGTCAAGATACATCTCCGGCACGCGCCCCTGATGCAGGGGATCCACCAGCAGACCATGAACGACCGGGCCCAGACACGCCACAGCCTTCAGCCGCTGCGGCTCCAGGTAACCCAGACGGACCGCGATATTGGCGCCAAAGCGGAAGCCAAAGGCCGCGACCCGGGTATGATCGACCCACGGTACATTTTCCAGATGGCGCAGCGCGTGCTGGTGCAGCAGGCTGGTGTCCTGATTCAGCGTCCATTTTGACGAGAAGCCGATGGAAGGCATATCGATCGTCAGCATGGCAATGCCGAGCGGTGAGAAGTAATTCTCATACAGGTTGTAATAATCCGTCTGCAGCGAGTCCAGCCCCCCGCACATCAGCACCGTCGGAAACGGCCCATCGCCTTTTGGCGTATGCAAAAAGCCGGTTATTGGCGAACCGCCAGGGATGGTGAACTCCAGCTCGCGCAGCGAGCCCGGCAGCCGCTGGGCGGCTTCTTCATACGCCCGGTTGGCTAAAGCCTGCGCCTGTTCGGCCAGCTCATCGCCTTTAATATGCGGATAAGCGGCAATGCTATACAAGTTCGATGCATGCAACCAGTGGCGGCCGCTCAGCAAAGGATCGGCTTCCTGCCCGGCCTTTTGCTGCCACTGCATGGCCTCTTTCGCCCACTCAAAGATCCAGTTGCCGCCGCGATAGCCGATAACGGTATCGAACAGCTCTGGATCCGTTCGTTCGGCCTCGCTCATCACAATACGCGCTTGCACATCGAGGATCTCCTGCGGGGTCACGCCGCGCCAGATCCACATCAAACGGTTGATCAGACGGTACCAGTGATCGACGTGATTGCCGCTTAGCGCCGACTGCATCGCCGGGGGCTTTCCGGCAGAAAACCGACGCACCAGCGTAGAGGTTTCGGGATGTTTGAAGCGAGGTTTAAACAGCGTTTCGCTGAGGTTAGCCTGTGACATGTGCAGTCTCCGTCGTAGTGCCACTCTTGTTATTGTAACCTGCTAAAGGATAAAAAAAACCACGCCCGGCAAGCCGGGCGTGGTAAATAGCACTGTCCTGAAGAATTAACGACCTGCGATAGGCGGTACAAAGACCACGCCCATATCCCACGGCTGTTCAATCCAGGTATCCTGAGGAATATCAACAACGTAATCATCTACCAGCGGGCGGCCTGCCGGCTTGGCGAAAATAGTGACAAAGTGCGCTTTTGGATACATTTCGCGGATCGCCACGGCGGTACCGCCGGTATCCACCAGATCGTCGATGACGATAAAGCCTTCGCCATCGCCTTCCGCACGTTTCAGCACTTTCAGCTCGCGCTGGTTATCATGGTCGTAGCTGGAGATGCATACGGTATCAACATGACGAATGCCCAGTTCACGCGCCAGTAAGGCTCCCGGTACCAGTCCACCGCGGCTGACGGCAATAATGCCTTTCCATTGCTCAACCGGCAGCAAACGGCTGGCCAGTTTGCGGGCGTGAATCTGCAACATGTCCCAGGTGACGACGTATTTTTCGCTCATGTGAAGTGTCCCAGCCTGTGTAATACGGCTTAAATAATGTTCGAGGGGGAAAATGGTTGCGCGAGATTATAGAGATCTGACGCACTAAAAACCAGTGTTAAGCGGTTTGCGCAACGCTTTTTGCGTTGTTTACACTACCTGCGGCGGTGGAAAGTGGTATTCTCAACCTCATCGCGCAAGCCCGGGCTTGTTGTGTATTTTATTGCTAACCCTCGTCCTGCAACCGCTGTATGCAGGAGTTTGTAAGGAGACTTACCGTGTCTGAACTGTCTCAACTATCCCCGCAGCCGCTTTGGGATATTTTTGCCAAGATTTGCTCCATCCCGCACCCGTCCTATCACGAAGAACAGCTCGCCGAGCACATTATGGGTTGGGCAAAAGAAAAAGGCTTACACGCGGAACGTGACCAGGTTGGCAACATTCTGATTCGTAAAGGCGCGACTGCCGGTATGGAAAACCGCAAGCCGGTAGCGCTGCAGGCGCACCTCGATATGGTGCCGCAGAAAAACAACGACACCGTCCACGACTTCGCCAAAGATCCGATTCAGCCGTACATTGACGGCGAATGGGTGAAAGCACGCGGCACCACGCTGGGCGCGGATAACGGCATCGGGATGGCGTCCGCACTGGCGGTGCTGGCCGACGACAGCGTCGCTCATGGCCCGCTGGAAGTGCTGCTGACCATGACCGAAGAAGCCGGTATGGACGGCGCGTTCGGTCTGCAGGCCAAATGGCTGCAGGCGGATATCCTGATCAATACCGACTCCGAAGAAGAAGGCGAAATCTACATGGGTTGCGCCGGCGGGATCGATTTCACCTCTAACCTGGCGCTGACCCGCGAAGCGATTCCGGCCGGGTTCCAGAGCTTTAAAGTAACCTTAAAAGGGCTGAAGGGCGGCCACTCCGGCGGTGACATTCACCTGGGTCTGGGCAACGCCAACAAGCTGCTGTCGCGCTTCCTCGCCGGCCACGCCGATGAGCTGGATCTGCGTCTGGTCGATTTCAACGGCGGTACGTTGCGCAACGCCATCCCGCGTGAAGCATACGCTACCGTCGCCGTCGCCGCGGATAAAACCGATGCGCTGAAAGCGCTGGTGAATACTTACCAGGCGCTGCTGAAAAACGAGCTGGAGGCCAAAGAGAAGAACCTGGTGGTGCTCCTGGAAGCGGTCGATAACGACAAAGCGGCGCTGACTCAGGCTTCCCGCGACGGTTTCATCCGCCTGCTGAACGCCACGCCGAACGGGGTTATCCGCAACTCTGACGTGGCGAAAGGCGTGGTGGAAACCTCGCTGAACGTCGGCGTCGTCACCATGACCGATGACAACGTGCAGATCCACTGCCTGATCCGCTCGCTCCTCGACAGCGGCAAAGACTACGTGGTCAGCATGCTGGATTCTCTGGGTAAACTGGCAGGGGCGAAAACCGAAGCCAAAGGCGCTTACCCTGGCTGGCAGCCGGACGCCAACTCGCCGGTAATGCATCTGGTGCGCGAAACCTATCAGCGTCTGTTCAACAAGACGCCGAACATCCAGATCATCCACGCAGGTCTGGAATGCGGTCTGTTCAAAAAACCGTATCCGGAGATGGACATGGTCTCCATCGGGCCAACCATTACTGGTCCGCACTCCCCGGATGAGCAGGTACATATCGAGAGCGTCGGCCAGTACTGGACGCTGCTGACCGAGCTGCTGAAAGCCATTCCGGCTAAATAAGCACCACAACCGGCGGCGGCCCGCCGCCGGTTTTCCCCCGCATCACCTTAGCGCCACGCGTTTTTCCATCCGGTAGTTAATAAACCACTCCCCGCGAGCCGCCACCCGCTGTTCCGCCACCATGTCAAAACCATGGGCCGTAAAACAGGGCTTTGCGGTAATGCTCGCGTCCACCGTCAGGATTTGCTCAGGATACTGAGCGCAGAGCGCTTCGATAAGCGCGCCGCCGATACCCTGCCGGGCGTGATCCGGCGAGACAAAGAGCAAATCGATATGCGTCCCGATGGCGGTGATAAAGCCAACCGGTTGATTGTTGACCACGGCCACCCGCCCGATTGAGTCAGCCAGCTTTTGCCGCCAGCGCGTCTCATCCACCTGTGCCCAGGCCGCAATCTGCGCCGGGGTATAGTCCCGGCTCGCCGTTTCCTGCACCGCGCGCAGGAAGACCTCGCAGAGCATGGGCAAATCGCTGTCACGGTAAGGACGAATGTGCATGGTTAAATCCCTAATAAAAGCTGCCTTTCCAGCTGCGGATCGAGCAGCGTCACGTGGAGTCCAACCAGACGCACGCCCCGTCCGCCGCGGCGCTCATCCCAGGCTTTGTGGGCGGTGGCAATCAGATCTTCTTTGTTCAGCCGCGGCCAAACGTGCTCCTGGGTGGTCTGCTGGAAGTCATTGAATTTCAGTTTAATGCCCTGGCGGGCGATCAACAGGTCCGGTTTGACCTTTGCCAGCCGGCGCTCCAGCTCGGGATAGAGGTTTTCGATAATCGCTTCGCACTCTGACCATTCGTGGATATCTTCCACTAACGTCCGCTCCACGCCCACCGATTTACGTTGCCGGTCGTTATGGATTTCGCGCTCATCAATCCCGTGGCTGCGCTCCCACAGAATACGCCCGAATTTTCCGAAACGCTTGAGCAACATGACCAGATCGCTGTTCTGCACATCGCCACAGGTACGCAGGCCCATATTTTCCAGCTTCGCCGCCGACACCTTTCCGACGCCGGGTATTTTCGCCAGCGGTAACGCCCGCACAAACTCAGCCACCTGATGGGGAGCGATAACGAACTGGCCGTTGGGTTTATTCATATCGGAGGCGATTTTGGCGAGAAACTTCACCGGCGCCACGCCCGCCGAGGCGGTGAGATGCAGCTCCCGTTCAATGGTCTCGCGGATCTCCTGAGCCATCAGGGTGGCCGAGCCATGACAATGCACGCTGTCGCTGACGTCAAGGTAGGCTTCATCCAGCGACAGCGGCTCAATACGCGAGGTATAGCGGGAGAAAATTTCGCGGATATGGTTCGAGGCTTCTTTGTAAGCATCAAAGCGGCCGGGAAGCAGCGTGAGATGCGGGCACAGCTTGAGCGCCGTCGCCGTCGGCATGGCGCTGCGCACGCCAAACTTGCGCGCAGGATAGTTCGCGGTACTAATCACGCCACGCTGTACCCGACTGCCGCCTATCGCGAGGGGGATATCGCGCAACGCCGGGTTGTCGCGCATCTCCACCGCCGCAAAGAAACAGTCCATATCGACATGGATAATTTTACGCATCGTCAGACTCAACACTGTATACCCATACAGCATAGCAAAAACTGCGCGCCAGTTTGATGCTTTTTTTACTGCGGTAGTCAAAAAAACGCTGACAACATAAAAGTGCAATAAATCATGTTTATTTTCATAACGTTAATCAACAAACCTGAAAGATACAATCATGAAGAAACGACTCACCGCCCTTTGCCTGCTGGCCACCAGCAGCGCTTTAGCTAACCCACAGCTGATTGCCCACCGCGGCGGTACCGGCGATGCGCCGGAAAATACCCTGCCGGCCATTAAACTGGCGCTGGAGAATAACGCTGAGGCCATTTGGGTCACGGTGCAGTTAAGCCGCGACGGCGTACCGGTACTCTACCGTTCAAGCGATCTTTCCGCCCTGACCAACGCCGAGGGTAAGGTCACCAGCTTAACCGCCTCCGAGCTGGCGAAAGTCGATGCCGGCTGGAAATGGGGGGATGACAGCCACCCGTGGCGCGGTAAGCAGGCCACGATCCCGACCCTGCAAAGCGTGCTGCAACAGTGGCCGTACACTTTTTTCTATATCGATATCAAATCTCCGGATGCCGATCCGGTGGTGATGGGCGAACGCCTGCTGGCGGTGTTAAAAGCCACCGACAGCCTCGATCGCGTGCGGGTCTATTCCACCGATGACCGCTATATCGCCGCCCTGCCATCGGCTATTCCCCGCTTCGTCACCCGCAGCGAGACTCGCACTAAACTTGCTACTATTTCACTCAGCCACCAGTGTCAACAGAGCAGCCAGAGCAATGGCGATAAGTGGTATGGGCTGGAGCTGAAGCGCAAGGTGGAGGTAGTGGAGAAGTTTACCCTTGGCGAAGGGATCTCCCCGGCAACGCTCACCTGGGATAAAGAGGCGATGGATTGCTTCCGCTCGCAGGGCAAAGCGCACATTATTTTCTTCGGCATCAACAGTGCGGAAGACTATCGCACGGCGAAGGAACTGGGCGCCGACGGGGTGATGGTGGATTCCCCCGCGCAGGCGAAAAGCTGGCAGTAAGGGAGTCAACGGGTAACAAAGGCCGCGAAAGCGGCCTCACGTTGCGGGCATGTTGTTGCCGGGTGGCGGCTGGCGCCTGACCCGGCCTACGGTCCCAAATCACCGCCGGGCCAGAAGCTGCTGAAACTGCCGGTGCTGGCGGCCTCAACATCGCTGAGACGTTCCCGGAAGGTCGGGGCAGCCCGCATGGATGCGGGCTGAGGGCCGTGTTTTGCACGGACGCTGCCTCGGCCCGACCCGAAGCCTGCAGGGATAAGTCGAAGGTACCACGCAGT